>NZ_JADCLQ010000053.1:0-11396 GCF_015234155.1 Dysgonomonas sp. GY75
CATCAAAAGTGTTGAAACTATTAATTATCTAACTTATGGCTTTAATTATGTAATATATTTTCGATAAGAAATCCTGATCTTGAAAAACTATTTAAAACAAAAAAACTATGTCAAAAGAAGAAAAAGGAAAAGATAGAGCAGACAGAAAAGCTCCTCAAAAGAATCTAAAAGAGAAACGAGCGGATAAGGCTAATAAGCGAGCAGAAAAGAATCGTAAAGGATTGGATGACTTGAAAAAATAACGATTAGGGTCTGGGCTTTGTTTATAGTTGGTAACAATTATACTTCTTCGTTTTGCGCTATTCTGCTAACTACAATTATAAACAAATCGACGTATTTTAACATTTATACATGATGGAATTCTTTAATATGCTCTTATCTGCGTTTGATTGACTTTATTTATTCAAATTCGACTTTCTGTAATAACTTCTTAAATAAGAGTTTATCTTTCACCTGTATTGCCACGAATAATGACAATACTTCGTCCAATGGTATTATTTCACAGCAGGTTGTACCCATTTGAAAATATAAGAATCGATTGGAACAACCAATCGTTCTGATATTTTAGACATACGTGCAGGAAGCTTCATCAGAAAATCACGGGCACGTTCTGCTTCGTCTGTTAATCCTGAAATTTTATCTATCTGCCATTTATCTATCAGTTTTTGCATAATATCTACGTAATCAGTGGCAGTATATACCCCGATGCGCTGTGCAGCATTTGAAAACTGTTCGAAGGCAGTACTTATTTTCTCTTTCGATTCTCTCAGGAAATGAGCGGGCATAACAATCTTTTGTTTCATCATATACTGGAAAGCGAGCATCATTTCACTAGGGTCCACCTCAAATATGCGCCTTACAAATTCGCTGTAAGCATGGTGATGCCTCATTTCGTCACTTGCAATACGTTTACACATTCTCGACAATTTATCATTACTCATTTTTTGAGCCATTTCTGCTACACGATTGTGTGAAATGAAGGTTGCCAATTCCTGAAAACTGGTGTATACAAAGTTTTTGTAAGGATCTCTTCCTGTTCCAATATCAAAGCCGTCATTGATCAGATGTTGTGTAGTCTGCTCAATCTCTCTCATATTCACTCTGCCGGATAAATAAAGATATTTGTTTAATAAATCGCCGTGACGGTTTTCCTCTCCTGTCCAGTGCCTGATCCACTTTGACCAGCCGTTGCGCTTTTCTCCGTCTACATTGTCTATACCTTCTACATCCATCAGCCACGATTCATAAGTGGGCAAAGCCTCCTCGGTGATGGTGTCCCCGACCAATACGACCCAAAAGTCGTAAGGAAGTTCTTTGGCCAGTTCGCGTAATTCTTTTACATCCTCAAAAAAAGTTTCTTTTTCTGAGTCGGGGAGATAATCAGACGGTTGCCATATTTTTTCAACAGGAACCAAAAACTGAGTAATAAAATGATCTACATTTTTTTCTAAGAAGTGCATAACTTCTAAACGGATATTTGTAATTGACATTGTACTATATTAATTAATGCCTTCTACATCTGATCTTTCCTTTTTCTCAAATGTTTCTGAGAGGAGTATATCTTTCGCAGTAAAAGGCTGATGTATTGTAAAGGTAAAATTATTTTCAAGCACTAATAGTAAATTATTATATTTTGTCATTATCTACAAGTTATTAATAGTTAAACACCTATCATGTAAGCGGCTGAAATGAATTTCCATGAATTTTATTTTACTCGTTTCTTTATGAAAGATTTATAGTGAATTACTCTGTTGAATAAGGTTATAAACTATTTGTACTTCAATCTAGAACTGATAAACAATATTCGTTAATTTGTTGTGAAATAACCAACTAATAATTCTTTCAAATGTTTATTATAATAGGAATATATTATTCAAAACAAAAACAAATGAAAAAAATTATCATTTTTACAATTATGCTGATAGGCATATCGCTACCTGTTTTTCTTCACGGGAAAAATGTGGTAATCAGTGAAAAGACATCATCTGAAATAACTAAAATTAAGGAGAAAGAAGCAAAAGAAATTAAGAACGCAGAGGAACAACAAGAAAAAAATATTGAAAAGGCGAAGAAACAACAAGAAAAGAACAATAAAAAATCATCTGAAAAAGCGAGAAAAGATGCAAGTAATGATGTAGAGAAAAGAGCCAATAAAGATCAACAAAAATTAGAAAAATCTACTCTCAAGGCTATCGAAAAAGCAGAAAAGTCAAAAATGAAAGCCCAACAAAAAGCTGATCGTAAAATAAAAGAAATTCAAATCAAGGAAGGTGTCGTTCTTTAAGAAGTTTAAATTATTAGTAGGTTAATTAACAGTAATTTATTAAACGAAATATATGTAATTACTGTTTTAATATAGCGAGTGTAAGATGTTTGCATAATATTACATTTCGTAGAGAGAGGCCCGCCGGAAGACTATCACCTCTCTCATCTATTAAAAGTGTTTTCTTCATCACGTTTTCCTATATCTTTTTAAATTAGGTTATGACCAGTACTCCTCCTGATCTGACAAATAAACAAAAAATCAGGATCGGAAATATAGTTGTTTCTACACCTAAAAAAGTGTGGTATTGTAGATCAATATACAGCTCTACTTATAAAAAACAGAGTTCAAAATATTGGAGTACATATTGTTCAATGTTGTATCTCTACGCTGAAAGATCTTATCTAAAATCCATCTATCAGCAACTTATTTTCTATAGATATTTTTTACTAAGATAAAAATATAATCGAGAGTAAATAAAATAAGGTAGCCCGATTGAGCTACCTTATTTTTATATTGAATCTGTAAAATATTTGTCAATATCTGTTGTTATAACCTCCTCTATTGTTACCATAAGAGTTGTTATTTCTTTCCTGACGAGGTCTTGCTTCTGAGACTGAGATAGTTCTTCCATCATATTCAACTCCGTTCAGTTTTGAAATTGCTTTATTTGCATCTTCGTTGTTGTCCATTTCAACAAACCCGTAGCCTTTAGACCTGCTGGTACTACGATCCATAATAACTTTAGCTGAATTAATAACTCCATACTCCTTAAAAAGAGTGTTTAAATCGGCATCGTTAACATCGTAACTCAAACCTGCGATAAAAATGTTCATTGTAAAAAAATTATAAAATAAATAATCAGAAGAGAATTACGGCAAATAAGCACTTTAAACTAAAAATCTGCGGAATTAAAGGATAAGTATGAAATTTGTAATAAAAACTCAAATCTTTAATACAAAGATACGTCTAAGTATTTAAAGATCACTGCCTTTTTGCTGTAAAATACTGACATATAGTTAATTATTGTTTTTTTTTATACGAATAACAAATATTTTAACTACCAAACACAACCCCATTTTATATCTATAGAAATTTTTCGGTATTTGTGCCTGCTAAGAGATTACATCCGAATGAGAATTCAATGGATTGGGGATAAAAACATTTATAAGTATTTTACTTATGCTTCCTTTCATTCTACTTTTCATTGTAGATTCCTTATTGTGGTTTAAACGATTAAAATATGACAGATGGAGTAAATAAGCATAAATGAAAGTATTTATTGTATCCAATAACAGGGTAAAGCAATAGGAAGCTCTATGTAGGTATATTACAGATATACCATTGTGTGATTATATACCTTTATGGACTCGTTAGATGTGTAATTCCTATTATATATGGATAAAATTTGATCGTATGGGTATAGATCAGAGGTCTCTAGCTTTATTCCTAATCTTTGTAAAACATACGGCAAATACCATTTAAGGAATAATTTCCCTAAATGGTATTTTTATTTACCGTATTTCATTTACCGGAAGAATCGAAAAAACATTCTTTTTTATTTTTCAGTTTTCACCTCTACTCGATCTTTTAAATATCCGGCTTCGTTTTTAACAATATCGGTTATATTCTTTAAATCTTTCTTTGATTTCCTGAAAAATTTGTTGGCATTGTCATAAATACAGTCAAATTGCCCATCGTCTTGCAGCTTACGAATTAAATACCCTGCTAAAGAGCCAATTACTAGACCAAATAATACTTTTTTCATAACTATTTATTATTTATTTGAGATAATATTTTAATATACCTGCCGAATATATGACCATCGAACGTGTTTGGGGTGAGGCTGCTAACCCATTCAATAGCCCGAAATTATGAATTACACCATTGTAACGGATAGTTGTAACATCGACTCCTGCTTCATCGAGCTTACGCCCAAACGCTTCGCCCTCATCCCTCAATATATCATTTTCTGCCACCTGTACGATGGTAGGTGGTAATCCCCTAAGTTCATCAATAGAAGCCAAAAGAGGTGAAAGGTAAATCTCTTTACGTTGTTTTAAATCGGCTGTATACTGATCGAACATCCATTTCATCATTGATGCAGTCAAAAATCTTTGTTCACCATACATTTTGTACGATTCTGTATCGAAATCAGTATTTGTCACGGGCCATAATAAAATCTGAACTTTGATAAATGAATCATTATTTTTCTTTGCCAATAAGCTGGTAGCAATAGCCATATTTCCTCCGGCACTATTTCCGACCAGAGCCAGACGTTTACTGTCTATATTTATTTCGTCTCCATGCTTTGATACCCACTTGGTAGCTGCATAAATTTCATTGATAGCCTGTGGATACTTAGCTTCTGGCGAAGGGTTATAATTTATGAAAACAGCGGCATATCCCGATTCTATGACTAAGTCGCGTACCATCCGTTTATGCGTATTATAGTCACCTAAAATCCACCCACCTCCATGTATAAAAATAAAAGCGGGTAGTTTTTTTGTTATTCCCTTAGGACGAACAATCGTTAGTTTTACCGGATAATCTTTATCTGTAATTATTTTTTCAGATTCTTCAATCCCTGATAAATCTACTTTTACTCCATTCTGTGCTGTTACAAGAACATTGCGGGCATCCTCTTTCGATAATGTTTCAACAGGAACTCCATCATTCAGCACTTTTAAATATTTTTTTACTCCAACACTCAGATGATTATCTTTCTGATAATCATCTTCTTTTTCTATTTGTTCTTCCATGTATTTCTTCTTTTTAGATTGGAATTATAAGATTCAGTTTTTTCTCATCATTTCTCTTTACAGTCACACTAGTACTGCCCGGAGCAATAAATTCAACACCTCCAACCTCATAAAAGACGGCAAAAGACAGAGTCGTTTTGGATTCAAATAGATTTAATTCTGTAAAATTTAAACTGAATGTCGCAACACCATTCTGATCTGTTACAACATGTTTGTCCGCGTCTGCACTTTTTGTAGAACTATCTACTTCCGTATCCTTGTATAAGTAAACAGTAGTATTGGGTTGGATAGTACCCACTAAGTTCTTTACTGTAACCTGCACATTGGCACCTAATGCCGGAGCATCGTCATCATCGTCTCCGCAAGACATAAAACCAACAGCCGTTAATATCATTATACTTAGAATCAGTAACTTTTTCATATTATATTCATCTTTGAGATAAGCCAACCTTTTTATTTATTGTGATCGGTTGGCATTTTCACATAGTCCGGATATTAATACTATTTTACCGGAACATCTTTCTTTATAACAGTTTTGATGGTATCCGACTTTGTATTATTCCATGAATCTTTTACATTGCCGACACCCTCTTTTGTTTTATCAACGGCTTTATCGACAGATTCAGTTACCGATTCTTTTGCGTTTTCATAATCTTTCCCGGCGCCTCTTGTTGTATTGCATGAAACGAATACCAATACAAATACTGAGATAGACAGTATACTTATAATCTTTTTCATTTTTCTTTGTTTAATTTGAAATAAGCCGACCTCTTTATTTATTCTGATCGGTCGGCATTTTCACCGTGTTGGGATGTCAATCTAATTTTTTCTTAACATCTTCCTTTATATCTTTGACGTCTTTCTTTATATTGCTCTTGATTGTATCTGCTTTTTTATCAACAGCATCTTTTGTCTGATTCCAGGAATCTTTTACCTCCCCGGCATCCTCTTTTGTTTTATCAGCCGCTTTATCAATAGACTTATTTACAGAATCTTTCATATTCTCAAAATCTTTGTCTGCTCCAGTTTTTGTATTGCATGAGGAGAGTATTAACACGCATCCTGAGATAAACAGTATACTTTAAATCTTTTTCATTTTTCCTTCTTCTTTAATTATTCAATATATAAAATTACGGCACGGTTCCATTCCATTACATCGAATGGAGGATTGGTTTGCCCTTCCCATTCAACAATAACACGGTCCTGATTTATCCCGTATTTGCCGGTCATGATGTCAGCCACATTCTGAGCCCTTTGTCTGGATAATTTTTCATTTATAACTGCTGTTCCTGTCTCTTTATCGGTATAACCGATAACCCTGACTTTCTTATCCGGATTTTCTTTCAGATATTTGGCTACATTATAAACATTGACTTCCTGATGGGATTCTACCTTTACCTTGTTAATGCCAAACAGGACAACATTATTGACCGGTTCTTCACTGACCTGTACTTCCCGGATAACTTCTTTTACAACCACAGTAGGTTCTGTCTGTTCTACCGGACGCTGCGCCAATCTTGCCATATCGGCACGCTGCATATTAATGGTATTGTTCAACTGGTCTATCTCTGATTGGTCCCTCAATATAGCTTCGGTAAATACGGCTTTCTTTCCGACTGTGAAGACCAGGCTGGCAGAAGCTGTTCCCAAAAGATCATAACCTCTTTTGCTTCCTGTGCGTTGGTCAAAATCATCTTTAAGCAATTTACCTGATAGTTCAATATCAAGGGCAACACGAGGAGAAAATCTGAAACGGTTAATGATACCTGCATCAAATGTTACACTGTTCACGTGATTGCTGTTGCTTGCATACTCAGGTAGTTTTTTGTAGTCCCAGCCGTAAGCCCAGCCCACACCGATATATGGAATGAAAGCGTAAATACGGTCGGCATTATAAGGCATCAGGTAATCGGTCACATTCAACATATAATTTAGTTCGGCGCTCACGTACCTGTTGCGGGTCATCAGCGATGCATCATTATTGAAAGTATGTATGTTTGTTCCTCCCGATAGTTTGATACGAGCTCCGGAATAAGGGTTAAACCATTTTCCGAATTGCAAATTAGGGGTTACCGTCATCCGTCTCCCAAAAGTAGCATCTACATCTTTGTCTCCGAAATAGATATTTGAACCGGCCCCGGCTCCGATAAACCAATTATCCCAGAAACCGTTATCAACAAATGTGGTATTACTACCCGCTTGGGTACTTTGACCTTCTTTTTGCTGAGCGGATAAGGTAACCGCTGAAAGTGTAATAATAAAAAGGAGTAGAATCTTTTTCATAATTTATTCGTGTAATTATTTATTTAAAATTTGTATCCGTATCCAATCAGGATTACGGCACAGTCGTTGTCTCCTAATATAAATCGGGCCTCAGCATTCAAAAAGAACCTGTCATCTACTTGGTAGGTAATACCTCCTCCCAGATTGAATGCTAAATCTGTTTCTGTATGAGAATCAGTTTTTTGTTCTGTTCCCCCGATTATAACTGATTGTTTTCCATAAAAATTATTTTGTATACCCAGACCGGCTAAAGGGTAGACGGATATTCTTTCCTCTGAAAGATTGAATACATAATGGACATTTAACATAACGTCTAATCCAGTTACTTTATCTTTGGGGAAATAAAATGTAATATCGGGAGCTATACGTACATTATCCAGGATACTATATCGTCCCTGTACACCGATTGCAAAACGTTTATAATCGGTTTGATAACCTAAACTGCCAATAGCAGCTTTGTCTCCTTTTTGGGCGGAAAGACTAAGTCCTGTAGCTATGCAAGCAAGTAATAATATGATTTTTTTCATAATTTATTTTTTATTATTTACAACTAAATAATCTAACCGTTAGATTTACCTCCGGACTTATTATTGCGATTATACCCGCCAAATAAAGATAGTATCCATAAAAAGACAACTGCACCGACAACTGACACAATCAGCATTCCTACAATCCCACCCCAATTTATACCTAGTACGCTGAAAAGAAATCCGCCTAAGACCGCTCCGATTAAACCCACTATCAGGTTTACAATTAAACCGAAACCACGTCCTTTTGTAATGTAACCGGCTATAAAACCTGCAAGGACGCCAATGACTATTGAACCAATGATACCTAATTCCATTTTCTTTGTTTTTAATTATTATTTGATTTTCAGTCAACCGGAAGTGATGGAGCATAGCGGTGTTGACAATCCGGCCAATGCTTTTATTTTTTCATACATAATACTCAGATTATGCTTTAAATTGTATCTGACAGATATCTGTCTTTCTATAGTTAAAACAATTGAAAAATAGATATGACTTGTTAATCTGTGAATTATGTAATTAATAAGCAAAAATGTATAACAAAATATATTAGGCAAATTATTTTCTTTATAAGTTATTCAATACATTTTGCATATGAATGGAAGGATGAGAATCGGGTCTCCAAATCAGAAAAAGAAGACAGCTTTAATTACAGAAGGAAATAGTGTCATAGGTTATAATATAGCTACTAGCCTGGAATCTGCTGGTAATTGGAATGTTATCATCATATCTTCCCAAAAGCTTTCTTATACAGGAACATTCAAATTTATCTTTCTGAATTGTCGATCGTATTACACAATCGATCTATAGAAGGATAACAATAAAAAGTTAGTTAATAAATAAAAAAGAGGATTTTAATTAATCCTCTTTTTTATTTATTAATTTCTAAAATTAGGTTATAGTGAAATTTTATCAGAATATCCTCGTTTAAAAAGGATCGGTTAAAAGGCTTGTCCTGATTAATTTCTTATTGACAAACTCTTCAGTACCGAATTCTGATAATTCTCGTCCATATCCTGATCGCTTTGTTCCCCCAAATGGTAAATCAGCTTGGGTCCATGTCGGATGATTTATAAAAACCATTCCGCTATCTATTTGATCAGCTATTAGTTTCCCTTGTCTTATATCACTTGTGAAAATTGACGCACCTAGCCCATAGCTAGTGTCATTTGCCAGACTAATTGCTTCCTCTACAGTTCTTACTTTAAATAATAATGCAACAGGACCAAATAGCTCTTGAGAATAGACAGGATTATTCTTATTTATATCGGAAAGAATGGTTGCTTCCATATAAGCTCCGGAACGATCTATCCGACGTCCACCCAATTCTATTCTGGCTCCGGCTTTAACCGATCTGTTTATCTGATCTAATAAGTTAGTCAAAGCTTCTTCACTTACTAATGGCCCAAGTTCCGTTTCATTATCCATCGGGTCCCCCACTTTTAGGGCCAGTAAAGCCGCTTTAAACTTATTGAGAAATTCAAAATAGACAGACTCCATTATAATAAAACGTTTTGCAGCAACACAACACTGTCCTGTATTATTCATTCGGGCTATTACTGCCCAGTAAATGGTTTTATCGATATTGGCATCATCTAATACTATAAATGGGTCGCTACCTCCAAGTTCTAAGACTGATTTTTTAATATTTTTTCCTGCAGCTTCTGCTAAACTGGCTCCGGCCTGCTCACTGCCAGTCAGAGAAGCACCCTTAATTCTCTCATCGGCAAGAAGCCTTGATATCTTGTTGCCAGGTATCAATAAGTTTATATACAATCCATGTGGAGCACCTGCTTCTTTAAATATTTCGCTCAATGCTATTCCACACTGAGGAACGTTAGAAGCATGTTTTAAAAGAATAGTATTCCCTATCATAATGTTGGGGGCAGCAAAACGTGCAACCTGATAAAATGGAAAATTCCAAGGTTGTACCCCCAGTAAAACTCCTATCGGACTGTAGCGTATTAATGCTTCTCCATATTTAGGTCTTAAAATCTTATCCGCAAGAAATTTTTCAGCATTTTCAGCATAATAATCAAAGATATCCGCACTAAGTTCTATTTCTGCTTTACTTTCACCAATCAGTTTCCCCATTTCGGTAGTGATTAGTTCAGCAAGGTTTTCTTTTCTTATTCGTAATATTTGTGCTACTTTATGCAATAGTTCCGAACGTTGTTTATAAGTTGTTTTTCGCCAACTCTGATAAGTAATATCTGACTGGTTGATAACAGTCTCTATTTCATCTTTCGACATTTCATCAAATGATTTCAGCTTTTCATTTGTTGCTGGATTTACTGTTTTTATTGACATATGAATTTGTCTAACACATTAGGTGTTAGTTCATAAAGGTAGTTCTCTTATACCCTAGATATATTACAACTAATCGTTTATTAATTACATGTTTTACAGATTATCGATATTAGAATATAATTGTCATTCAGTAAATATGTAAAATATGTAACTCATTTTACTTTTTATGTAATAATATTAGATTTAATAATTCTCATCTTTGGATATAATTAATATTTTAATAGTTATGTCAAAAGAAGATAAAGGAAAAGACCGGGCGGATAAAAAAACTCCTCAAAAAAACTTGAAAGAAAAGCGAGCGGAAAAGGCTAATAAACGAGCAGAAAAAAACAGAAAAGGATTAGATGATTTGAAAATTAAATAATATTTTTTTTAAAACATTAGAAGTACTATCTATTTTGCGGTATACCCCTATTGCTTTATGTGTTTATAATTGAATATTATAGAATTAACAGGTTTTCAATATTGGTTTCTCTTTTTTGACCATGCATCTTATAAAATGATAAAGTAGTACCTGTTATTTTCTTAAACTGGTTTGATAAATGGCCAATACTACTGTAATGCATTTTGAAAGCAATTTCCGAAAAAGTTAATTCATTGTATTGAATGAGTTCTTTAACATGTTCAATTTTATGCATAATGATGAAATGCGCAATTGTAAAGCCTTGCGACTCTGTAAATGTATTAGATAAATAAGTGTAGTTCAGGTTTAATTTATTACTTAGATAGGTTGAAAAGGGAATCTTTAATTTATTTTCTGAATAATATATTGATTCTATGACTGCTATTTTTATCTGCTCGATCACTATATCCTTCCTGTTTTCTATCAGTTCTAATCCGCTTTTAGCCATGGCTAGCTTGAGCTGGATATTTTGTTCATGTGTTGGATGTGTGGAAAGATTAACAATCCCTAAGTCAACGGTAATATAATTGAGTTCCAATTTCTTTAACTCTTGTATTACCACTATTTTGCATCGTTGACTTACCATATGTCTAATGTATATTTTCATACGTAAATAAATTATAGTTTATAGTCCCTAAATAGGACTTTTAGTTATTAAATCATTATTTCAGGCGAAACAAGAGAGAGCACTTATCGTAATAAATGCATGGTTATTGGATATATTAAAAGGGAACAGCCAAGAAGATTAAAATTTCATACACGTGCTCACAGGTCACAATCTTTGGTGCTAAGCTGTTGAAGTCAGTTTCATAATCGGCTTATGTGTTACCTTTGAGATAACTGGAGCC
>NZ_JADCLQ010000054.1:0-30436 GCF_015234155.1 Dysgonomonas sp. GY75
TTGGATATGCATCATGTTAGAAAACTCAAAGGTTTAGATAAAAAGAAACCTTGGGAAAAACTCATGATTGCAAGACAACGTAAAACCATTGCACTCTGTAAGAGTTGCCATAAATTGACTGACATTGGAAAACAAGACTGATACTTTAGTGGAGAGCCGGATACGCGGAGACGTGTACGTCCGGTTCGGGGGCGAGTGCTTGGAAACCTACCATAGTAATATGGAAAGGCGCTGGGTGCTTAGCCTACCAAATCTTGATGTACTACGCAGTCAGGGAAAGGAAGTATCCAGAAGGATGTTACGTGGCTTGGAAATCCGCAAACAAAATTTGGAAGTCAAGTTAGATAATCTGGCCGACCAGATAAAAAACCGCACGGATGATGTTGTCGATTTTAAGATGATGGGTATTGACCACCTGCTCGTAGACGAGAGTCACCAGTTCAAAAATCTAATGTTTACCACCCGTCACGACCGTGTGGCAGGGCTAGGAAACCCCGAAGGAAGCCAAAGGGCACTCAATATGCTCTTTGCCCTGCGCACCATTCAGGAACGCAGCGGCAAAGATCTGGGAGCAACTTTTTTGTCAGGTACAACCATATCCAACTCCTTAACGGAACTATACCTCTTGTTCAAATACCTACGCCCCAAAGCGTTGGATAAGCAGGGTATTAACACCTTTGATGCCTGGGCAGCCGTATTTGCAAAGAAGAGTACCGACTATGAATTTTCCGTGACCAATCAGATTGTAATGAAAGAACGCTTCCGATACTTTATCAAAGTGCCGGAACTGGCTGCATTCTATTCGGAAATAACGGACTTCAGGACAGCGAAGGATATCGGTATAGACCGTCCCGAAAAGAATGAAATCCTGTACAATATTCCCCCGACACCACAACAGGAAGTGTTTATTGAGAAACTGATGAGATTCGCTGAGACAGGAGATGCGACCCTGTTGGGTAGAAGTAAACTGACGGAAAAAGAGGAAAAGGCAAAGATGCTGATCGCAACCGATTATGCCCGCAAAATGTCATTGGATATGCGGATGATAGACATGGCATACGGTGACCACATAGATAACAAAGCATCCCATTGTGCTGCTAAGATAGCAGAATACTATAATAAATACGACAAAGAGAAAGGAACCCAGTTTGTTTTCTCCGATCTGGGGACATACAAACCCGGAGAATGGAATCCATATAGCGAGATAAAACGTAAACTGGTAGAAGATCATAAGATTCCCGCCCATGAAATACGCTTTATACAAGAAGCCAAGACAGACAATGCAAGAAAAGCTCTGATCGCCGGAATGAACGAAGGACGTATCCGTGTTATATTCGGCTCAACCTCAATGCTGGGAACAGGAGTAAACGCCCAAAAAAGGGCTGTTGCCATTCATCATTTAGACACCCCCTGGCGGCCTTCTGACCTGAACCAACGGGACGGAAGAGCCATTCGAAAGGGGAATGAAATAGCTAAGTTATATGCAGATAACAAGGTTGATGTACTAATTTATGCTGTAGAAAAAAGCCTTGATTCCTATAAATTCAACCTGCTACAAAATAAGCAGCTATTTATCAATCAGCTAAAGACAAACAATATGGCGACACGGACGATTGACGAGGGCAGCATGGATGAAGGATCGGGCATGAACTTTTCCGAATATGTCGCTATTCTTTCGGGTAACACTGATCTGTTGGAAAAAGCCAAGCTGGAAAAGAAGATTACCGCTTTGGAAAGCGAACGCCAGGCATTTAACCGTGGTAAATCTTCTGCTATCTATAAATACGAGGATGCTACCCGTTCGATTGACAGTAATAATGAAATGATCTCCCGTATGACCAAAGACCTTACGGCATTTAATGAGAAGGTACAGATCGACAAGGAAGGTAATAAGTTAAATCCGATCCGTCTGGATAATTTCGGCAGTAATGATCCTAAAGCCATAGGAGAGAAACTGAATCAACTCTCGGATAATGCACGGACGAACGGAGAGTATTTCAAGATCGGAGAACTCTACGGCTTTAGAATCCTCGTTAAGACGGAAGAAAGCCAAAAGGAAGGCTCCATGTTCAAAGATAACCGTTTCTTTATCGAAGGGGAGGGTAATATCAAATACAGCTACAATAACGGGCATATTGCTGTCGATCCGCTTCTGGCATCAAAGAATTTCATCAATGCTTTGGAGAAAATACCGAACCTGATGGAAAAATATCAGGTGGATAATCAAAAGCTGGAAAAAGATATACCCGTACTTAAAGAGGTAATCGATTCGACTTTTAAGAAGGAGCCGGAACTAAGGGAACTCAAATCCGAGTTGGATTCTTTAAACAGGCAGATCAACCTCACGCTTGCGAATAAGGATAAACAGCCGGAGGAAGTTCTAAACAAAGAGATTGATTCTGTAGAAGTAAATTCGCCTCCCAATAAAATAGCACCTTTGGAGACGATATCAAATGAACGCTCGGGGCAACCCATGAGTATAAAAGAGATTATAGATGCGAATAAGGACCGTATTATAATTGCTTCGGTAAGTAAACCAAAGGAAACTGAGGATACCGGTGACATCAAAAAGAAAGTATCCAAAGGAATAAAAATGTAGTAAAAACCCCGCCTTGTTATCACAACAAAACGGGGTGCAATGAAAAAATGTAAGATATATATAAACAGATAAACAAATCAACAAATATTAACTATCAACAATTTCTTCTTCTAAATTATCCAAATTGTTTCCTTTATCCTTACTAAAATTTAAGCGTATAAAATTGCTTACATCCGACTCTTTATAAAATGTTTTCTGATATAGAGTGTGGTAGGGCAATTCACCTGAAGAGCGGTATCGCTGCAATGTCCTCTTACTTATATTGAGTAATTTACACAGATCGTAATTGTCATAAAGCAGTTCACCGTCAAGGTAACATCGCTGTTTTGCCATGCTTACCAGCGTTTTATCTATTTTATCCAAACGCTTGATAATATACTGCATCTTTTTTTCAAAAAGTTCTCTTTCTATAAACATAATATTAGGCTTTAAAATGCGAAGTAATAGCTCTATTCCCGGAATCTCAACGAATAGTTTCTTTTAAAATCGTCTATTGTAACAGGATCAGATTTGATGATCCGTTCATCCAGGCAACGCTCTATTTCTGAGAGCCTGTATAAACATCTGCCACGAAGCATAGAATAGCTTATAATATTCTCTTTTCGTAAACGTTGCAGTGTTCGGGTACTGATGCGTAATAATTCAGCTACTTCATTACTATCCATCCAAATATCGTTATCTGAATCTTTGTCTTTGGATTGTTCTGCCTTTACAACAAAACTTGCAATCCTGTCTATTTTTGCCACCAGCTTTTTATAGGCATCGCTTTCGAATGTAATTACTTCCATATCTTTATCAATTTTGTTTCATACTGCAAATATGGGATGATTAAAATTGGTAGTTTTCATACTCGCCGGCGACTCGCCTGATTTTTAACTAACGTGCATATGTAAAAAATAACAGAAACAGGAATTGAAATAAATCCTTAAAATCATAGATAATATTTTGGTGAAGAACGTTTCCATAATTATCATAATAGAGTTCTACGGAAGGAAAACAGACGTCCTAAATTAGACTAATGGATATAGAAAAGTGAAATAACGTTCGACGTAGTAAAACACAGCCAATTTGAAAATAACAGGCTGCATTGGGCAGTTTCATACAAATGATTGTTTAATATTAGGGTAAAAGTCTTTCTTGAGAAGAAAAGATATGGGGGAATTCGCATTGAACACTTATTTATTGGGTAAGGATTGGATGGTACAGGCTGTCGATTAGAGAGAAGAATGTTGCTATTATGCGATAGTTGTAGGATGAGGCATATAAGTATTTTTTAGAGTTTCACAATGATATAGAAGTAGGATTGGAGATGGATAGCAGGGCAGCTTGGTATTATAAGGTATTATTATTCCTATTTTGATGTGATGGTTGGATATTATTATTGAGTAATATTCCAAAATGGAATAGTGAAAATGAGTATTTAATATTGCATAATGGAATTTTCCATTTGTAATATGAAAAAACAACAGTATATAAAAAAACGACGGTCATTATCTGCTAAATTGATTGAAGCCAGAGAAAAGGCAGAATTAACCCAGAAACAAGTTGCAGAAACCGGGATTATTACGCAAAGTGAATTATCTAAACTTGAAAATAGTTCCAGAAGGGTTGATTTTTTACTCTTAATAGACCTAGCAGAGTTATATAATCAGCCGGTTACTTTCTTTATACCTTCAGTTAAATAGTTCATATTGCGGAAAATCAAATTGTTTTGTTTTTTATTATATAATCATGCTTATCAATTTTAATTGGTGTGTGAAATCTTAAATTAATATATAATTTTTTCATTGAAAACACACATAACTTTATAAAGATGTTGAATGAAGAAAATTTTCATATAGTTTATTCTACCGGTGAACATGAACCTGCCGGATTCTTTTTTGAAGCATTATTACACAGTAAACGCTTTGATCTTGGATTGGGTTATTTCAGTTCAACTGCCATTAATGTATTGAGTGCTGGATTTGCTTGGTTCATATACCGGGGAGGGGAGATACGTATCATAATGAATGATGTATTGTCCACCTCAGACCAGCAGGCTATTGAAAAAGGTATGGAAAAGATGGATGTTGAAATTGAAGAAAAGATAATTGAAAATATTCAGATCTTAGCAAAAACCCTGTCCAAGCAAAATAAGCATTTCTTTAATTGCCTTTCTTATCTGGTATGCCAAAAGCGGATTCAGTTTCTGGCTACCAGACCGCTTAATAACAAAGGTGGAATAGCACATAGTAAATATGGTATTTTTACGGATGAGGCAGGTAATAAAGTTGCTTTTAACGGTTCTGCCAATTTCTCGGCCTCAGCTTTAACAAAAAATGTGGAATGTATCAGTTGCTATAAATCTTGGTCAAAAAGCGAAGATGAATTGGAACGTCTCGATTATTTTGAAAATCTGTTTCATGAAACATGGTCCGGTCACTCAAAGAACTTGCAAGTAGTTCCTATTGAAAAGGTGAATACATATCTCCGGGAGTATTTTCCGGTTAAAAGCATACAGGAATTATTGGATGAAGAAAAGGAATTGATAGAGGCTCTCCCAATCCCGGAAGATTATATCTCGAAAAGAATGGCGGAGTTGTATAGTCAAATCGATCATATACCCCGGTTTCCATTTCTGCAAGGTCCCCGGGAATATCAGCAGGAAGCTTATATGAATTGGAAACGTAATGACTATCACGGGATCTTTGCTATGGCAACGGGAACTGGAAAAACGATCACTTCATTGAATTGTGTCTTAAATGAATACAGGTTCAACGGAGGATATCACGGGCTTGTTTTGGTTCCGACATTAGACCTTGTAGATCAGTGGAAAAAAGAAATTACCCGGTTCAATTTTAAAAATATTATAGAGGTTTCAGGACGGACTAATTGGCGTGAGGAATTGACACGATTGAAAAATGACTATACATGGGGAATCACTTCTGATTACTTTATTGTTACTACATATAATTCATTTACGGATCCATTATTTCAGAAGTTGTTGGCCCCTTTGCAGAAAGATCTGATATTAATTGCTGATGAGGCGCATAACATTGGTGCACCAAAGGTGAAGGCTGCTTTCCGTGATTTTAGCGTGAAGAAACGTATAGCTTTGTCAGCCACTCCAACCAGAGTATACGATCCGGAGGGAACACAGGAGATTGAGTCTTTCTTTAATGATACTCCTCCTTATTGTTATAATTTTTCCATGAAGGAAGCAATAGAAAAGAATTTTTTGACCAACTATTTTTATTATCCCCGTATTGTTCATTTACAGGAAGAGGAGTTTAAAGAATACATACAAATAACTAGAAAATTACAGAAGTATTTTGATCGGGAGACCAAACAGCTGAAGAAATGCATGGAAGTTGAACGATTACTACTTTTGCGTAAGCAAGTAATCCACAAAGCGAAAAATAAGCTACAACTTTTCAAACAGATTATAAGAGAAGTACAGGATAGTCGAAAACTAAAATATTGCTTTGTATATGTCCCGGAAGGATTCGGAGAGAAAGAAAGAGAAAAGTTTACTTATATAGAAGAGATGGTTAAGACGTTATATGTTGTGAGCCCGTCTACAACTTCAAATATATTTATAGGAGGTGATAATAATAGGCAGGATAAATTGAAAGGTTTTGCAGAAGGTAAAATAGATGTGCTGTTTGCTATGAAATGCCTGGATGAAGGTGTGGATGTCCCGCGTGCAGAAATCGGAATTTTTGCTTCCAGTACAGGTAATCCACGTCAATTTATCCAGCGTAGGGGGCGGTTGCTGCGTAAGGCAAAGGGAAAGCAGTTTGCTTATATTTATGATATGGTGGTTATTCCCCATGTAAAGTTTTCATCGGATTCTGAATTTTATGATATTGAACGTTCCCTTGTGTACAGCGAACTGACAAGAGTAGCCTATTTTGCATCTCTTTCCCGGAATTTTTATGAATCCAAAATTGTGCTGGAAGAAGTATCCAGACACTATAATTTGGACATTGATATGATAATAAAAGATTTATGATATGACACCAAATGAGATTTTTAAAGAAATATTAAAAGACGCCATATTTGTAGAAAAGTATGGTTTTATCAGGGAAGAACTTGATAAGCTGGAAATGCATGAGGCTTCGGAGCCAATTTTTGACATCATTAAATTGATTATTCAGGAGGGTGGTATAAAATCTGATGCTATATTATATAATCAAATTAAAAAAATACAGAATTTGAAATAATATGGAAAGAAAAATAATAACCTCTATTTCCTTTCAGAATTTCTATAATTATTATGGGGAGTATGAAAGGAATACTTATATTTTTACAGAAGGGCTGAATATATTGGTTGCAGATAACGGAGCTGGTAAATCCAAATTTTATAATGGTTTTTTATGGATTCTTCAGGATCAGGTATATGATTCTGAAGGTAACGGTTTCGATAATGTAGAAGATGCAAAATTTAAAATAATCTCAGACAAAGCTAAGAGTGAATCTACTCTGCATGAAGGCGTAAAATCCGGGGTTAAAATAAACTATAAGGATGATAATGCAGAGTATTCAATAGAGAAATATTTTTATTCGACTCGTATTTTTCAGGAAGATCCTATGGATGAAAAATGCTGGCAGTTGGAAGAATTGCAACAGACTGTTGTTCGCAGGGATTTGCACCTGAAGACTTTTAAACCGGTCTATGATACCGATGAACAGAATGATATCATACAAAATATCATACAGAAAGGGCTTCGTCCGTATGCTCTTTTACAGGGAGAAACAATTGATGAAATCATTGATTTTAGGCAAAGAGACAGTTTAATAAAGGCTATTAACAGACTTACAGATATTACTAAGTTAAGGGAATTGGTGAAGGTTTCAGGAGAAGTGTCTGTAAGATCAATAAAAGATCTTGATAACCAGAGACGGAAATATTCCAGAAATACAGTTGAGGCCACTAGAAAAATAGAGGAAAAAGAAGCTAAATGTGAATTGCTGGAACAAAAGGAAAATGAACTGGAAGCTTTTAGAACTAATTCTAAATACGCTCAAATGGAACTTGAAACCTTGATGAATCGTATAACGAATGTTCAAAAAAGGGTAGATTCCAGGAAACAAATCGAGGATTTGGAAAAAGAAGAAAGAAGGATCAGAGATGAATATGATGAATTTCTGAATGACATTAATTCATTCATGTTTGATTCTGAACATGCGTGGCTCCTCATGGGATTGGATGGCGAGATGGTTGGATTTTCTAATTTGAGAGATGATTATATTGTGAAAAAAGCGACTAAGAATGGTCTTAAAGAATGGTCTTATCCCGGCTTTATAACTTCATTACCGGACGGTTCGCCTGATTTTATTTCTTTGGAAAAGATGCTGCAACAGGAAAAGTGTTTTGTTTGTGGTAGAGTTGCGAAGAATAATACGGATGAGTGGAAACACATCAAAAAAATAAAAGATCGGCCTTCTTCCGAACCTAAACAAAAGGATAATCTGCCGAATGAGTTAAAAGAGTATTTTGATGATATTCAAATGAATACACAAGAATATTATAAGCGGATATTAAATGTTAAAGCGGATATAAAGAAAACCCGGGAGCGAAGAAATAAATTCGAAGAGGACATCAAGGATATCCAACGTAAAAAAGAAGATGCAGAACAAGAACTATTTCAGTTTGGAGGGGGAAAGGATCCTGATAGGGATGTAAAGGATATTACAGTTTTTGGTGAGGTTAGTTCCCGGGTCGGGGAATTAAAACATAATATCAAAGATTGTGAAACCCAAATTAATAAACTAAAACAGGATATAAAGAATCTTGACAAAGAAATAGAATCTCTGAGTACTGCCGATTTACCGAAAGAATATGCTGCAACTGTAAGTCTGCTGAATGATATTCATCAGATAATGAATAATACTAAAAACCGGATTTTTACAGAGATATTATCTAGATTAGAAACAAATGCTAATAAACATTTTCAGTCTTTGACAAAGGGGAATAATATAAAAGGTGGAGTCTTGAAGTTATCTCAGGCTTTGGATGACACCGCAATTATAGAAGTCAAAGATGAGAAAGGTAATCCGGTTACAGGATTATCGGAGGGTTTCCAACGGATGAAAAAGTTGGCTGTTGTGATGGCCATCATTTCGTCAAGAGATCAGAATAAGACATTTGATTATCCACTGATAGCAGATGCACCGTTATCTGCCTTTGGCAAAGGATTTATAGAAGGTTTTTTTGATGAGGTTCCCAAAGTCTTTAGCCAGAGCATCATTTTAATTAAAGAGTTATATGACAAAGAAAATGATTCTAAGTTGAATGAGATAGGGGAGAAATTGTTAAAAGAGGCCGGAGTTGGCAGCTTTTATATAATTGAACCGCAGAATGAGTCAAATATAGAAAGAGAGACAAAAATAATCAGATATAAATAAAACTCCTGTTTGAAATGAATAGTAAAGTTTTTCGTAATAAAATTAATTTGAAACGGCCCACTTATGAAACTTCGAAAACAGAAATAATGGAGCTTCTGTCTATTAAAGGTGGCAAAAAAGGGGAATTCTTAAAATTTGGACCTTATTACCAGACTTATATGTATGCTTTTTTTATTGGGTATCATCGTAAAGAAAGGTTGCCGTATGCTGATCCTGCCAAGAAGAAAGATTTTAGGGAAATAGGTCAATGGCAGCCAACAGGAATGGTAGATTATATATTAATGTTATTGTTTTCCGACAAGAAAAATATTAAGTATGATTGGGATGAGTTAGAAGAATTAGAAGAGAAAAAATTAGAAGAAGTCGTTTCCGATATCATAAAAGGTATAGAAGAATATGCAAATGCCGGATTAGCTTATTTGCAGGAAAAAATTCAAACAGATAGGGATGAATTTACCGATCCGTTTGTTTTTACGAATATATTGCACGATGTAGTTGATGAAAGTAAGGATAGACCGTCATTCCTTCCAATAAATAATACTGCCATTCAAGTTAATGAAGGAACTATACGTGTTAAGAAAATAATTGATGAAGGGGAATCCGGAAATGTTGAATTTAAGTCAACTCTAAGGTATTGTTTGTACCAAAAAAAGGAAGAAAAAAAATTGGAACATGCTTGTATGAAGACTATTGCCGCTTTTCTCAATAGTAATGGTGGCACATTATTGATTGGTGTAGGAGATGATAAAAGTATACAGGGACTAGATCTTGATTTTCAAACATTTAAAAAGAAAACTGATTTAAAGGACGAATTTCAGAAGCATTTGGATAATCTGATACAGCAATACCTGGGTAATACTATTTATACATTTTTAGAGATTAATTTTCATGATTTATCAGGTAAGACGATTTGTGAAATTCAGGTAAAACCAAATTCAATCAGACATACTATTCTAAGGAATATGTCGCTTTCTGGTAATCCTCAGGAATTCTTTATTAGAAGAACCGGTTCCACTGTTCAGTTACCTCTAACGGATACCTTTGAATATGTTTCTTTACATTGGCAAAAATAGTTTGTATACCTCCTGAAATCAGTAAATTTAACTTGTAATACAGATGAACTTAGATGTAATATGTTTATAACCAGTGATTATAACTCTATTTTGACTAATTTACACAGAAGAGGAAATGCTCCCCATAAGCCGCTGCTGATCCTTACAATTATGGATGGTATCGAGAGAGGGTATATCAATAGTGAAAAGATATTTCTTTCTGATGAATTGATAGATAATTTCAAGTCTAACGGAGTCATATGGACTAATCAAGCAAATATCTTGATAGCCTATCCTTTCTATCATATGCATAGTGAATGCTTTTGGCATCTGGTTACAAAGCCTGACCGGAAAATCCCTTTGACGAGTAAGAACTCTCCAACTTCTCTGAAAGGGCTGCGTGATGCACTTAATTATGCTGAAATAGATAAGGAACTGTACTTTATTTTCTGTGATCCTATCCGGAGGGAGAAATTGAGATTATTAATTGTGGAAACTTATTTTTCGTCTGTCTTTTCTCCAGAAAATTCTTTTGATGCATATCTTAAAGAAATGAAAAATGATATACTAAATTGTACAGGAAAACAATATAAGGATAAATTGAAAGAATTGGGAAAGGAGAAAGACCCCACTATATATCGAATAGAACGAATTGCTAGAAATAAACAATTTGAAAAAATTGTAAAGGAAATATACAACTATACATGTTGTATTTCTCATTTGCATATTTATCTGGAAAATGGAATCTCTTTGGTTGATACTTGTCATATCATACCTTTCTATCATCCCGATAGCAGTGATACAATAGGTAATGGTATTGTTCTTTCACCTACTCTGCATCGTGCTTTTGATAAAGGATTGATTACAATTGATGAAGAATATAGAGTTGTTGTATCCGATTTGATCAAAAAGAGTGAGACCTTTTTGTCTATACTCAGACCTTTTTCTGGAAAGAAAATAAAATTACCTCCCATACCAGAATATTATCCGTCACAAGAAAATTTGTGCTGGCACAGAGATAATATATTCAGAAGTTGAATATATAGTTTTTTCGAGCTCAAATAATTGCTTTCGAATAATGGTGTGAGTACGGGAGAGATAACAAAGTGAGATATAACAAAGTGAGATATAACTTAATCCA
Organism: Dysgonomonas sp. GY75; assembly: GCF_015234155.1. Classification (NCBI taxonomy): domain Bacteria; kingdom Pseudomonadati; phylum Bacteroidota; class Bacteroidia; order Bacteroidales; family Dysgonomonadaceae; genus Dysgonomonas; species Dysgonomonas sp. GY75. Next base: position 11,183 of record NZ_JADCLQ010000054.1, read on the forward strand.
CCCTTCGTTTTATTAATCTTATTTTGTGTAATCCTTGCTTTTTTCCTTTCAGAAAATGGAAATAATCATTTAATTATAGTGTTTATGTTTATAATTATCAAAGCCTTGTCATTTTAATCTATCCAAATGATAAACAGACAAAGCCTGTACAGAGCTTTACCTGTGAACAATATATTTCTTATTGGGAGAAAATCATGATAAAGGAAATCCTATTTTTGATTCACAAAAAAAGACTTTAGACGCCGTATATATTAGTGTTACTGTCTTAAATATTGGAATAACAGGAAATTTGATAATTAAGCCGAGAAATGTATTACCTTTATTTACTGATTATGAGTTTATTCGGTCAATTTTGAAACAAGCTAAGAGAATAGAGTTGGATGTAATGAAAAATCTGAAAAGTCATAAAAAAGTTCTCAGATAGTTATTCCGGCTAAAAGATTTTGATTACCTTGTGGTAAAGAAAATAATTTTAAAGCAAAACGCAGATGATAAAGCTTATGAATATAGTTGAAGAAATAATGGTGCAACTATTTTGATTATGGTTTATTAATAAAAATAATATTTTATAGAAAAAAGTTGAATATTTCGGCAGGTACTTTTTGTAATAGGCGAATACTGTTTTCTAACGATATCCGAGATGTAAGGCTGGAAAAAGATATAACAGAATGAAACTTTCCTTTTCTTTCAAAAGATAGCATATTATTTTTTATATTTGTGTCCACAAAAAAGTTTATGAGTTTATTTGATTCTCTTTTTAAGAGGAAATTATTGTTATAAACACACCTGTATATTTTGATATGTTTCGGATTGGAACTAATAAAACAAACGGGTGAAGAATGTTGTTTATCAATCAATGAAAAAAGAAATAAAAAATCAGAAAATACAAAATATTATTGCTGAGATAAAAGAGGAATATCTCACAGAAGACCGTTATAATCGTCCTTGGATCATAGGGTTTAGTGGTGGTAAAGATTCTACCGTATTACTCACGTTGGTCTGGATGGCTTTACAGGATATCAGAAGTGAGAATCCCGGGTATTTGTTTAAACGGCCAGTCCATGTTGTGTGCAATAATACATTAGTGGAAAATCCAATAATAGAGGAATACGTAAATGATGCACTCAAAGCTATAGAAAAGGCTGCGAAAGACCAGAAATTACCTATTTCTGTTGAGGTCACTCAACCTGATATGGAAGATCGTTTTTGGTATTGTACCATCGGGAAGGGATATCCGGTGCCTAATAGTGCATTCCGGTACTGTACGGAAAAAATGAAGATTCGTCCTACATCTACTTTTCTCTTGGATAAAGTCGCTCACAATGGTGAAGCAGTTATACTTATCGGCACCCGTATCTCAGAAAGTGCGAGAAGAGCATATAATATTCAGAAACATGAAATAAAGGGAAAGATATATTCCAAACATCCCATAACCCCGAATGCTTATAATTATGCTCCGATTAAGGAGCTAATGCTAGAGGAAGTATGGTATATCATCAATGCATTTCCTTCTCCTTGGGGATTTGATAATAGCATTCTGTTCAATATTTATATGGATGCCAGTTCTGATGATTATGAATGTCCTACTATAGTAACCGATGAGTCTCACCGGTCTTGCGGGCAAAGTCGGTTCGGATGCTGGGTGTGTACGCTGGCAAAAGAAGACCGGTCAATGTCATCTCTTATTAAGAATGGTGCTGTATGGATGAAACCTCTTCTGGAATATCATGATTGGCTTATTGAAAACCGGAATTTATCTGAAAATCGGGAACCTTACCGTCGGGACGGTTCTCGGGCAGTAGATGATAGTGGTCATAACCAAGGAGTGTGTACCATGGAATACCGGGTAAAAATGCTTACCAGACTTTTACAAATACAAAAGGATATCCAACGCATTAAGCCTCATGTTCAATTAATTCAAAGCCAGGAGCTTACAGCTATAGATGTATTGTGGAACAGGGAAGGAAATGCTATAAAATCGGTAAAGGATATCTATAAAGATGTATATGGATATGATTTTATCGTGGAAGATGGCGGATATACCGAACGCAAGATGTTACAGGAGGCTTGCGGGGGCTATCCGGAAGACTATTCATTAGTGCAGAAACTGTTAGCTGTTCAGCGTAGCAAAGGTATCTTGATGAAAAACTACGGATTGCAAACGGATTTCGAGAAACAATTCGATGAATTTATAAATAGCAAAAATGTTAATTAGATCGATAACACTCAATAATTATCGCTTATATAAAGGAGAAAATACACTTGATTTTTCAGTGGATAGCGATCGCAATATTGTGCTTGTTGCCGGAGAAAATGGATTCGGAAAAACAACCTTACTCTCTTCCTTGATCTGGTGCTTGTATGGCAGGCAAATTGGAGACGTGGAACCAACCTTAAAAAAAGAAACAAGTTCTGCCGAGAATTACTTGAACTATCTTGGCAATAACCTGAATAGGTTGCAAAGGAGTAAGTTGGATAAACTCGGTTTATCTGAAGAGCAAATCAAAGAGATAAAAACTAAAGGATATACGGAAATAACAGAAGCTTATCGGAAATATGCCGAATATTCGGTTACTATCGTTTTTTCAAATATCTCTATTTCTTCTTTTCCTTGTGAGACTGTAACTGTAAAAAGAAGTTATGACATACTACGGGAAGAAGAGTCTCTGGAAACTTTTATTGATGACAACCGCAATGTACTTTATAAAGGCATGGGAGATGATTTATTTATAAATGATTATATATTGAATCGTAATCTGGCTCGGTTTTTCTTTTTCGATTCTGAAAAAATTGTATCTATGGCGGAGATGAATACGTTGGATGATAAACGTAAACTCAATTCTGCTTATAACGAAGTTTTGGGATTAAAAAAATATGAGGACTTAAAAAGAAATTTGGAGAATCTTCGCATACGTTTTAAAAAACGTTCTGCGGATGAGAAGAGTCGTGATGAACTTATCCAGAAAGATAATCAACGGGATGAGATAGAAGAAAAACAGGTCGAACTTGAAAGACAAATTGCAACTTGTGCAGAAGAAATCAGGACTTTGAAAAAGAAGGATGAAGCACTGCAAATCGAACTGATCCGTGAAAGCAATACGATGACAATTGAGAGTCTGAAGCGTCAAAAGCGTATTTTACACAATTCTCAGATTAAGGATGTCGAATTAAAAGGGAAATTAAGAAATTTACTGGATTTTGCACCCTTTGCTATTGCAGGAAAAGCTTTTCTTGCAGCCAAGAAACAAGTGGATGAAGATTTTAAGAAACAACGGAATGTAGAAGCAATTCAATTGAAGAATGATGTTGCACTAGCTATACGAAAGGATCTGATGAGTAGAATTCATACTCATCCCGTTTTAGAAGAAAAGCAAAAAAGAGTATTGAGAACGGTTTTGCAGGAGACATTTGGACAATTCTATAATCCGGAAGCAGGCTCTATATCTGACTCACCTTTATTGATTGAAGTAACTCAGGAGCAATATGAAGAACTGCAGGCTATCTATATCAATTTGACAGAAACTTTTAAACTGGAATTTGAAACAATTTCAGATGATTACAGGAAGAATCGACAACTTATAGATAAAACCAATCGTCGGATTGCGAGTGTGACTCCTAAAGAGGGTGATTTATATATACAATCTATACGGATAGAGAAAGATGAAATAGAAAATAAAATAAAAGAAAAGGAGGAATTGTATAGGACTCTTAGTATTAATTACGGGATGAATGAAGAAACTCATCGATCTTTGTCCCGCCGGATATCGGAATTGAGTAAGATAGTTCGCATAGATGGCAGCGATGCGGAAAAAGACGAGATTGCCGGACGGCTGATTGATGAATTGGATATATTTTTGGGAAATTTGCGTAAAGAGCGAAAATCGTCTTTAGAGGAACGTATAAAAATATGTCTGAATAAACTGATGCACAAGGAAGATTTTATCGATTCTGTAAAGGTGAATATAATGAATGACCTGTTGGAAATTCAATTGTGTGATGGAGCGGGCAGGCAGATTCAGACAGAAACTCTCTCAAAGGGTGAACAACAATTATATGCGACGAGTTTACTGAAGGCGCTGGTTGATGAGTCAGGTATACAGTTCCCTGTATTTATTGATAGTCCTTTACAAAAGTTTGATAAACGTCACTCTGGAAAAATTATCAAGGAATTTTATCCTACCGTTTCACGTCAGGTTGTATTGATGCCATTGCTTCAAAAAGAACTAACCGAAGAAGAATACGACCAGATGTTGTCCTATGTGAAGAGAGTATATTACATTAAGAATAAGGAGAGTTATTCTTATTTTAAAGAAATAAATCCGGAACAACTTTTTAAAGATTGAGATATGATCTGTTATGGTTACTACAATAAAAACATCTGAAGAAAACAAACGTATTGTCAGTGAGTTGACAAATAAATTTGAATTGGGGACTGAAAATCTTATTGCCCGTATCGCTTTGGCTTATTCGCTCAAATCGGGTAAGAAAATGAATCCTATAGAGAGTCGGGATACAGGTGGAAAGGAATATTCAAGGTCTGTTTTATTTGGTAATTATTACCCTTACTATCTGGCTATGATTTGTACTCATTATCAGATAGATTATCACAATAAGGACATTCCTCGCTACTTTAAAATGCATCTGGATGACGGATTGGAAATGATCAATGTCGATATAAAAAACAATCCTAATTTGTTAGGTTTTGACTATTTACTGGATAGGATAGAGGCAGGACTGGAAGAAATTATAGAAAAAGGAGACGGGGAACCATCTGTGTAATTATTCACTATTAGGAATAAATCCCATTAACTTTATATAATTATTCATTTAGAAAATATATTAATGACATAATATAAAAATGAAATTTTGTCAATTATTCTTGGATAGATAAGAAAAAGAGTAACAAATATAGTTTTAAAGATTTGTGTAATTTTAAAAAAAGGATTACTTTTGAATCCGAAAAGAAAAACAGGTTGGCGGAGGACACTTGTTAGACAATTTAAGACAGAAAAAAGGTACTAAATCGGTACTTAGTCTTTAATTAAATTTTGGAAAATGATAATATTCAATAATATAGCGAATAAGGGTTAAACTCCCGTCTTTCGCTCTTAGGCTGCTCGGATGGTGGAATGGTAGACACGCAAGACTTAAAATCTTGTGACCATTAGGTTGTGCGGGTTCAAGTCCCGCTCCGAGTACTTTTAGAAACGCTAATTGATTATTTATTAATTGATTAGCGTTTTTGTTTTTAGTCTTCTGCACAACATTTGCACAACAAAGATAGGAATTATTTTAACTTCCATTTGATGGTTATATATGACTATACTTAAAATCAACAAATTTCCTATTTGTGAAATTCATTTTCAAATTAAAGTATAATTTTGTTATTAGAGATTTCTTTTGTCTAAAACAACTTTAGTTTAGATTTCTTTAATTAAGAATAATATTATCTTTAGAGAATCAACCATTCAATTATATTATGGATACAACTGAAAAAAAAATATCAACTTCTAATATTATTGCATTTTTAGCATTGGCATTATCCATTGTCGTATTTTATTTTCAATTTTTTTACACAGGTCAATCTCTTAAAGTAAATGTGGTTGATTCAAATATAGAATTTTCTGAAAAGAAGATAAATTTCACTATTATATATCATAACAATGGTAAAGGGAATCAATATGCTACTGTCGTTAATAGCAGATTGATTTGTTATCAGAATAAAGAAGGAATAATAACAGATGAAATTAATATAGCCAATCATCATTTAAGATTTAAAGAGGGAGTTTTAAATGATGATTTTCAACCTATAATTTTATCTCCTGGAGCACAATCTGTAATAATACATAAAATCCCATATAATTTGAATCCTAACATGTTTTATGAATTTTCTCAAGAATTGGATTCTTCTGCAAAAGTATTTATAGCATTAGAATCGAAATATATGAACTCTAATGGCTTGTTAAGTAGTAAAATTATTAACATTGGATGGTTTATGTTAGATGATGATTATATAAAGAAACATAAATTTGAATATAAAAGTATAGATTTAAATTCGAATGGAACATTAGTTAGTAGTGGGGGAGATGATAGCTAACATTTTATTTGTCACAGTAAGTCTATTTTTTCACAAGATGTCGTTTTAACAATTATGTGTGAAAAACAATGTGTTATAAAAAATATTCACTTCCTTTGAAAGATTAATTTATACACAAATTAAACCCATGAGTAGTAGTAAAAAGTATATTCTAATACATGAAGGGCATACTGTTGCTTTTGATGATGAAAAATGTTATTTAAATGATAAACATTTTGTCATAGATAATAGTACGAAAGAAAGTAATGAGATTGCAACTGATTTAAAACAAAGCTTTTATCATAAATTTTTCAAAAAACACTTTAAAAACATTATTGTGCTTACTGCTGCAGGTACATCTATGGATAATGGGGCAAATAGAGGAAAATCAAGGAAAGGTTTATGGGATGAATGTAAAGATGAAATAGATATCGTTCATGACCAATGTCCCAATATTAAATTAAAGGGCTTTGACAAAAACTATGATATTGAAGGATTTCTAACTGCATTAATTTTACATGAAAGAGTTAATAATGAAGTGTTAGATTCTGATAGTAATAAGATTATCTCCAAAATAGAGAAAAAGATAGCTAAAGCTTGTAGTTTAAATTTATGCAAAGCTCAAGCTCCTCATTTGGAATTTTTAAATAAACTAACTGCTCGTAAAATTAATGCCCCTCGTTTGCAGCTATTTACAACAAATTATGATACTCTGTTTGAACAAGCAGCAAATGAAGGTGGATTCGTTATAATTGATGGATTTTCATTTACTCAGCCAAGAAAATTTTCAGGAAGATTTTATGATATAGATATTGTGAATAGAGAAAAGTCACGTATAACACAAGAAGAAAGTTTTATTCCAAGAGTTTTTCAATTATATAAAATTCATGGGTCTCTAAATTGGGGAAGAATTGATGGGGATGTAGTATTACAAGAAAATCCAACCTCTCCACTTATAGTTTATCCTGCTTCTGAAAAATATGAAAGTTCATATGAACAACCTTTTTTTGAAATGATGTCTCGGTTTCAACAGGCATTAAGAAAAGAAAATACATTATTAATTGTTATTGGATTTGGGTTTCAGGATAAACACATACAAAACGTTATAAAAGAAGCCGTAAATCAAAACTCGAATTTTCATCTTGTTATAATTTATTACGGTTTAGATGAAAATGGAGATGAAATAGGCATACAAACAGATTATATTATTGATTACTTTAAAGATATTGGCACTTTTAGCCCTAAAAGCAACGTAACAATAATATTTGACACATTTAATGGCTTCACTAAGAATTATCCGTTAAACTCAACCTATTTTAACCTAAAAGAAGATGAATCCATTTGAACATAATTATTTTTTGGGGTATGTAAATGAGGTAAGCCCTCAATATATTAAAATACATTTTCCTTCATCTAATTTACTTGACCAATTTCATTTTAAAGGGACACAGTACGCAGGGGGAAATGTAGGAAATTTTATTATCATTGAGAGTGAAGAATATGGATTTTTAGGTAGAATAATAGAAATATCACTACCTGATAGTGAGAAAAAAGAAATAAGTGAAAAAGCTATTCAGGTTAATAATACTAACTTTCATCCATCAGGAAAGGTTGAATTATTATTGACTTTTGATATTTTTAACCCAAATAGGATTCAAAAGACAGTCACAAAATATCCATCAATAGGAGCAAAAGTTTATTCTTGTTCTGATAAACAGATAGAACTTTATGTAAAAGAATTTGGACGCAAAGATGATAGTGATTATGAAGAAGTATACACAGAGTTAGGTATTCTTACTTCAAATGAAGCTTGTTGCAACATATCGTTAAATGCTTTATTTGGGAGACATTGTGCTGTAATAGGAACTACAGGTGGGGGTAAGAGTTGGACTACCGCAAAGTTAATAGAGTCTGTTACAAAACAAACAAATAATAAGGTTATATTAATAGATGCAACAGGTGAATATCAAAATATATCTAAATTAAGCTGTTCTGTTGGAGAGGGGGCATATTTTTCTTATAAAGTATTATCAAATAGCGATTTTTGTTTCCTGTTTCGTGAACATTCCCCTAACACGGTAAACACATTATGTGAAGCTGTAAATTCCTTAAGATTTGTAAATTTAGAAATTTTCAAAGATGGAGTCAAAATAGGTAAAAATGTTGAGGAGATTAATAAAGTTATTCGAGAAAATATCCACAAAATAAAAGATGTTGATTTTGATTTACTTCAATTATCTACACAGATTAAGAATGAATGCATAAAGCCTAATAATAGAGGTGTTTACGAAGAAGATGGTTTTAAGTTAAGTTATTGTTCACATTTAATCTCTCGAATAAATTTTTTCTTGAACAATGATACTATTAAAAAAGCTTTAGGAATAGGTTCTGAGAATATAGAGGAATCTGAGGAAATTATAGATATAATAAATAAATTTCTTAATGTTGATTCTGAGAATAATGTATTGAGAATTAGCTTTGAAAAGCTATCATATGATTTTTCGATAAGAGAAATAATTGTAGATTTCATATCAGCTTATTTACTAAAAATAGCAAGAAATGGATTCTTCAAAGAAAAGCCTGCAATATTATTTATAGATGAAGCTCATCAATTCTTAAATAAAAGAATTAGTGCTGATGATGATAGTTCTTTATATCTTCAAAATATAGATTCTATTGCAAAGGAAAGTCGAAAATATGGATTGTTTTTATGTTTATCGACTCAAATGCCAAGAGATATACCTATCGGAACATTAAGTCAAATAGGAACTTTTATTGTTCATAGGTTAATTAATGAAATGGATAAAAGAGCAATAGAAAATGCATCATCGTCAGCGAACAAAAGTGCTTTATCTTTTCTCCCTATTTTAGGGAGTGGTGAGGCTCTACTTATTGGAGTTGAGTTCCCCATGCCATTGTTGATTAAAATAAATGAGCCTATTAATAAACCCAACTCCAAAACTCCAAGATTAATAAAAAAATAATTAAAAACTCAACAAATCGTAAGCTTCCATCAATTCCTCAGAACGTAAACCAAGATATTTCCTTGTGGTGCGAACATCACTGTGATTGAATAGTTCTGACAATTTTACTAATGCTAATTCAGCATTAGAACCTGCATTATTATAAACCTGTCTTCCAAATGTTTTTCTCATGCTATGAGTTGAGAAATTTTTGATTTTGAGATTATACTTTACTCTAATTTGCTTAAAAACGATATTAATTCGTTGAACTGAATAAACACTACCTTTCTGACTTGTAAAAATATAGTCATTTGATGAAAATGGTTTTATTTCTTTATTACAGGATTGTATATGTTTTTTGAGTTGGTCATTGATTTTGATGGTACGTTGTTTTTTAGTTTTCTTCTCAATGATGGTCAGTATATCAGTATTGAGAATATCGCACCATTTCAAATTTAAGGTATCACTAATCCTTGTGCCGAAAAAAGAACCCAAAGCAATCAATAACGAGAATTTATAGTTTTGGTCTTGATACAATTTAGAAATTAGTAATACATTGCTATCCCACTCTAAATAATCGGCTGTTGTATTTTGAAATTTTAAACTCATAATAATATTCAGTTTTGTTGGTTATTCGTTGTTAGTGAATCCCTGTTTTGATGCAAAATAACTAATTTGCAGTTTATTAGGCGTTTATCTATTTCACTTATAAGAGAAGTGAATATTTGCGGTGTCCCACTGTTCCAACTTTAATTATGTGGGACGATGGGACATTATTCCAATGAATATTCATTTTTTACCTTTTGGTCATAATTGTCGCAACACTCCACCATGTCATCAATCATATCTATTAGTTGGTTAACATAGATACCTTCAATAGATTTTATTTCTTTCAGTTGGTCTGTTAGTAGTTTTATCCCAAAAAGGTCAGTGCCCTCATTATATTTCACCACAACCCAACCTTTGTGTAAGAATCCTTGAACTTTGAAAGATAATCCATTTTGTGTAGGCTTTGGGGAGTTGAATCCCCAAGACCATACAATATTTAGATTAGTACGAAGAATAGATAAGATGTAATTTGCCATTTCCATGATTAGAGTATTGTTATAAGATTCTCATATCGAAAAGAACGCCACTCTTGTTCTTCTATGTCGAAGTATGCTTGTAATCCATCTAACTTGCGTGGATAGCCACGACCATTTATATTTCGGTCTGCTACTCTTTCAAGTAAAGTTCCAAAAGCCTCACGCAATTCCCCATTAGTTTTTCTGTAAATAAAATGAGCTGCACCATTTACTAACTTGAATTGTAATGCTTCAATTAAAACAGATATTTGAAGTGATTGTGTAAGGTCATAGCCTTTGACGACCATATTTGTAGCTCTGTTCAATAATGCTAAGTTGTTGATAGTTGTTTTCATATTTTGAGATATTATTAGTTTAAAATCGTTTAGTTATATTTTTAGGTTCTCCCCATCCATTTAATCTATATACAGCCTTTACAGCATCTTCAAAATATCCATAGTCCTCAATATGGCGAGCAGTAGAACCTGTTTCTGTTACAGTTGTATATTGATACACACTCCACATATTGCGTTTATGGCAGAAATGATATAGACCAACTTTTACTTTCATACTTGTAATGCTTTATTAATTATTTACACTGCAAATATAACGATATAACATTACATTTTAAAATAAAAACAAAGCAAATGTAATGATTTAGTAAAACTTTAACACTTTTTCGTAGTGATATATAGATTTGATAGGTATTTTTGCGAATGATATACCATTACAAAATATAAAATGGAAGAACTCAGGATAAAAGAAATACTCAAACAGCAAGGTAGGACCATGCAAGACCTTGCTGATATGATTGGGATTAACAGGGTAAACCTTAGTAATTCGCTAAATGGAAATCCAACTTTGGATAGATTGAAACAGGTTTCAGATTGTCTTAACGTTGATTTAAAAGACCTATTTAAAGAAAATAAGAAAGATGAAATTCAAATATTTGGATTAGTCAAAATCAACGAAGATGTTTGGATAGTAGATAATTTCCCAACATTGGAGCAAATATATAATCAAGCAAAATCATTGAAAGAGAAACAATCTGAATAAAAATATTATAACTTTGTGCTAACTATTAATCAAAGCGTTGATAATATAGTTATTTATTAGAATTTAAAAGAAGCGTTTAGTAATACCTTGTCATCGAAATCGCCAATTTCATACACCACAGGGTTGCAAACTGAATGCTCACGTTTCGTATAGAGACGTGGGCTTTAGTTCGTTTGTGGTGGGGTGTTTGGCGATACCTGATGACAGATGACTGAAGTTCCACGTCTTCTGTTTTATATTAATGTCTATTTGGGACTGATAGGCAAATAAAACTATTTTTATATGAAAAAAATTAATTTATTCTTTGTTGCTATTGCAATAGCATTAACATTCAGTTTTACTGCTTGTGGTTCTTCTGATGATGAAACCGATGATGGTTTGTCAGTACATAAAAGCAAAATCTTAGGTTGTTGGGAAGTTGATAATGAAAATATCACTTACTACTATGAATTTACTCAGGATGGTATATGCTATATATGGCAAACCGAAAATGGAGAACAAAAAGATTATGCTAAAACTAAATACAGCCTTATATATGATAATGTTGGTACATATCTTCTACAAATGTCGGGAAGTAAAGTAAGTGATAGTTTTGAATATCAGTTTGAGAACAATACATTCGTCTTTCTAAGGACAGAAGGGGGCGGCACACTGACCAAAACTACAAAACCTGACTATTTAGAATATAATGATGTTGAAAAGCCTGTTAAAGACTTAAATGTACTTACTTTCAATGGACATAGTGGTGTGAAAGTTACAACTTATCTTGAGAACAAGGGTTTTGGTCTTAATGATGGAACAAATCGAAAACTCACCATTACTCCTCAAGATAAATCACTTAAACCAATGGTATTTTACTTGAGACATTTTGAGAATTGGTTTAATTTGGAACACTGTATAGGAAAAGATATATTTAAAACGGGTTATCAAGTGGGGGTTGTTTCCATATTGTATGATAATAAAGACTTCTTTTGGGAAGAAAGTATAAGCACTAAGGTTGTTAGTGCTAAAGATGGGATTTCCATCCTTGAATTAAATATTATAAGTAAAGATAAGTCAATAGACGTGAAAGGTTATATTGAAGTTGTATATAAATAAAATGAGTAAGACAATGAAAAAGAATATATTATTTATACTATCAGTACTTATTTTCAGTGTAGCATTTATGTCATGTAGTTCAGATGATAATAACGATGATAATGATACAGGTTCTGCTAAATATGATTTGTATCTTGATAACGCGCAACAAAAAACATCCTCTATCAGCAATATTGAATACAATGAAACCAATATGGTTGGAGAACCACAGTTAAAAGTATATCTATATGGTGATGACGGTTCTCAGTTTACAACTCTTACAATGACCTTCGACAATCTAAGATTAGCAGATATAAACGTTGGAGATGACTTAATTTCAAAGAATGGTGTAATAACTTTCTATATGCTTGTTTGTGATAAAGGTACATATACTATGGGAGATAAAATGACTGACCAAAATGGAAAACCTATTTATGTTGGTTACATGGGACAAGCTATTGTGAAAAGTTTTGATAAGTCTAATAATAATATAGATATTGAGTTTAAAGATACTAAAGTTACTGATGGTAAAAATAGCTCCATAAGTATCAAAGGACGTATAAAATCTGTAATAAATTAGATTCTGATTACTTATAGTGAATAGTAAAAGTAGGTTTTAATGACCTACTTTTTTATTTTCCCCAAAATATCAAAATTTCACATAGCTGACCATAAGATATAAGGTTTTAACCTTAAAAATCATTATAAAAATAACGTAACACGTTGTATATCTGAATAATATTAAAAATGCAGGTTCGTATAATCTATATACAATACATGGTGTTTTATATCTATTTCATTACCAATTAGATAGATATAATTGAAAAATCAATATTAAATAACCTATTTTTTAGTATAAAATGACATGGTAAATTATTGATATAAAAGACAAAAGCCCACTATTGTGAGCTTTCAGTAGGGGCGTTTATTAATTACCCTCACAACATTACATAACCAATAAATCCAATGGGATATTTTCATCATCTTTTTTAAATCGAATTATTGAGTTGAAGAAGTGCTCAAATACGCACCATTGAAAACCCTTGTTGAAAAGCATAGCTTCATCCAATGGTAGATAATATTTATCAAGGAACTCCCTAAACTTCTCATTGGTAAACCTTATCTCTGACCTGTACAGTTTTGTTGGATTACCATATTTTTCTTTGATATATTTTTTACCACTTGAATTATCTATTTCATCAAGTTTGTTGTAGAAGCATAGAGAAGGTGCATCAGCCTTGTTTCTAATTGCTTTTTTCGGCATTATGTACAAAGTCATGTCCTTATACCTATTCATATCTCCAACGTGCAGAAATCGAAGCTCAGGACGATTTTCTTTGCGGTCTACAATTTTCTTCCCATTGAGTATTGTTGTTAACTTCTTATCCCTAATATATTTTTTCATGGTATAAGCCATGTTTCTTCTTGTGGTATCTACAAATATTTCACAAGCTGTCAGGTTATTCAATTCCAAACCTAAATGGTCTGTGATATAGCTAAGGTAGTATGCCTTAGTGTCATCGTAGAGTACTTGATTTTCAAGATAGACCCATACTTTTCTTAGGTCGGTGGTTTCTTCATCATCCTCTTGTGATTTTAGATTGAATCTTAGTTCTCCAAATTTCATGGATTGTATTTCCCTATTTTCATTTACATCATCATAAACTATTGCGTATATATCATTATAATGCTTTCCTTCAATGCGGTATAGAGTAAAATCATACAACTCATATATCTCAGGTCTGTTGGTTTCCAATTCTGATATAATAGAATCATTGAGAACGTTATAACATAGTCTTAATTTATCCATACCTATTTTCATCCTATATCTTTCCATAAACTCATGTAATTGAGTTAGATATATCAATTTAGTTTCGTCATCATAATTTCGTATTTCACTTGCTATCATAGTTATTTCTTTTTATCATTATTATCTTCATCATTGATTGATGGAATTGACGCCCAATAATCACGCATTGATTGAGCAATCTTAGCTTTAGTAGTTTCATCACGTGGTTTCCCCGCATTGGGGTTCAGCATGCCCTGTTTACTAAGTGACATCTTCCACTTTGTTCCATCATTTGTAATCTCTCTCACAATTCTCTTTGCCATAATTTTTATATTTTATTTTTATTATTTCAAAACATTGGTATAGAAGTTTAATATGCTTCTATATAGATAAATATGACGATAGTTCCAATAGTATAACTTTTTTGAAATTATTTTTTCAGAAAAATGGTTCAATATAGATGAATATTTGATTTCCAATGTTTTATTTAGAATTCTATGTAAGAGACTATACCCTATATTTTGGGGTGGGTAGTTCAATTGAAAATAGAGGTTCAATTGTTTTTGTCCCACGTGTCCCATTGTCCCAACCTCTGAGAAGTGGGACATTCGGGACAGGTTGGGACAGAAAACTACTCTTTCTTGTCTAATCTCTCAGCTTTACTTTTGGTAATACCAAGTTGTTCTGCTATGTTTCTGTAAGTAACATTTTCTGACCTCAATTTCTTGATATTGGTAATCAATTCATCTTTGTCTTTCTCACTTGGTAGTTTCAGTAGTTTGCTTTCTTCTCCATGCCCTATAAACTCAAGTTGTAGAAAGTTTGATGGTTTAGAGATTTCAGCAATAACAACATTATCCGCATGATATACATGTTCGCAACTTCTTTGTTTCAATTGCTTTATATATCGTAAGTCATCAGTAGCACTTTTTCCTATGGCAAAGCAACTATCGATAAAGTTTGCAATCATAGAACTCCCTTGCAAATCATTAATGGTTAATGGGTTAGTCGCATCACGTTTAGGAGTGTGTGCTAATGCCATGATTGAAAGAGCATACTTTGTTTTTAACATTTTCAATGTCTTCATTAGAGGTAGAGCATCTTTCGCTGTCTCAGTTCCACTTTTGAGAAAGGTCAGATTGTCAATAATAAGGACTTTAGCATTAGTTTCTATTATTTTTCGTTCTATTGCTTGATATACAGCAGTTTCAAAATCCATATCAGTTATAGTATTAGGATTTATCTCAATACGTTTGAAATTATCATCAAATGGATAATCGTCTGTTTCATCATCATTGGTATATCTTCTTTGAAATTGTTTGTCTGTCAATTCACAATCAAGATATAAGACTTTTTGTTTGGATGCTTGAAGTTTGAAACTACCTATTGGTTCTCCACGACTTATACTGTCTGCAATTTGTACCGCAAGGATAGATTTTCCAATGTTGGTACTTGCAAATAGTATACATAACTCGCCCTCAAACCATAATTCTCCACATAACATTTTGGGTGTTGGTTTCTTTTTAGCTTCTTGTATCCACTCATTAGCAGATTTCATAATAAGCAAATCATTGTATTCAGGAAGGGGAGTGCTTGGCACAGCCCCTTCAATAGTTTCATGTATATTAGTTGCTTCCATGTCTTCCCTCTCCTAATATCTGTTTAACATCATTCATCTTATACATTCTCTTACCCCCTACCTCAATAGGAACTAAGTAATTTTGTTTACCCCATCGCCACAAAGTGGATTTATCTACTCCAAGCATTTTTGCTACTTCATTGCGATTGATATAAATCTCATTTTTCACATTAGCTACTTGTTGTTCCAACTCTTGGTGCGTCAATCTTACGATATATTCAGCCCACTCTTTTAACTCTCCTGCTTTTACTGTAATATTTACATCAGGATATTGTTCTACTATATTTATTATTTGCATTCTACTAATTTTAAATTTACAATATTCTTAATTTATATCTAATGACTCTCTCTATCCAATATTCTGCGATATATCTTCAATTGATTGTGAATTCCGCATCAATTCACCTTGTCATTATTTATACAACAAAAATACTATTTAAATATCTGAAAAATAAATAATTACACTTGCGCATGCTTGTCAACAAGCCTACGCAAGAAGAAACAAGCAGACATGAAAAAAGTGCAATGTTTTCACACTGCACTTGCTTTAATAATAAAGGTATATTTCTATCTCACTTTGCTTAATACATCTATTTGATGTTGAAGTTCTTGTTTTAATTGTTGTAACATCAATTTCTCATTACTTAAATCATTATAAAACTTATTCAATCCTTGATATGCCCCAATCTTCCCAAACTCTTCTTCCATACATTTATATAATGCTGCCCTTTGGCTTAACACTGATATAAATCCAAGATTTTCTAATGCTTTTATTGTTATAGCAACAACCTTCCCTTTTTCATTATCAAGTAACTCATGTAGTTTCTCCATAAGAGCATCTTTATTATCATGGTGGAGATAAGACCTAAAATCTCTTTCAACTTGAGATTTAATTGATTTAGATATTTTTTCCTCTTTTACTTCATTTTGTTTTGGACAATATATCCCATAAAGTTCATTCATTCTATCTTTAGTGGATTTTATCATGTCTCGTTGCTCTTTTTCCATGACAATTCTTGCAAAAAATCTGACCCCCATTCTATCCTTCAATGGTACACCTGCTTCTGCTAATTCGAACATATCCATCTCACCCCTATAAAACAATTCTTCATATCTTTTCCACCGCCACCAATTTTCTAATGATTCAAGTAGCAGTTCATCATAATTATCACCACCTTCTTTTTCAAACTTCTCTTTTGCTTCACGGTATAGGGCACTATTATTTATCTTATCCTCTGTGATTTTATCATCTCTTTCTTCTATTATTTTCTCAATTTCAGTTAAATCGTCTATCTTACTCTGAAAAAATATATCTAACAAAGATGGATTGTTGCTATTAATCAACAATCCATCAACTGCTTTCTTTATATCAATGAAAGCTATTTTGAATAAATCTTTCAGATGGTTCTTATAAACCTCAATATCTTCAAATCTATCACATGAAAATCCATTATATAACCCTGTATCATCATTATCAAACTCATCTTCACTATTAGAATTTCGTTCAAACTCAAATTTCTTAAGTAATTCTATAAAGCTATTATAATTATTCATGTGTATATCTAACTATTATTCCATCAAGTTTACAAGTTCTACCTTCATATCCTTATCAATACTTCTGTATCGAGCAAAAGCTTTACTACCCTCGCTATGACCCGATAATGCACCAACTAAGTTAGGGTCTTTTACCTTTTTATACAAATTCCCAACAAAAGTACGTCTCGCAAGATGTGAAGATGCTACCTCATTGATAGGTCGTTTCTCTTCTTCCCCTGTTGTTGGATTCAATATCGTAACGACACGAGTAATACCACATTGCAAAAATATATCTTTTATCGAATCATTATACTTTTGGGCACTGATAAAAGGAAAAAGTTTTCCTCTTTTGTCTACACCTTCATATTTTTTCACAAGAGCTTTGGCTCTATCATTTAATGGAACACTAACAGGGTCAGGGCTTTCATTCTTTGTCTTATGTGGTATGTAATCAATAGCACCATCTATTACATTATCCTTTGTCATTTTTAGAAGGTCTGAAACCCGACATCCTATGAGACACTGAAATACAAATATATCTCTTTGAACCTCTAAGTATGGATATTTGGATAGGTCATAGTCTGCTATTTGATTTCGTTCTTCTAATGAAATGTAATAAGGTTTACCATACTTTTCAGCCATTCCATTATACTTATCAAATGGTCTATTGTTTGTTATCTCTTGTTCATTACACCAATTAAAGAATGCTCGTAGTTTATTGAATAATGCACAGATGGTATTATTCCCTCTTGCATGAGGTTTTGGACATTTACGCTTGGTATTAACAATTGAAGGTATTTGTTTATATATATTTGGATATTTATTGTAAAGTATATGTTCATTTTTTAGAAAATCTTCAAAGTCTTCTATCACATCGCTGTTAATGGTTTCAACTGATAAATTGAACTTTGGTTTACCATTTCTTATCTGATAGAACAGCTCATAACGCTTCAAAGCCCTAATAAGTACATGGTAATTATTTTCTCTAACCTTAGATAATCTTCTTTTAGTTAAAAATAACTCCATCAAATCAAAGAGGTTATCTTGGGGTTTCTTATATTTATCAGGATACAAAGTTTCATCAACTAAATGTTCCAAAACCTCACTTGTTAGTTCTGTCTTGTGTTTATTTGTTTCGTATAAATCAGATAAAAGTTGCTTTCTTGCTATCACAGCTCGATTGATTTCATTGCGTTTTTCGGTATCGAAAACTACCCTCGCTTTTATACAATCATTCTTACTATCCCATACATCAGGTTTTACTTTAATATCACTACTATTGAATAATTGAATATCCCGACCATCGCTCACTCTAAATCTTACATTAACTTCTGCATTTTTTCTGTTACTTCTTACAATAGCTTTTACTGTTGCCATAATTTCTTAATTTAAATTTTACATTCGTTTAACTGAATGCAAATGTACGGCATTAACTATCTGTACTATAATTATTTGACTTGCATATGCTTGTCAACAAGCTGAGACAAGTAAAAACAAGAAAGAAGCAAATTTAACATCAATATTCCATCTGTATTTTCGGTTGTGCAAGATAGCCAAACTTGCACAACATGTATGCAATTTCGCACAATCTGATACAATCATATGAAATCTTGA
Organism: Dysgonomonas sp. GY75; assembly: GCF_015234155.1. Taxonomy (NCBI): domain Bacteria; kingdom Pseudomonadati; phylum Bacteroidota; class Bacteroidia; order Bacteroidales; family Dysgonomonadaceae; genus Dysgonomonas; species Dysgonomonas sp. GY75. Next base: position 29,997 of record NZ_JADCLQ010000054.1, read on the forward strand.
AATGTCATAAACATTTAATATATAATGATATAGATTGCAACTCATTGTATATCATTTTATTATAAATTTTTCCGCTCCGAGTACTAAATCTTTAGCAAAGCGGTGTAATCACAAGATTACACCGCTTTGCTTTTACACCACATTTAAAATAGATTAAATTATGAATATTTCCGTCATCTTATTCATATATATTAGAGTTTATATTTAATAGTTTATTAAATCGTTCTTTTACATATCTTTGCGATTGATTAATCACAAATGAAATACGACAAGATTCTAAAAAATCCGAAACAATTATTATCATTAACCGGTTTTAGTTTATCGGAGTTTGAAGCATTTTTGCCAACCTTTAAGTATCATTGGGAAGAATATCATTCTCATTTTACATTAAAAGGTCAGCCTCGCATACGAGTTTCTTATGGGAGAAAGAGCAGTCAATT
>NZ_JADCLQ010000055.1:0-11688 GCF_015234155.1 Dysgonomonas sp. GY75
AGGCATCCCCCATGTGCCCTTTCCTACTTTCTTTTTTTCTATCTAATAAAGTACCCGAAGGTAGTTTATTAGCAGGGTTTGATAGATTATTTTTATAATCTAACTTTACTTGCTCTTTTTTTACATCATGTCAAAGATCGTTCTCTAATGGAGAGTGGAAAATGGAAAGTGGAAAATTTTTAAACTTTCAACTCTCAATTGTCTACTTTCAATTGAGTAGTGGAGAATAACGGATTCGAACCGTTGACAAACCATTGATTTTTCAATTTTTTATCTCCCAAGAAAATCTATCAGGATAAAACTCGACAAGCACCTTTCGTTTTTCTCGTATACCTCTCTCGGTAAGCGGATGCAAAGGTAGTTCTTTTTATTTATTTTGCAACACCCAAAGCAAAAAAAACGAATAAAAAAAGACACCTAATAAAACAACAAACTATTAATGAATATTTTATGATGAACAAATTTATTAATAATATTAGAAGATGCCGATCTTTTTAGAATAAATAATTACTCGGATTTGCAATTTAAGTTAATATCGAGAGATAAAACAAGCTAAATATTCTAACCGAAATAAGTCAATTTATTAATTACAGGAAAGATTTTATGTTTAATTATTCGTCTGCAAAACAAATTCCGGTTTAATTGCGAGGTAACCAAAAGTCGTGAACGCATCTCTTTAAAAGGATAGACTTTGTTTGTTCTTATAGTTTTCTTAAATTTGTTTTCATTTTAATTGTATAAAGTGAGTAGTCTTGGCTAAGTTAAATATGTCTGGTAAATTTATGAAGTTATATCTATCTATATTCTTTGGAGTTATATTTACATTAAGCTGCTATGCACAAGGTTTGCAGTTTCAGGGAAATGATAAATTAATAGAAGACCGTACTTCATATTCTGTGTTCGACAAAGAAATACCAACCTTTAAGAACAGCTTCTCCATTCGTTTCGAAATATCAATTCTACAATTTAACAGTTTTGGCTATATATTCCGCTTAAAGGACAAGGATACCAACAAAACATATAACTTAACCTATACTTACAAAGACGACAAAAACAGTTTCTTTAAATTCAACGCGGAGGGTATAGACAACCTGATTTCCATAGAGTTGCCTAATAACATATTAGGTAACCGCCAATGGCAGACTGTTTCTGTCACTTTTCTACTGAATGACAACAAATTACTTATATCTATAAACGACAAAGAATACACAGTAAATAATCCCGGCTTACCAAAACAGTTCCACCCTCAAATATTTTTTGGAAAAAGCGATCATATTGTTGATGTACCGGTTTTCGCTTTACGCAATCTGGAGGTTGAAAACGATAATAAACTATTGCGCTTTCCTTTAAAAGAAAGCGATGGCGAAAATGTACATGACTGGCAAGGTAAAGTTATAGGACATGTATCCAATCCTGTTTGGCTTATAAATACTGCATATTATTGGAAACACCGCTACACATATAAATCAGCAACAGTAAGCGGAGTTAATTATGATGAATCCAAACAGAATATATTGTTCTTTAATACCGATTCCCTCTCTTTATTCGATCTGCGAACAAACAATGTATTGATCAAAAAATATGCGAACAAACTACCTGTAGATATACAGCTCGGCACGAGTTTTGTCGATGATAAAGAAGACAACCTATATATATATGAAGTTAATAATCTACCGATAGGAAATACTACAATTGCTTCACTTAACTTAGAAAATACAACATGGAAATCTGTAAGCACAGCATATTTGCCCATGCAACTCCACCATCATAATGGATATTATGACACGGAAAACAAAAGATATATTATTTTTGGCGGATTCGGCAATCAAAAATATAACAAGGAATTCCTTTCATTTAATATAGAGAAAAGCAAATGGGATACGTTGATCTTTAATGGGGATAAGATTATGCCCCGTTATTTTTCCGGTATGGCCAGTTTTAAATCAAAAAATCAGCTTTTCATCTTTGGCGGGATGGGAAATGAATCCGGGGATCAAACCATCGGGCGAAGCTATTTATACGATTTATACCAAGTGGATCTGGATAGCAAAAACATTAAAAAATTATGGAATTTGTCATGGCAACCGGAAAATATTGTTCCTACCCGGAATATGATTATGCTCAACGATTCATGTTTCTATACATTATGCTATCCTGAGCACAAACCCAATTCCTACCTGCAATTATATCGGTTTTCCTTAAAAAACGGAAGTTACACAATACTAGGCGACTCGATTCCTATACTTTCGGAGAAAATACCAACAAATGCAAATCTATACTTCAATCATAAACTTAAAGAATTTTATTGTACAGTTCAGGAATTTCAGGATGATGGTTCGTCCGTTACCCGCTTCTATTCGTTAGCTTATCCCTCTATAAACAAAACCGAACTGACAACATACAGTAACCCCCAATCCGTTATAAATACATGGTTCTGGCTTGTTATTTTTTTACTTTTGACAGGTTTGTTTACCACTCTGATTTACTATAAAAAGAGAAATAAAAAGATACAAATCGCGGCTTCAGAGAAAGAAGAAATTTCCATTCCGGTCAAACCTAATATAGAAATAAAAGATAAAGCAAATGCTATTTATCTTTTCGGTGAGTTCACCGTATATGATAAAAACGGACGGGATATTACATATATGTTCAGTGCCAGGCTCAAGCAGGCATTTCTGCTCATATTGGGACATAGTCTAAAAGATGGCATTTCATCACAACAATTCAGCGAGGCTTTATGGCCCGACCGCTCTGAATTTAATGTAAAGAATCTCCGGAATGTTACACTAAATCATCTGAGGAAGATTCTTTCGGACTTAAATGGCATTGACTTGCTTTTTGATAAAGGATATTTCAAAATTGAGCTAACCGATGATTGTTTTTGCGACTGCTCCCTTTTCGAACAACTAATTCATTCAGAAAATAATATAAAAAGTAACTCTCAATTAATAGAAGTCCTAATTCGCGGCAAATTTCTGAAATCATCAGACGATACGCAGCTAGATTCTTTTAAGGAAAGAATAGAAGCCCAAATCCGGTCAATACTACCCATTTATATAGAGAAAGCATACTATAGTCAGAATTACATTCATACGATTCATCTTTCAGAAGTTCTGTTTATAACAGACCCTCTGAATGAAAAAGCTTTGTATTATCTGATAAATTCCTTGAATAATCTGAAACAAACAGAAGAAGCTAAAAAGAAATATGCATTATTTGCAATTGAATATAAGAAAGAAAACAAACAAGATTTGCCTTACACATTCTCTTCTATTCTAAAGAAAGACTAAGTGTGCAGGCCTTGTCATTTTAACATCTAAACGTCCGATTAATAAAAAAGTCTGGCGTCTTAAGCCACTTTTAACCCCCTTTTAACCCCCTTTATATTTACCAAATAATACTTTTGTGAAGATTCGGAAATATCTTATCAGACACATTCCGCAATCTTCTCAAAACAAACAGTATTAATTTTTAATAAGTAATAACCTTAAATTTTTATTATCATGAATTTTTTTGATAAAAGAAAAAATCCGGGGATGAAGATTAGTTTTTTGCTGCTCGTCTTTTTTATTGCATTTTCATGCTCTGACAAAAAAGACAATGTCGCAGATATTAATCTAGATTGCCTATATAGTCATCTTTCGGATATGCAGAATATGCTGGATACTGCCAAAATAGGCACAGAAGACGGAACCTTCCCTAAGGAAAATGCGAACAATCTGTTACAAGCTATCGAAGACCTTAAAACAGGTATTTCGAAAGCTAAAGCCGGAATGTTTGTTCTACAATTCGAGATCGACAATTATTGTGTAGCATCGGACAAAGCTATAGCTGAATTTATGAATTCCTACCAGATGACACTCCCTGCGAGATCAGCTGGTGAATTACTTGTATTCGGTATTGATAAAAAAGGATATATCGATTTTGGCGAATCTGTCGCCTATGGAGGTTCCAACACATTTACTGTTGAGAGCTGGCTCAAGTATGATGCTAATTTCTTCGAATTTGCCATAGGTGATTTCATCGCCACATTCAGCCATGATGGTAACGGAGTGAAGCAAGGATGGATGATAAACTTTATGGGATCTAATCTCCGTATGACAATGGGGATGGGACCACAACAAGACCGGGTACTGGAGTGGGGCAAAGCATATCCGGAAACTTACGGACAATGGATGCACCTGGCTGCTGTATACGACGAAAGTGCAGCAAGTGAACAGCTGAAGATGTATATCAACGGAGAACTGTTCTTTAGCAAAACAAATGATATATATGATGGTGCAACATTACAAAAATATCAGCCAAATACGCGCAATCTGAAAATGTATGCATTCATGGAACCCGAAGATAATAATCGTTGTATGACCGGTTACATGAAGAAGTTCAGATTATGGAGCAAGGCTAAAACTCAAACGGAAATACAGACATTAATGAATTCGGATGTAACAGGAACAGAAGCCAACCTGACTTGCGCATGGGATTTTACTACCGTACCTGCAGATAATACTAACATTCCTGATAAAACAGGCAAACACACAGCCAAACTTGTCGGATCATACAAATGGAAGCCTGTAGCTCAATAATCTAATATTTATAAAAAACAATTACTATGAATCGAAATATATTCACTAAAGTATGCATATTGCTTATACTTATTCTTAGCTGCTATTCTACAGAGGTCTTTGCTCAAAGCAACACCATAGCAGTAAAAGGAACTGTAAAAGACCGCATGAAAGAACCTCTGACTGGAGCGAGTATAGTCATTGAAGGTGCTACAACCGGAACGCTTGCTGATATAGACGGTAACTTCGAATTAAATGTAACTGAAGGTAAAACGATAGTTGTCTCATACCTGGGTTTTATTCCTCAAAAATTTATTATTTCAAAAGCTATCAACCTAAACATAGAACTGGAAGAGGATAGCCAGCAATTGAAAGAAACTATTGTTTTCGGTTACGGAACAATGGAAAAGAAAGACCTTACAGGTTCAATTCAGAGTCTGGATAATAAAGAATTGATGAAAGCGATGACGGTCAATGTTACCGAAGCCCTGAACGGCCGTGTTAGCGGTGTACTGGTTAATAAAACTTCGAACCGCCCGGGTGCAAACATGAGCATCCAGATACGTGGGGTAAACTCATTCAATTTCTCTAACGAACCCCTTTTTGTTATTGACGGTGTACCATCACAATCGGGGATGAAACATTTGAACAGTGCCGACATCGAATCTATCGATATACTGAAAGATGCATCTTCTTCCGCAATATATGGGTCGAGAGGAGCTAACGGGGTTGTTATTATAACAACTAAGGGTGCTAATAAAAGGCCTGGATTCAATGTCGAATATAATGGGTCTGTCGGAGTAAAAACACCAACCCGGATACCCGATATGATAGGGAATAAAGGTAATGGCATGGAGTATGTCGATTACAGAATCGCCTTGTGGAAAAAGAAATATGGAGATTCTTCCCTGATGCGTCCCGATTTCCTTACTGCTGACGAAAAGCGCAGGATTAAATATGGAGAATATTACGACTGGCTGCGTGAGCTGTCTGACGAGTCTATTGTTACCAGTCATAATATAAGTGCCTCCGGCAGTTCAGACAAAGTGTCCTATACTTTTGGTTTGGGATATCTCAAAGACGATGGTATGATAGGTAATGAAAGTTTCGAACGTATTACAGCGAATATAGGTTTGGAATATCGTATGTCGGATAGGTTCAAGATGGGAATGAACAGCTATATATCATTCAATAAAACAAATCATGGAGCCGATGACGCTTTAGTAAATGCATATTTCCTGCCTCCGATTGTTAGCCCATACGGTTATGATGGTGAATATACTTTCAATGTACAGCCTACATCAAGTAAAATAAATCCATTTATACAGATTGATAATAATAAAAAGGAAACAGAAGCGCGCTATACCAACTTCTCAGGCTTTCTTGAATTCCTGCCCATCAAAGATCTCTCTCTGAAATCACAGATAGCTGTACAATATGACAACGATGTATACGGAGAATGGATAGGAACATATACACAGGCCAAACAAGGGGTAAGCGATCCGGATGCCTTCAGAAGAGAAGGTGTAAATCTTAACTATGTATGGGATAACATCGCAACCTATAACAAAACATTCAATGACATACATAAATTAAATGTAATAGGACTCTTCAGTGCCCAGAAGGATACGCATAAAGGCTCTGAAATGAAAGGTGTTGGATTGCCTTATCAGTCAGACTGGCATGCCCTTGAAACTGCAGACCAGATAACAGGAGCTAAAAGCTATTACTGGGAATCATCCATGCTTTCTGTTATGGGGCGCGTAAATTATACATTAAAAGACAGATACTTATTGACAGCAACCGGTCGTTACGATGGGTCTTCCCGCTTAGCTACAGGAAACCAATGGGGTTTTATGCCCTCATTCGCTTTGGGTTGGAGACTCAGCGAAGAAGAATTTATGAAAAGTGCAGACTGGCTCAGTAACCTGAAACTACGCGTAAGCTGGGGTAAAAGTGGAAACAACAATATAAATTACGATATAACAAAGAGTAAGCTCGATCTTAGCAAATATACATTTGGTTCTACAGGTCAAAATGGTTTCGGACTAAGCGATACCAAGGGCAACAGTAACCTGAAATGGGAAATGATGTCGGAATGGAACTATGGATTGGATTTCGGAATACTCAACAACAGGGTAAGTGCAACAATAGATATATACAACCGACTGACAGAAGACCTTATATTCGCTCGCTCGGTAGCCAGCATAAACGGGTATTCTTCTATCCTCGAAAATATAGGAAGTACTACAAATAAAGGGATTGAAATAGGGCTAAACACTGTGAATATCTCCACATCCGATTTTTCATGGAGAACAAATGCTACATTCTCACTTAACAGGAACAAGATCAAGGAACTATATGGGACAGGTGAAGATGATCTGGCAAACCGTTGGTTTATAGGACAACCTATCAGCGTGATGTACGATTTCGAAAAGGTAGGCATCTGGCAGGAAGACGAAAAAGCCGAAGCTGCCAAATATGGTCAGGTTCCCGGACATATACATGTAAAAGATCTTGATAACAATGGTGTATTGGATGAACGCGATTACAAAGTATTAGGGACACCCTCCCCTGACTGGACTATGGGTATAACAAATACATTTACATATAAGAACTGGGATATGTCTATATACATGTATGGCCGCTTTGGAGGTATGTACGACGATGGATTCACATATATGTTCACAGCATGGGACAATGAGCACTGGAACAAACTGGATGTAAAATACTGGACCCCTGAGAATCGTAGCAATGCTTACCCTCAGGTGGGTGCCCAATCGTACTACACACAAGTTTTAGGGAAAATATCCGGTTCATTCCTGAAAATTCAAAACATAACACTAGGTTATACATTACCGGGTAATGTATTGAAAAAATCAGGTCTAAAGAATGCCCGTGTATATGGAGCTGTTCAAAATCCATTCACATTTACTTCATATAAAGGTCCGGATCCTGAAACTATCGGAGAGGATGCATACACCCAATTATCTCTTTATCCAATGACATTTACATTAGGGGTAAACATTTCATTCTAAATCGAATAACACATGAAAAAGATATTAAAAACATTAAAATACGGATTATTGGCCTGTTCAATAACCATAACCGTGGCAGGATGCTCAGATTTCCTCAATTCGGATACGCCGTCTATTATAACTGATGAATATTATAATACAAAACAAGGGCAAGAGAAACTATTGATAGACATATATTATCGTTACCGTTCAGTGTTCAGTACGGGAGAAGTCCAGTATTTCGGTACAGACCTGTATATGGCTATCACTGAAAGCCCTGTGGAAAGAATGTTTAACGGCTATGACAAAACATTCAATTCTACTGCACCCATAGTGGGTGGTTACTGGAGAAACCTTTATAAAATAGTACAGGAATCAAATACTTTGATAACGCGCTGTACCCCTGAAATCGCAGGTAACGACTACGATGGCATCACCTCGCAAGGCCGGTTTCTCCGTGTACTCGGATATTACTATTTAGTAGAAACTTTCGGAGCCGTTCCTTTCTATACAACAGAAAATACAGGCATTATCACAGAAACCGAACGTACTGATGAAAAAGTTATCTATAAGTTTATGATAGATGAACTGGAAGCGATCAAAGGCAAGTTGGATATGACAACCAAAGAACCGGGACGAGCCACTAATGCTGCCGTATTACATCTGCTTGGAAAGTTATACCTGACTCGCGCCTACAAGTCCTATGCAGAAGCTACAGACTTTTCCAATGCTGCTTCCACACTGGATGAATTGATTGAAGCTCCATCTCAGCCATATAGTCTTTTAGCAAGTTATGCGGATGTATATGACGAAAATAACCAGAACAACCCGGAAGTAATCTGGGCTATTCAATACGGTTCTGATAAGAATTATATAGGGAATGGAAATCCTCAGCAAAGCCAGTTCGGATTTAATATCACGGCCTTAGAACCCGATATGTTTACAAAAGTTCAGGCCGATTATTCATCCATGAGTCGTTATTACTGGGTAATTCCTAAAGTACATGAACTATTTACCGACCCCGTTGCCGATACCAGATATGATGCTACATTCAAACGCCGGTTCTTGATCAATAATCCGACCAATGCCAAATTCGGTGATTTGGGTATCTATTTTCCTCGCTGGAATGACAATTCGGGAATGGATGAAGGGGCTGTTAAATATTATCCATTCAAGTCAGGCAGCGACTACAACTGGTATCCTCAGTCCACAGCCTTACCGATTCTGACAAATGCGATTGACCGTATGCCTATGATTCAGAAATTTAAAGACACAAAAATAGATTGGGGTAATCCGGGTTCCAGAGAAGATGTAATTTTCCGCTTATCAGACACATATCTGCTTGCGGCAGAAGCCTATTTAGGAGCAGGTAATTCTTCTCTTGCTCTGGAACGTATAAACTCGATCCGAAAAAGAGCTGCTAAAGACGAAAACATGTATGAACAACAAATGAAATTAAATTCTTTAACCATTAATACAATAATGGATGAAAGAGCACGGGAATTACTCGGAGACCACGACAGATGGTTCGACCTGAAACGTACCAATACACTACTTACCCGCGTGAAAGAATACAATCCGTTCGTAGCGGCATATGATAACCTAAATGAAAACCATCTGGTCAGACCTATCCCTCAGGATGAGATAAACAAAATAAAAGGGGTCGGTCAAAATACAGGATATTAAAAAAAACACTAAAATATGACAACAATGAAAATCAAATATATTATTCTGGGGCTATTATGCAGCCTGGGAGCAAGTAGCTGTGACGATTATTCTTCTCCTACAAAGAACATGGGGCTAAATGAAGAAAACAATGTCAGCCTCTATATGGATCAGTATGATCCAATTGCAAATGTAGGGCAATATACTTTCCCCGAAATGACTACCAAACCTAAGAAATACTGGAATTGCGTGGAAGTATTAAATGTTGGCAGCCGCAACGATCTTGGATGGACAGAAGAGATCAGGGGGCTTCAGTATCACCTGCTATGCCAGTCTATGGCAGGTCTTACCAATCGGGCTGTAGATGAAGGAAAAAGTGAAATTGGCTTCTGGATGCACGATCACGGCGGCAGGGAATCTTATAAACTGTCAGTGGAGGCCCTGAAGAATATGGGTGTCAGCGAGCAAGGTATGCAAAGTGGATTGGAATTGGCAAAAAACAATTACGGCCCTTCTGATGGTGTGAATATACAGCTTAAAGATTTATTTGATGGATATGTTTTAACCGATGTAGAAAACAATCCTGAAAGTAATATCGTTGCTTCCGTTGCATCGCACGTCTACAATTCAATTATAGTAGATATCAGGGACAAAGCCAGCTTCGAAGCGGCAGGCTATACAATGAAATACGATGCACGTAATAAAACGACTGCAGATGCATGGCGCGAATTTAAAGATAAATGTAATAAGAAAGCGTTGGTTGTTATGCCTGTACAAACCGGTGAACTTCGCGACTTCGCAATCAAGAACAATTTATTTGTACTGAATATCAACAAACAGAAAGAAGACCCTTCATCAGGACAAAACCTGGATATATTTGCTGAAGTATTAAGCTGGCTGGAGCCGGGAGCGCCTATATTCGGATGGGAACAAGGTGTTGATGAAGCATTATTTGTGAACAGGGCATCAAAAACAGGGCATACATGGGTACCTAGTGATTGGATATACAATATGCCTCTGACCTCTTTATTATACAAAAGCCGCCAAACAGCTACGTTAGCCAAAGTGGAAAACCCTCAGTTTATCAACTATGATTTGAAAAAGAATTTTGTCTCCTTCTACTTATCTGATGGTGATAATATTCAATGGATGATGAATAATTTTGTCGGGGAATTCTATCAGAATGCCGACGCTAATGATATGAAGATGGGATTCGGACTACCAGTGGGTAATCTGGCAATGACCGCATCGGCACAATTCACCAATATTATAAATCAGCAGAAGCCTAATTACACTTTAATTGAGGCTCTGGGCGGAGGTTATTTATATGCCGATAATTTTGGTGTTGATAATAATAGAAGTGAGAGATTAGCCGAAATCGCTAAGAGTGTTGCTGCAAGTATGCGTCAACATCGTGTTAAAGTACTGGGGCTTATTGCTCAGGATGTTAAATCAACTGCAGCAAAAGAAGGTTTTCAGGCTTATGTAGATGCAAATGATCAGTTGGAAGGAATTGTAGCGATTCAATACTCTCCTTATGCTGGTGGTGAAGGTGAAATTATATGGGTAACTAATAAAAAAGGATATGACATTCCCGTTATCACAGTAAAATATTCCTTGTGGAACTTTGGTAATCGCAACACACCTCGCGAAGGTACTCCTGCATATGTGGCAAATAAACTGAAAGCAGAAGCCAAAGACGAAACATTCTCACTTATTTCGGTCCATGCATGGAGCAAATTCAAAGACATAGGAAACTCGAATGACGAATTAGCTGAAAATACGGATGGAGATAAAAATGGAGCAAGCGCTGCTAAATTATGTGCGAACCATCTGGATGACAACTTTCAGGTAGTAAGTGTACAAGAGTTGATATGGCGGGTGCGAATGCACTACAGAACAGATCAGACTAAAAAATATCTGAGCGAAATATTCTAATCAACGAAGAACTGTTATCCCTCCGGATAACAGTTCTTCCTATTAACAATATAAAGGAAAATGGCAAAAATGAAAAAGACCCTCTCTTTATTATTATGTGCTTTGAGCATTCTCTCGTCGGCTGCTCAGGATTATACACCTGTGGACTATGTTAACCCATTGGTAGGCACTCAGTCAAAACATTCTCTCTCCACGGGCAATACCTATCCTGCGATAGCCATGCCTTGGGGAATGAACTTCTGGATGCCCCAGACCGGAAAAATGGGTGACGGCTGGGCCTATACCTACGATGCCGACAAGATTCGCGGTTTCAAGCAGACACACCAGCCCAGTCCCTGGATCAACGACTACGGCCAGTTCGCCATCATGCCGGTAACCGGAGAAGCCGTTTTCGACCAGGACAAACGGGCCAGTTGGTTTTCCCATAAGGCCGAAATTGCCAAACCATATTATTATAAAGTTTATCTTGCCGACCATGATGTGGTAACAGAGATGGCTCCAACAGA
>NZ_JADCLQ010000056.1:0-186928 GCF_015234155.1 Dysgonomonas sp. GY75
TTTACAGGCGCATCAAGGCCAAAAGCGGTGCACCAACAGCCATAAAAGCGACTGCTCGCAAGCTGGCAATTATTTTTTACCGGATGCTCAGGGATAAAAAAGAGTTTTCGCCTTTACCTCTTGACGAGTATAATCACTATTTCAAGGAACGAAGAATTAAATACGTTGATAAACAGGCCGCTAAGTATGGTTTTAGATTAGTGCCTATCGATAGCGTTTCTTAAGAGTTAGCAGTCATCAGTTAACAACTCGTATCTCGTCTACTCGTAACTGCCCGCAGGGCGAAGTAACTCGTAACTCTTAAAAGGTAACAAAGGTTACACTTTAATCTGTTAATTTACTAATTATTTTTTCAAAGAGCTATAAGCTAACAGCTAAAGACTATCGGCTTTCAACTGTATAGATAAACTTTTATCAAAAAACAAAAGGATATGCATACTAAAACTTTACAAATTGTTTCTGCATATCCTCTGTCATAATTTACATGTGCTATTTCACTTCGAATTCATAAACGCCTACCGATTCTTGTACAGGCAACTGGAATAGCAGGCGTACACTCTGGCTTGTTACAGGTTCGAATTCTATTTTGTTCAGCGCATTCTTTTCCGATTTAGCCGGCGTTTTGGCGTTCACATTTACCCATTCTCCCTTATCGTCCTTGTATTGTACACCCCACGACAGAGGAATGCGGCAGCCGCCCCAAGGCCCGTCGTCATACCAAAATACCGATGCAGTTGAGAATGTTTCAGGCTTGTCAAAATCGTAGACAATCCATTCCTGTGAATTATTCTTTGGCCACAAGGTAAAGAACGGCACATGCCTGTCATTTGAGTCCTTCGGCCAATAACCGTCGTTTACACTGCTCATCGATTTGTTAGGAGACGAGGATGATACTTTCGCATTCGTACAGAAAGTCGGAGGTGGCAATGGGCGTGTCGATTCCACTGTGCGCGGTATCCATACAGCCATTTCACCCGAGCCACGGTTCGACCATGCATAATACGGGATAGCGGTCAGGTGCTTGTCTTCTACAATTACATTATTGTCTTTATCCCGCGATGCGCTTTTGGCATTTGCTTCCAGTTGCATGATTCCGCTCAGCTTATCGGATAGGAAAGTTTCTGTAAATACGATATTATCGTCTAGTACGGCATTCAGTACACGGTCTTTATTATCTACCCATTCCAGGCAATATACGATAGGGCCGCGCTCAATAGCTACTTTTCCCCTGTCGTCTTCTACTTTCTCGTTTGCCACGTCTTTGTGGACATCCATCGGGAATGATACATCTATCTTATCTCCCTTTTTCCATTTCTGTGAAAGAGTTACATAACCGTTACTTCCTATTGTGTAATCTACATCTTTTCCGTTCACTTTTATCTTTACAGTTTCCTTTTTCGGATTCAGGTAAGTGTAAAGGTCGCTTGGTACAGGTTTATTCAATGCCCATCCCGGTATTCTCACCAGCACATCGAATTTCTCTGATTTCGCAGGGTCTACATTGATGGTTACATTGCCATCCCACGGATAACCGGTCTTCTGTGACAGATTGATTTTGTTTTTACCCAATTCTATTTCACCTTCGCTTTCTACAAAAAGGCTCACATATATCTTATCATCTTTCTTAGCATATACATATCCCGGTATCGAAGGCATAAAGCGGCATACATTGCTCGGGCAACATGCACAGCCGAACCATTCGCTGCGTCCGTGCTGTCCCACCGATTCCAGCGGGTTCGGATAGAAGAAGCGATTGCCGTCGAGGTTGATACCCGAAATTAATCCGTTGTATAAAGTACGTTCCAGCACATCATAATATTTCGAATCACCGTGAAGCAGGAACAATCTGTGATTCCAGTACACATTGGCGATAGCGGCGCAGGTTTCGCAGTAGGCCGACATATTCGGCAGTTCGTAATTCTTGCCGAAAGCTTCGCCGTGGCCTGTTGCTCCGATGCCCCCTGTGATATATAATTTCTTGGTAACTACATTGTCCCAAATCTTGTCTATGGCGTGAAGGTAAGCCTCATTCCCGGTCAAAGCAGCCACATCGGCCATCCCTGAGTACATATAGGCAGCACGCACGGCATGTCCTACAGCTTCGTCCTGTTCGATGACAGGCTTGTGTGTCTGGCTATATTCGCCGCTGTGTCCGTGGCCTTTCAGGTCGAGGAAATATTTGGCGAGGTCGAGATATTCTTTTTTACCCGTCACACGGTACATCTTTGCCAGTCCCATTTCTACGATCTGATGTCCGGGTTCGTAAGCGAGTTTACCCGGCCCGAAGTCTTTTACCAGCAGGTCGGCATTTTTGATAGCCACATCGAGCAGGGAGCGTTTTCCTGTCGCCTGGTAATGAGCGACTGCCGCTTCGTACAAGTGACCGCAATTGTATAGTTCGTGGCTGAGGTCGGGGTCTTTCTCCCAACGCTTTTCACCTACCCATTCGTGCAGTTTACCCGGTTCTCCTGCAGTACGTGCTGTATATAGATATCCGTCAGGTTCCTGAGCCTTTTGTATGTAATAGATCAGAGTATCCATACGGGCTTCCAGTTCCTTATTAGGGAACATCTGAATAGAATAGGCCGCGCCTTCGATGATCTTATAAATATCGGTATCGTCGAAAGTCAGTTGAGTAGCAAAATAACCCGGCATCAGTTTACCCGCTTTCTTGAAGTTATCTACCCGCCCCGTATTGTAACAATGGCCGAGAGCAATCGGTATTGTCACATCCTGATTGATACGGATACGCGGTGCCCAGAACTTATCCGAGAATTTAACTGAAGTAAAGGCTATCGGCTGGATAGGGTAGTCCTTATTGTCTCCTTTCTGCTCATGTACATGGTTGTGTCCGGGATGGTTGCATCCCCAGCCTGTTAGCCAGTAGCAGGTGAGTAAAAGAACGACTAAACTTAATTTTTTCATAGCTATATCTGTTTTGTTATATTATTTTCCTTGATTATAAAGTTCCGATATTTCATTCTGTGTCAATGGTGTATCATAGAACCTGAGAGAGTTGAGGTATCCGGTGAAACGATGTTCTCCATCAAGTTTAGTACCTAAAGTAATTTTTTCGCTTTTTCCTACACGCAGAAAAATATCCTTTTCTTTTACAAATATACCGTTAATATATATTTTTTCCTTATATCCATCGAAGGTAACAACTATATGTTTCCAGTCCCCGTCGGTTCTAATATCTTTGATTCCCATATCTTCGTACCAGCCGTGATGCATGGTGATTCCGCTGCGGGGACTGCTTCCATACCCGAAGATTATTTTCTCCAGTTCGCCATACGATTCGTTGATATCGAGTATACATTCGTTTTCTTTCGGATTTTCGGATGCTATCCATGCTGAAATGCTGTAAGGTGCATTGCCTGTCATAGTTTCGGGCAATCCGAAATCAGACCTGAACTGCTGATATCCATTAAATGCGAAAGCCGTTTTGCTCTTATAGTTTTTGATAGGAACAGCCATAGAGAAAGCGTCGAATCCTTCTTTTTTGTTCTTTTCGTTAAATATCCTTGCCACCAGAGAGCCTGCAGGATAACTGTTTGCATTGATTTCGAACAGTAATCCTTGTCTTTTCGGCGTGGCTACCTTTGCCTGCTTGTCGAATGGCTGGCTGTTATTCGGGAATGGGTCTTCTCCTTCTGAGAATACTTTTATATTCCATACGGCAGGGAATAAACCATTTTTCTCGTTTCCTGTAACTGTCAGTCGGATATACCTTGCTTTTACATCGCCATGGTCTGTCATCGGGCTTCCGGCAAGTATATTATTGCGTTTGTCAGAAAAAACCGTCCATATTTTACCATCGGCAGATGTTTCATAGAAATATTGATAAAATGATGTGGCATGTTCGAATTGTGTCCATATACGTTTAATATTCTGTTCTTTACCTAAATCCAGTTCTATCCATTCATCTTTGTAGCAGCTTTCGGCACGCCAAAGTGTAGCATTATTATCATCTACGGCATATTCGGGTTTAAAATTCTCATCGTAATACGATGAGGCTTTTACCCTTGCCCCGAAAGCGATATTCTTATATGGATTAGAATCTTTCTGTAAGAACCCGATTCCTTTATGTCCTGCATCTACTTTTTGTATGCGTCCGTCCTTATCGAATTCGAGTTTGTCGGCTGCTATCTGTCTGAAAAAGCCACGTGTCGATTGCGGAATGTTATGCCTGTGGTAAACGATATAATAGTCGTCACCCTCTTGCAGTATACTGTGATGCCCCGGCCCATGAATGGTGCTGTCGGCACTTGTAGACAGTATCGGATTATTGTCTGCAAATTCGAAAGGTCCCATTGGCCCTACCTTGCTGGTCGCATATTGCACGCGGTAAGTATGGTCGTGGCACGAACCCGAAGAATAAGTCAGGTAATAAATATCATTGCGTTTGAATACATACGGCGCTTCAAAAAAATCGGTAGCCTGTGTATTCGGTATCAGCGTAGTATCTACAAGGTTTTTCATATCGGCGCTCAGTTTGCCTACACCGCAGCCGTGATCTTTGTATATTCCCCATGTACCCCAATAGAGGTAGGTAGAGCCATCGTCATCGATGAAACTTTGTGCATCGAGGGTAATGGACATTTTCACATAACGGTCGGGAATAAGTACTGCCTCATCCGGGCCGAGTATATTTGTCCACGGGCCTGTGGGATTATCCGATACCCCGCAGAATATTTTACATGCCTGACTATAATAATTATAATATCGTCCGTCGGTACCCTGCATCACGTCCGGCGCCCATATCTGGTTGGCTGTTGGCCAGTTCATCGGTTCGATAGTCCAGTTTACAAAATCTTTTGATTTCCAAACCTGTGCAGGGCCTACACCCAGCCCTGTGCCGTCGGTAGTGGCATAGATATAATATGTATCTCCGAACTTACGGACTGTGGGGTCGGCAAAGTAACCCGGAATAATAGGGTTTCCTGCTCCCGGAGTATTATATTTTACTTCCTGCCCATACAATGTATGGAAAGAAAGAATAAACAATAGGATATATAAGGCCTTTTTCATATTGTTACAGATTAGTCTTGTTATCACTGCATAAATCCAATTCTATTTTGGGAAAATATTGCAATAAAAGGTTATACATGTCGGGGTCATATTCTTTCAGTTTCTCCCGTGTGTTAATAGAATTATGTACTCCATTTGGTTCGGCCGAATATTTATTGCAGTCGAAAAATGATTGCACTGTTTCTGCAAAATACTCTTCTTTGTTGCTGATAGCATACGTATTTTCCCACAAACCTTTTTCTATCGCTTTCAGCCGCAATGCTTCCAGTTCGTTGTCGAAATTTGGATTTATACCCAGAATACCCACCATATGAATGATATGTGCAAATTCGTGCACAAGAATGCTTTCCCCCTTATACCTGTCACCCGGCAGGCAAATCACATTCTCCTCGCCGCAACTGGCACTGAAATCGTGTTCGGGTGCTCCGCCGAATCCTCGGGCGCGTTTATTCCAATAGTCAATATTTTCCGGAGTATCGCATATTCTCTTGTATTCGGGAATGTCGCATACTTCTTCCTTTTCTCCTATAATCATTACTTTGCAGCCTTTGGCTATCATTGCTTTCTTTACATCCTCCCGTTTGGATAATACCTGTGAAATCACTTTGCCAGCCCTGATTAGTGCACTGTCGTTGACCTTGGCTGATGATACGATGGGGATTCCGTCAGCATTCGCATATTTTTTGTAGAATGGGTCTATATTTAACGTATCGGGTATAGCAGTTACTTTTACCTCACCGGAAGAAAGCTGCCCCTTTTTGTCGGAGCAGCTATAAATTGAGATTGTAAATAGTATAGAAAAGAGTGAATATAATAATCTTATTTTCATCATTGCTTATTTTTCTATGGGTTAACTTTCCATTCTATTACACCGCCCGAATACCCCTTGCGGCCTACATCTACTACCTGCGGCCCGTTTTCATCCGAAGCGCCTTCGGCCTTCGGTCTTTGCAACTGGGCTACCAGCTTCAATTCTGTAGTGGTTATTGGCTCAAAGGTCACCTTATTGTATTTGTCGATTTCCGTGCCGTAAGGCGAAGTGTTTTTAACTTCTTTCCATGCGTTTCCGTCTTTATACAGCAACTTCCATGATTCGGGAGCTTTGTAAATAACATCGTAATGCTCGAATGCGAGCCAATATACTTCCACGCTCGATACTTTCTGCGGTTTCTGAAACTTATATCCGATAGATTCTTCCGTTCCTGCCTTGAGCCACCAATAGTGGTATGGGGTATTAATATCGTCAGAAGACTTCGGTTCGAACTGGTCGTTGAATCCCCATCCGTCTATCTGCCAGGCCTGAGATGCGATAGTAGGTTCGGGTTTTGGAATAGCGTATTGAGATGTTTCGGGCGTCCATACTACAAGTTGACCTTGTCCGCGATTGTTCCATGTGCTGTAAGGGATAGCCTTGAACGTAAATGGTTTTTCTATTGTGTTGCCATTTACCGAATCTTTCTCTACCGAATAAGCGTTTCCTTCGAGTACCATAACGCCGTTCAGCAGATTCTTTTCGAAATGAGACTCGATTTTCGAATCACGCGGAATCACTACATCAAATAGATAATCTTTCTTCTGGTCTATACTTTCCAGTCCATAAACAATGGGGCCACGCTCCATAGATAAAAGGCCTTCATCGTATTTCACTTCTTTATGTGCCTGTACTCTTCTTACCGGCATATCCATATGTATGGAGATTTTATCTCCGGCCTTCCATTCACGTTCGATAACCGCGTATCCGCCCCGGATTTTTTTCTTTGCATCTTGTCCGTTTACCGAAATCTTGACTTCCGGTTTTGCTCCGTCAACATATTGATACAGGTCGGAAGGAACAGGCTGTCCTTTTGCCCATCCCGGAATACGAACCAGCATGGTAAACTTCTCTTTCGCCGCAGGATTTACTTCTATTTCTACTTCTCCCTGCCATGGATATTTGGTCTTTTGTACCAATTCCACCTCATTGTTATCCACTTTGATTTTGGAATTCCCTTCCACAAATAGGTTTACATAAATATCTTTTTTATTTACAGCATATGCATATCCCGGAACAGAAGCCATAAAGCGGGTAACATTTCCCGGACAGCATGCACAACCGAACCAAGGTGCACGTTCGAATCCTCCGTCCGATGCCAGCGGATTTCCATAGAAGAATTTATCTCCGCTCAGGGAAACTCCCGCTATCAGTCCGTTGTAAAGAGCTCTCTCCAGTATATCTACATATTTGGATTCACCTGTGGCAAGGAACATGCGCTGATTCCAGTATACATTGGCTATCGATGCACATGTCTCGCAATAGTTATTGAAGTTATTCAGTTCGTAATCAGGGCCGAATCCTTCGCCCTGTGCCCGCGAACCAATGCCCCCTATGATATATAGCTTCTTGCTCGCCATATTATCCCATACACGGTTTACGGCATCGAACAGTTTATGGTCGTGCTGCATAGAAGCTACATCCGTTACTCCCGAATAGAGGTATCCGGCTCGTACGGCGTGCCCTACGATTTCCTCCTGTTCGAGTATCGGCATATGGTCCTGGCTATATGGACTGAGCCTGTGCCCATCAGTACCACGTCCTGTTTCGTCGACAAAGTAACGCGCCATATCCAGATACTTCTTATCATCGGTTACACTGTATAGTTTTACCAAAGCCATTTCTACGATCGGATGTCCCGACGGAACATGCTTTTGTCCTTCGTTAGGGCCGAATACCTGACAAACGAGGTCGGCATTCTTGATGGCCACATCTAATAATGTCCTCTTCTGAGTTGCCTGATAATGGGCAACGGCTGCTTCGTAAAGGTGACCGCTGTTATATAATTCGTGGCTGTTGATTTTCTCCCAGCGGGAACTTCCCCACCAGCCCGACAGGCGTGTACATTTGTTGGTGACGCAGGTGGTAAGATAGCCATCCGGCTCTTGAGCTGCTGCAATAAGAGTGATTACACTATCGAGGTATGCGTCTAATTTCGGATCGTATTTTACGGCGAGGGAATAAGATGCTCCCTCTATAATTTTGTAAGGGTCGGTATCGTCGAAGGAGAAATCCCCTTTGTGTTCACCCTTTATAAGTCCTCCTGCCAATGCAAAGTTGTCGAACCGTCCATTGATTTCACACTGATGAAATGCCGACGGGATAGAAACCGTCCGGTTGATTTCCATACGCGGCAGCCAGAATTCGTCAGTAAAATGAACATCTGTAAACGGAACTTCCTTGATTTCGCCGAGCTTTACAGCTGATGGCTCCTCCATAGTTTCACACGAGAACATTAGCCCTGCAGTAACAAGAATTAATGCTAGTTTTTCTTTCATGTATCTTTAGTTTTTATTGAATAGTAACATTGAATGTAAATGTTGCCTGTACCGTTTTTCCGGCCTCATATTCGTATACTAATGCCTGCCGGATGGTATACTTATCTCCTGATGAAGAATGCCCCGGATATTGCCCTATTGTAAATGTGAAACCGGACTCGGAATATTCCGAGAATACTTTGCTGACATCTCCCCAGTTGCATACATTTCCTGCGGCATCGAACCAGTGTCCGTAGCCATTCGCCGTAGTTGTGGCATTCAGGCTCCCGCTACTCTCCACGGCATAGAATTTGATGCTTTTACCTAAGGCAGATGTTATTTCGCCCGGTTGAAGCACGAATGCCCTTGCCAGTTTTACCAATTCGGTATAATCCAGGCTGACGGTTCCTCCGGTATATTCCGTTGCACTTGCAGGGAAGCGTACATCGAATGTAAACTCAGTGTTTTCATGCTTTTCATCTCCTGTAAAATTGATATTTCCCAGAACGTCCGTATTGGCAAAACTTATTTTATATGGCCACTGTTCATCATTGCTTTCGTCTTCATCCCAGGGATGCGATTTGTATGAACCCGGTGCACCTAATACGACGAACCATAGTTTTTCGCAGTTTGCAGGGATTGTGAATTCCACATCGGCTTTCGCTTTCCGGTTCATTTCGCCATATACACGCTGTCCGTTGCTCAGCAGTGCTACATATCCGTAACGCCATCCTGCTCTCGTTAGACTACCGTTATTGTATTTGGTCACAGTGCTGGTTTTCTCACCGATGGTACATATCCCCGGATCGCCGGAAGCCAGTGAAGAACCCGGTTGCAGGCCTTCGAAGGAAGTAGTGACAACTGTTCCCTCTGCCGGTACATTCAATGGAATAACGTTGTATCCTGTTGTACCCGGGCAATGGCTATATGCTACCTGATAACTTTTATCAGGGAGGGTATAGAGTTTATAGCTGTGCTTGCCTATATAGTTGCTCCCATTGGTGCGGATGGCATCTATATCCCACGTTACAAAGCGGGTGGCAGCATCATACATTTCGGCATTGAAGTTATCCATACTCAGGTTGCTGAGACGGATATGTGCTTCCATCGGGTCTTCCGGGCTAACGGCTTCGCGCCATAGTTTACCTATGTAGTCTATCCCGTGCTTATCCGTCCAGTAATAGTGGATGAAATAGCTGGCATAGCGTTGCCACTCGTGTCCGGTATGACGGAAATAGTTATCCATGTATACGTTGAAGTTATAAGACTCGAAAGCTTCCGTCGGATATGATTGGAAAGATTGCCATTGTGCGGTCTGTTCCCAAAATCCATTACCTCCGTTGCCTCCGTATCCATATCGGAATCCACGGGTGAAGTCGTTGGAACTTCCGTTCGCAATCAGGTCGGCGTAGACCTGATACTGGAAACTGTGCCCGATTTCGTGGGCAATCGTCGAGCCTACGGGTTTGCAGGTGCTTGGATTCACCCACAGCCCGCCGATGATGTCGTCGTATCCTCCGCCTGTCGCCAGCCATTCGGTCTGGTAAAGCATATAAATCTGCATCTTGTATTTGTCGAGATTGGACTTACCTTTGCCTGTTTCTGCAAATTTCAGCGTGTTGATATTTGTCTCATAATAAGTTTCTGCCTTCTTTAGCAGATCGTCTATATCTACGCGCAATGCTTCGGAAACCGTCGATGCATTGGGATTGTCCCCGAATCCTTTTTCCCAGAAGACTATAAAGTGGTCTGACTGCTTGCTGCGTACGAATGACCATTTGCTGTCTGCCCGGAGCATATCCATACTGCTGAATTCCTTCGGTTTATAAATTTTTTCATAGTCTTGTATATCTTCAGGTTTCAGAACAGTGACTGTATCTATTTTTGTTGTGTCTTCAGGTTCGGGTTCAGGTATTACTATATCTTCCTTACTATCGCTGCAACCGGATAAAGCAGTACTTGTAATTCCGGCGATAAGAAAGAAAAAAAGTGCGTAGAAGCATAAGCCTGCCATGGCAGGCTTATGTAATTTTATATTGAATCTGAACAACATGATATTATTTATTCTTTTCTATTGCAGTCGGTGTACCTGCCGGAGGCGTTTCCGGGTCTTCGTAGGCAATAACATTCACTGTGATTCTGAACATCTCTATTTTGTTATTGGCAAGGAAAGCATAGCGGATAGTAAAGGATTGTCCTTCTTCCAGATTGTCAGGCATCTGCCCTATTCCTATTTCATCATCCTCAAAGTCTCCGTAGGTAGTGTATACACTAGCATTGTCACCATACTCGCCGACAAATCCGTTCATGTCATACCAGAATCCTGTGCCTGTAACAGCTTCCTGAGCATAACTGCCATCTTCTTTCACGCCGAGGAATTTTATATCATCCATCGAAGATATACCCAGATCGGTCATTGTCTGCGTCAGGTTGAACTTAAGCGGATCCTGATCGTAGCTGCTTCTTGGGGTTACATTGATGCTGAGTTCCTGAGTATTAATTACCGGAGCAGTTATTGCACCTGCTGTTTTGGCTTTTACAGTTATAACTACAGCTGCACGTTTTTCATTATATTTCAGGCATTCGATGAACTTAACGGTTTGCCCTTCTACCAGATGTCCCGGATATTGTCCTATCGCGAATTGTTTATCTTCCGTATTATATTCGGCAAATACCATGGCATCTGTACCCCATGTGGTAATATCGCCGTTCTTATCCCACCAGTGCCCCCAGGGAGCATTTGTATTTGTCATGGAACCGGCATCTGCATGCGTGGTACCTAGTATACCGAAACCCTTGATTTCGGGAGCTCCGCTTTCTCCTGCAATGCCCAGTATCAATTGCTCTTCGGTGATTCCGAACAGCTCAGCTATTTTATTCATTTCTACTACCAATGTGGCGCCATTATAAAGGGTTTGGTTTATAACCACATCCACTGAATATTCTAATATCAGGTCTGCATTGATTTTGTTTTTCTGCGCCTCTTTTTCAGCTTCCTGACGGGCAATTTCATCAATCTCCTCCTGAGTTAATGTATGCAGTCCCCAAAAATCCGAGTTATCGCTGCAACTGCTCAAACCTACGGCAAAGAGAGCGATAAATATTATATATAGATATATGCTTTTCATTTTGAATTTCTCTTTTTATTTAACAATTGTTTTCTGAACGGATTAATTACTATATCCCTTATTCTGAACGAGAGATATATTTCCATCCATCGCAGATTTAGGTATCGGGAAATAGTCCCAATGTGTTTCGGTAGTCGCATCTTTACAGAACCATGATTTTCCGTTAAAGACATTGCGGCCGTCGGTCATTTTAAACCTTATCAGATCCTGACGGCGATGATGTTCACCTACAAATTCCCAGGCCAGATCGTCGAGTAAGCCTCCTAATACAATGTCATTCCCTTTTTCCGAAGTATTCTTGTAAGATGCAGGATCCCAGTTTGCATAGCCTTCGCTGGTATACTCGCGGTGACCGTAATCATATACACTTCCGCCTTTCAGATCGGCAATTGTGCGTGTTGCTTTTGCCGCAGAATCGAATGAACGCTTGCGGACATCTGTAATCAGACTGGCAGCAGTCTGTTCGTCCCTGCCTAATCGTAGCAAGCATTCCGCTTTGATGAACATGGCATCTGCCAGACGGAAAAATGCAACATCGTTACCATATGTGCCTGCATCACCTCCTACGATTTCACTTTTTACAAAACGGTAGCCCTCTTGCTGATATGCTCCGGGATTATCTATAGAGTGTACATTCTTTGAATAATTGAGTACTCCTTGTCCCGACCAGTCATCGGATGTGAAAGGTATCGGCTCTCCGGACTGAGGGATATAGTTGCCATCCGTATCTTTAGTTGCACTTTTCTGTATACCGCCTGTCCATGTATATTTACTACGGTTGTCGGCTGCGTCGTAGCTGTCGATAAACTGAGGTACTGCACAACTGCCGTTCCAAGGTGCTCCTGAATATCCGTAGGCAGCTGCTCCTGCACCTACCAGGCATTTGTTAACCAGATAATTGTGGGCTGCCCTTTTCTTATCCAAAGGAATTGCGAATATAACTTCGGGTGATCCTGAAATATCAGCTTTGAAATTGTCAAGATAATTTGGAGCCAGAGAGAATCCGCCGTCGGTAATCACTTCGTTTACTTCAGTCAGCGCTTTTTCATAATAATCAGTGCCTGTGGTCCCGAAGTATGCATTGTAATTCAGATATAACTTGGCCAATACCATACAGGCAGCATAGCGGTTAGGATAGCCGTGTATTTTTTCTTTGCTGAGATCGTCTTTGATGGCATTAAGTTCACTTACACAAAATTCGAAAATCTGTTCGGCATTCTGTTGCTGAGGAAGATGGCCTTCGGGTATATTCTGTGTTGTTTCCAAGGGTACATTGCGGAATGCATCAAGCAGGATATAGTAGTTCAGTGCCCGGATAAAGCGCATTTCGGCCTGTTCTACTCCCGTATCCGATAATATATCCAGACATTTGTTGGTGTAGCCGATACCCACGTAGGCATAATTCCACAAACCTTCGGTATGGCCTAATGAAGAGTTCCAGCTGTGTTTGTGCATGGATACATATAAGTCGCCCCAACCCACACCGATGCGTTTTGGTGTCATATACGTATCGCTGCATTCTTCCATCAGGTCGAAATAACCGTTCCATCCCCAATAGAGATAACGCAGCTGTGCATATGCTTCTCCCATCATTTCGCCTACAGCCTGTTCGTCTGTTATATCTATTGTTTCATCTGTCAGTTGGTCGTATACATTTTCAGATAGATCTGTACAAGCTGCGAAAGTTAACAATGAACTTACTGCCAGCCCTATTATAGTATTTTTAATTAATTTCATGATTTTACTGGTATTAGAAATTTAGATTTACACCTATTGTGAATGAACGGGTGGTAGGATATTTGTCGCGGCCGTCTATACCCGGTGTCCTGAAATAGTTAGATACTTCCGGGTCCAGGCCTGAATAGCCTGTGATACAAAACAGGTTCTGACCAGATACGTATACTCTGGCTTTTTTGATGTATTCTTTGACGGCTCCTGATAATGGCAGATTATATCCTAATGTCAGATTAGCTAATTTCACAAAGTCTCCGTTCTCGATATGGTCACTCCATACGCCTTGCGACATCGAGCCTGATAATTGTACCTGCAATTGCTGTCCTGTAGCCGGATCTATTATCGGCGCACCGCTTGTATCCACTGCCCCATACCATTTGGCTGCCGATTTCAGGCGGTTATAAGCTATCGAATTGTTCTCGTAGAAAGCCCGCTGAAGATTTAAAATCTTAAATCCGAACTGACCTGTGAATTGCATGCTAAGGTCTAAATCCTTGTAGCGGAATGTATGTCCCCAACCGGCATATACCTGAGGCAGGCCATTGCCTAGTCGTTGAC
Source organism: Dysgonomonas sp. GY75 (assembly GCF_015234155.1). Taxonomy (NCBI): domain Bacteria; kingdom Pseudomonadati; phylum Bacteroidota; class Bacteroidia; order Bacteroidales; family Dysgonomonadaceae; genus Dysgonomonas; species Dysgonomonas sp. GY75. The sequence continues at coordinate 13,740 of NZ_JADCLQ010000056.1, forward strand.
GGTTGACTTCTTCGTTGTATTTTGAGTCGAATTCTTTTACGACCCAGCCTCCGTTACCATCCGATACTTCCACCAGCACAAAGCCGTCTTTGCTGACGCCTACAGATTTTAGTCCCCAGAAATCTCCCATGCGGTGACCTACTTCCAGGCAGTGTGTAGGCACAGTTATAGGGTCTCCGGCATTTCCTTCCTGTGCGAAGTTGCGTGTTTCATACAGGTCGTTGGACAGGCTCAGGAGTTTGTTGCTGTTGTGGGATAATGTCAAAGTGGTATTGTATTCAAAATCCTTATTTTTTACAGGTACGGCTTTGATCAGTATCTCTATCCCTTTATTACTCATCTTTCCGGCATTAGCCAGAGTGGAATTATACATGTTGGGAGGTACAGGTACTGTGTAGCTGTATAGTAAGTCTTTTGTCCTTTTGTTGTATACATCTATAGATCCGCTCAAACGTCCTCCGAAAATACCCCAGTCGAGCCCGACATTGAATTCCTGAGTTGTTTCCCATTTCAATTTCGGATTTGGATTCTGAGTTACCTGCAACGATGGGCTCCATTGTCCGTCTTTGTTCAGATGGTCGCCATAAGGGTCGTAACCGAACAAGGTCAGCGAAGTATAAGACGACAGGGCGTTTACCCCCGTTTTTCCATAGCCTGCACGCAGTTTCAGGTTGTCGATCCAGGTCAATGGTTTCATAAAGCTTTCGTTGCTGACAGTCCAACCCAGCGACAGGGAAGGGAAGGTTCCCCATTTATTATCTTTACCGAATACGGAAGACCCTTCACGGCGTACAGATGCTAAAATATTGTAGCGGTCATCGTAGGCATAGCTCACACGACCGAAGAACCCAATCAGGTGATTGTCATTTTTGTATGACCCCATACTTGCTGTTTTGTCTTCGTCTTTCAGGTAAGTACCCTGGCCTAAGTTGTTGTATAAGAAAGATTCCGATGAGAAGTTACCATTTCCTGCACTGAAACCGTCATTGACATTGTACAGGTAGCTATATCCTATCAGAGCGTTAGCTCTGTGTTTTCCTATAGAGAAGTCATATCTGGATGTCAGGTCTAAGTTATCGCTGCGGCCGTTGCTCGATGATTTGGATGCCCAACCTTTACATGCTGCTATTACCTGACTATAATAATCACTTGTATAGAATGTTTGTCCGGTAGAAGAGTTTTCTTTCAGGGATACCATCAGTTCGGTTTGCCATCCTTTTATCGGCTCTAGCGTAACCCTTCCTGTGAGGCGGGAATAATGGGACCTTGTGTCGCCAATCATTTCGTTTTGTATTTCCACCGGGTTGTAATACTGAAAGCGGCTATACTCCTCGTAATATGAGCCATCCTCGTTATAAATAGGAGATGAAGGATTGTGTATCAGGGCTTGCCTGTATACATAATTATTATCATTGTTGGTATTCTTGTGATTACCATACAATAAATTAACATTGAATTTCAGGATATCTTTCATCGCATATTGTGTGAAGTCGAGTTGCATTTTCAGATCGCGGCTGTCGCTTTTGCGCATGATACCTTCTTCGTCGCTATATGTTACATTTGCAGAATAGGCCGATGTTTTGGAGCCTCCTTTCAGCTCTAAGGAATGGTTTTGCGTATATCCGGCCTTGCGGGTAACAGCTTTGAGCCAGTCGGTATCATACCCCTCATATGGGAAACTGGTACGTGCATAGATAATATCGTTTGTATCCATAAAATCGGCAGTCTTATACCAATTGGAGAAGGACAGATAGCCCGAATAGTTCACTTCCGAATGGGATTCGCGCCTGCCTGTTTTCGTAGTGATTATAATAACCCCGTTTGCACCGCGCGTACCGTATATAGCGGCAGCAGAAGCATCTTTCAGGATATCTATCGATGCGATATTCTCGGGAGCGGCGGTTGTCAGGCTACCCTCGATTCCGTCGACTAAAACCAGTGGCTGTACATTTCCGTATAAGGTAGAAATACCCCGGAGCATGATGCTGGAAGTTGCATTCGGGTCTCCTGACGAATTGGTAATACTCAATCCGGCTACCTTTCCTTTTATAAGTTCGGCTGCATCGCCTATCTTTCCTACAGAAAAGTCTTCGGATTTCACACTGGCGATAGCGCTGGTGACATCGCCTTTTCGCTGGGTGCCGTAACCGATGACGATAACTTCATCCAGCATTTTCAGGTCTTCGGAGAGTGTTACCGATATGTTCCTTTGTCCGTTCAGGTTTATTTCCTGTTTCTGGAAACCTACGTATGAAAATACGAGCGTACAATCGGTGCCGGATACCGAAAGTGTAAACTTGCCGTCTACATCGGTAGTTGTACCGTTTATCGTGCCCTTTTCTACTACCGATACTCCTATCAGTGCATCGCCTTTTTCATCTATGACTGTTCCCGAAACCGTTGTCTTTGATTGCTGTATTTCTTTGCTGTTATCGGCAACCGATACCTGAGGGTAAGCCAGCCCGCCCAGCATAACACATGACAGTAGTATACAACAGGCTGTTTTGTGTTTAATTTTTAGAAGGTTTGTTCTCATCTTTAGATTTAATTAGTTTTCGAATTCATGGTTGTTAGTAATTTATTCTAGTGTGTTTTCCTTCCGGTTATTTCCTGAGCCGGACGAATAAACTTTCATGGGGTTCCAATACTTTTTTCAGAGGGGTATCAGTAGTACCCATTTCCTGCTGTGTCCATATGTTTTTGATTTTTCTCGGTATGCGTTTCATGTATAATGAGCCGTTTTCGAGGCTTTCGTCATATACTGTATCGAAATTCCAGTTATAGTCGAGGTCGATATTGAAATTATTCCGGTTTATGAACAGGAATGCCACATCTCCATCCGATAAGGCTTTGACGAGAATGTCTATACCATTCAATGTGACAAACCGGAATGCTGTTTTGCCTAACTTATCCTGATTGATTGCGATAGCCTCTTTGTTGAGAAGTATTTCCTTTGTCAGTGCGTCCATATTGCGGATATCGTTTCCGGCCATTAATGGTGCCGACATCATGCTCCAGATAGCGAAATGTGAACGATACTCATTTTCTGTCTGTCCTCCATTGCCGATTTCGAGCATCTCCAGGTCGTTCCAATGCCCGGGGCCGGAATATTGATTAATGGTGAGTGCCTTGTCTAATATTTGTAATACGCCTACTCCTCCCCAGTTGAACTTACAATCATAACAGTCACGTATATCGGCTGTGATGCGCCATAGATGGCCTATGCCTTTACCCCATTCCCAAGGTTTGTTTTCGCCCCATTCGCATATGCTGAATACGATAGGTCTGCCACACGCCTTTAATGCGTCGCTCATCGTTTTATAGGCGGCTTTAGCATCCTGGCCTTCATTGTAGCACCAGTCGTATTTGAGGTAATCGACACCCCATCCGGCATACTGGCGTGTATCCTGAAACTGGTATCCACGGCTGCCCGGCCTTCCCTGACATGTTTTGCTCCCTGCACAGGAGTATATCCCGAATTTGAGACCTAAACTATGGACATAGTCGGCAACAGGTTTCATTCCGTTGGGAAAGTGGTCTTTATCTACTATAATATTTCCTTCCTCATCGCGTCCGGTTTGCCAGCAGTCGTCGATCACCACATATTCGTAGCCGGCATCTTTCATTCCTGATGAAACAATGGCGTCGGCCATCTCTTTAATCAGTTTTTCGCTGACGTTGCATCCGAATTTATTCCAGCTGTTCCATCCCATTGGTGGAGTTTGGGCAAGTTTGTCAAATTCAGAAATGACTGATTGGCCTTGTTTCCCAAATTCCTGTTGAGCAAGGGAGAAATTACAAATACCTATAAATAATAAAAAGAATGTGATAATGCTTTTCATACTATAATAAGTTTTAGATTCCGGTAATAATCAAAGAATCGAAGCGGGCAATTCCTCTATTGCAAAAGACGTTAAAATATGTTGAAGGCATATGCAACGAATCTCCAGAACAATGCGAAATTTATCCAAATTAATATTTTAATTATGATACAATAATTAAGCTTAAATTGCATTAAACCAGTAGTTTGGGTATTCATTTGTAGGATTGTGCTATCTTTTTGAAATTTTGTGTTACCGGAAAAAGTGCGATATTTACACTTAAAACCTTTATACTATATGAAAACACGGATATTAAAGACATTCCTGGTGATAGTATGTTTTTTTCTTTTTACTTCTCCGCTTACAGGAATTGAGCTGAATTTTAAATATTACTTTGTAGAGAACGGACTGTCGTCGAACACTGTATATGCTATTGAGCAGGATTCGAGAGGTTATATCTGGATAGGAACAGAGGATGGACTCAACCGTTTCGACGGATATAATTTTCATTCATACAGGAATATACCAAGGGATAGCACATCTATCGTAAATAATTATATATATAGTCTTTATGAAGATATAAACAAGAAACTATGGGTAGGGACTGAAACCGGAATCTCTATTTATGATTATCAAAGCGACCGTTTCCGTACTTTTACAAAGAGGACAAAGGAGAATATTCCACTTAACGATAAGATACAGAATATTTTATCCGATGAGAATGAGAATATATGGATAAGTTCATTTAAACAAGGAGTGTTTTTTTATAACAGACACACAGATGTGTTAAAGCTGTACTCCTTTAATAAATACGTGAAAAACAAACAGGAGCCGGTTTTTACAACCTGTGTTTACAAAGACCGCGATAATACGATATGGGCATTAGTTAATAATACGATATATCAGTTATATAAATTAGATAAGAAGAAAGATGAGTTTGTTCCTGCATTTCCTGATACTAACTCCGATCTGTTGTGCCAACTCCGAGGATATACCCTGTTGGAAGATACCTTCGGTATGCTATGGCTGGGAACATGGACTAATGGCCTTTTCGAAATAGATAAGAAAACCGGAATTAAAGGTAATTATCTGAACACAGAGAATGCAGACAAAATACTCCATATTCATTCCCTGATGGAATATGAGCCGGGGAAGCTGCTGATAGGCTCGAATGACGGGCTGACTTCTTTCAGCATATCGCCTGTTATCGGCAATAAGAGAGAGTCTCATATCAAGGAGCCGGTATTATCGAACCGTTTTGTTTACCCTATTTATAAGGATAGGGAAGGCGGACTTTGGATAGGTACTTATTATGGAGGTATTAATTATGCATCTCCTAACAGAAACTATTTTACAAGTTATACGCACGACAGATATGAAAATTCGATAAGTGGTAATGTTGTGAGTACATTCTGTGAAGACGCATCCGGTAACCTATGGATAGGGACAGATGACGGGGGACTGAACTTCTTCAATACAAAAACAGAAAAATTCATTGCATATAAGCCCGATAAAAAAAGGAACAGTCTTTCTTATCACAATGTACATGCTCTGTGTATATACGATGATAACTTATGGATAGGAACATATTCGGGAGGGTTGAATGTGATGGATCTGCGTACGAAGAAGTTTAAGTGCTATTATAACAATCCGTCAGATTCGACTTCTCTGGATGCTAATAATGTATATGCTTTATATAAGGATTCCCGTGATAATCTCTGGATTGGTACCACAACAGGAGTAAATCTCTATGACCGCAAAACGGATAGTTTTCTCCGTATGAAAAAATTGAATACGTTGATTATAGATATACTTCAAGTGGAAAATACGATCTGGGTAGCTACTATCGGAGACGGGATTCATACCTACAATCTGGATACAAAGCAATGGCATGCATACCAGTTTGATCCGGAGGATAAGTCTTCTTTGATCAGTAACGATGTTATTTGCCTTTGTCTCGATGAGTCCGGCCAGCTATGGATAGGAACAAATAGCGGTTTGTGCCGGTACGATGCGAAAACTCAATCTTTTATACAAATATCGGTTAATTTTCAGAGCAATTCAATTTGCAGTATATTCAGTGATAATGGTTTCCTGTGGATAGCAACCACCCGCGGGTTAGTAAGTCTCGACCCTAAAACCAATCAATACCGTATTTTTACTAAAGGGGATGGATTGTTGAGTGACCAGTTTACAGGAAAGTCCGGGATAAAGACATCTTCCGGCAGAATATATTTGGGGACAGCAACCGGATTCAATGCTTTTTATCCTAAGCAGATTGTGATAAACCGATCTATTCCGTTAATAGAGATTACAGATTTTCAGTTGTTTAATAAGTCTGTGAATTTTTACGATTATCTATCATATGGCGAAGATAGCATCCGGCAGATAACATTACCCTACAATAAAAATGGCTTTAGTTTCGAATATACGGCACTAAGTTATTTTGCCCCTGAAAAAAATGAATATGCTTTTATGCTCGAAGGTTTCGATAAGCACTGGAACTATGTAGGTAAAGTACGTAAGGCAGCTTATACGAATATACCTCCGGGAGAATATTTCTTTAAGGTCAAAGCATCGAACAATGACGGTATATGGAACGATACGGGATTGAAAATTAAACTGGTGATTACCCCTCCGTTCTGGTGGAATAACTGGTCTGTGACCTTTTATATATTGTTAGCCACTGCTGCATCCATCGCTTTTCTTACTTATATAAGGAACAGGGATGAAAAAAGGAATAGGGAGAGGATTGAGAAAATAAAGAATGAGCAGGAAAAAGAGGCGTATGACTCTAAAATAAATTTCTTTACTTCCATTGCTCACGAGATACGCACTCCTGTGAGTCTTATTATAGGGCCATTGGAACAAATTATAGAAACTTCGGATACTTTGCCCGAGCATATAAAGGGCGATCTGAATATTATAGACCGTAATAGCCAGAGGCTTCTTAACCTGGTGAACCAATTACTCGATTTCAGAAAGATAGAAAGGGAGACGATACAAATTACTTTATCGGATCAGAATGTATATGGATTCTTATTAAATATGTATGACCGCTTTAAATCTTATGTGGAACATAAGCATATCAGATTCGTTTATACATACGATGATAAGGACTTCCGTACCGCAATAGATGTAGAGAATCTGACAAAGGTGGTAAGTAATCTGCTCAACAATGCATCCAAATATACGAAAGACTACATAGAGCTTATATTTCGCTCTGATGTAGAAGGTAATAAATATATAATATGTGTAAAAGATAATGGAGATGGGATATCTGAAAATGAGAGGGAGAATATTTTTAAACCTTTCTATCAGATATCCGGTAACCATAAGGCTGGTACGGGTTTGGGGCTCTATCTGGTAAAAACGATTGTGGATGCTTGTAACGGGAGTATAGATATAGAAAGTGAACCGGGTAAAGGACTTTCTGTATCTATTACACTTCCAATGAGTACGATAAACATGGATCAGGTGATTGAAGAGGAAAGAGAATTGCATGAAGAGGTATTGCAAAGTGATGTAAATAAGGCTCTTTCAGATATTAACTTAAAGGAGTCTTTACAAGAGGAGGACAGGCAAACTATTCTGATTGTAGAAGATAATCCGGATATGCAGGAATTTATCAGAAAGAATCTGATTTTAGGATATAATGTCCTTCTGGCAAATGATGGCATAGAAGGAATAAAATTATTGGAAAAGGAGGAAATCGACCTGATCATAAGCGATATTATGATGCCCAATATGGATGGGATAGAATTCTGTAATAAGGTAAAGAATAGTTTACTCTGGAATCATATCCCTTTGATAATGCTGACGGCCAAAACTAATATTGCATCGAAGATCGAGGCCTTGGAAACAGGAGCCGACGCGTATATAGAGAAACCGTTTTCGATCTCATTCCTTTCAGTGCAGATAAGGAATCTGCTCGAATCGAGGCGAAGCCTGTTGAAGAAATTTACGGAGACACCATTTGCCTCTTTGAAAAGCATCGCGGGAAACAGGGGAGACGAAGAGTTCCTTGCAAAGGTGAATGATATTATAGAAAAGAATATTGCCAATGTTGATTTCACAATCGAGTATTTAGCAGAAGAGCTTCATATCAGTAGTTCCGGCTTATTTGCCAAGATAAAAAACCTGTCGGGTATCACCCCGAATAAACTGTTACTGATGGTAAGACTGAAAAGAGCGACAGAATTATTGAATGAAAATAAATACCGCGTAAATGAGGTCTGCTATATGGTCGGATTTAATAATCCGTCGTATTTTGCCAAATGTTTCCAGAAACAGTATGGGGTACTGCCATCTGATTTTCTGGAAAGGCGCGATAAAACCTGATACTATTCTTTAGTTTTGGATAGCCTGTATTCTTTCGGCGACATGTCATATTGCTTCGAGAATTCCCTGTAGAAATAAGACTTGTTGGTAAATCCGGATTTGAACATAATCTCGGATACGGTCAGCTTCGTAGTTATCAAAAGCTGTGACGCGTAATTGAGCCGGATTGTTCTTACAAATTCGCTGGGGGTCTTATCTGCCATGTCCTTTAATTTCCGGTACAATGTTGCTTTACTCAACCCAAGAGCGTCGGCTATCGCATTCGGGTTTAATGATTCGTCGTCCATGTTTTTCTCAATGAATGACACTATCTCCTGTAATAACCGTTCATCGTCCTGATGAATCGTGATCCCATCTTTTATAGTGATGGATGAAAGGCTCGAATTGAAAAAATCTTTCAGTACGGAACGTTTATTGATCAGGTTCTGCACGGTAGTCAACACATGACGTGGATGGAAAGGTTTTGTAATATACAGATCCGCTCCATGTTGATATGCATTGATATGGTCTTCCACCGAGCTTTTCGCCGATACATTTATAATTGGGATATGCGCCGTCTTCGGATCGGATTTGAGTTTATCTATAAGCCCCATTCCATCCATATTCGGCATCAATACGTCACTTAATATTATATCCGGCATATTCTGCTCTATCATCGATACGGCCTCTTCCCCGTCTCCGGCCTCACTGATATTATAGTAGGGGCTTAATATATCTTTAAGGAGTTCCCGTATATTCTTTTCATCTTCGACAATCAAGATAGAAATATCTTTCTTATCATAGATTTGCGGACTTATAGCTATCCGGTCATCATTTTGGCTGTCTATGGAAGAAATAAGCTGATTGGATTTCATCGGAGGAATATCTATTTCGAACATGACGTATTCTCCCAGTTTGCTTGATACACTGATTTCTCCGCCGAGCATTTCGGTCAGGCTTTTTGTCAGACCTAGTCCGATGCCTGTACTTGTCGAGTTCTGTAACTTGGATGTTTCCAGGATTTTGAAGCGGTTAAACACTTCGGACATTTGTCTGTCTGTTAGCCCCTTTCCGGAATTCTTAATACTTATATGCAGATTATTGTTTTGTGTAACGCTGATATGTATAAAGCCATTTGCCGGGGTATATTTGAAAGCATTAGAAATAAGATTGAATATAATTTTTTCCAATGAATTACGGTCGGTAATAATAGTAGATATACTATCCGTCTCTACCCTGAATTCTATTTTGTTTTCCTGTGCTATTTCCGTATAGTTATCCGTGATATATTCTATCAAAAGTTTTATATCTATACTTTCCGGATGCAGAGGTGTGTGTCCCGATTCTACTTTCCGGAACTCCATCAGTTCGTTGATCAGTTTTTGCATCCTGTCGGCATTATTCTTTATTATCTGTATATACCGTTTTGTGTACCCGTCGAGATCCGCTTTCTCGAGCAGGTGCTGTGCCGGCCCGTATATAAGTGTGAGCGGAGTAAAGAATTCGTGAGCAACATTGGTGAAGAAATTGAGTTTCGACTCGTGCATCTTCTCCTGGTTCTGCTTTTCTATATGTTCGAGCAGTAATTGCCTGTTGAGTCTTATCCTGTTTCTTATCACTGAGTATGCTATATACATGATGATCAGTGCCGAAATAATGTATATAATAAAGGCAATAGTACTCAGCCACCACGGATATGCCACATCTATACTTAAAGTATATATATTGTCACCCCATACCCTGTCGCCGTTTGTCACTTTTACTTCCAATTGGTATTTTCCGGGAGGTAATTTTGTGAATACAATGTTGGGATTGTTGCCATTGTTTATCCATTCATCCGAAAAGTTGAGCAAACGATAGTCGTATTCACAATTTTCGTTATTGATGAAGTCATGCGCAATGAATGAAAATGTTACATATGCTTCGTCATATGCCAGTTTTAGTGTATTATCATTTATGCGTTCATTGATATTCTGTGCGGTATTGAATATCCTCAGATTACTCAAGCCAATAGATGGGTTAAAGTCTCTCAGATGTATCTTTTCCGGGTTGAAATAATTGAATCCGTTCACTCCTCCGAAATAGAGAATCTCATCATCATCCTTATAATAGGCTCCGTCAGAGAACTCATCGTTCTGAAGTCCGTCTTTCGATGAATAGTTTGTAACACTATTGTCAGAAAGATTAATGTGGGAAATTCCCTGATTGGTACTGATCCATATATCGCCTGTCCCATCTTCAAGAATACCGTGTATCGTATTGTTGGCCAGTCCTTCTCTTTCTGTATATTCCTGTATCCCTGATGGATTGTCGTTCAATCCGAAGCGGTTAAGCCCATAACTTGTGCCAATCCACAGGCTTTCTGCATCTCTTGTCAGGGAAAGAACGTCATTGTTTGTCAGGGAAAGATTATTATTTATATCTTCTATCCGTTCAAATAATTTATCTTTTATATTAAACCGGCTTATACCTCCTCCACGTGTACCCAACCATAGCTGATTTTTATCCACTCCCGAAGTGATTGAGTATATAACATTGTTGTTGAGTGAGTTATGTGTATCGGCAGATGTGTATTGTTCTATGTCCTGTACTTCATATTGGTTTGCTCTTTTAGTCAATGCTATTTTTATCAGTCCGTAGCCGGATGTTCCTAGCCATAACAACGAGTCATTACTTGTAAAATGGATGCTGTAAACTGCTCTAAAGACAGGATGCTTCGCCGGAATACTTAATCTGTACAATTGCTTGTCTTTCGATAATATATTGATACCTTCACCCTCAGTGCCGATGAATATATCTCCTGATTGGTTCTTTCTTATTATATATATAGAATTTGATATTAATCCCGAACTGATATTTAAGAAGTCGGATAATTTCCCTGTTTCCTTTTCGAACATTTTGATCCCGTCTCCCTTCGTTCCTACTAATATTTCATTCCGGTTATACTGACAAAAGCTTCTTACCGGATGGTTCGTATAAACTGTTTTGAACGGAGAGTCATATTCATATGCCTTAAGTATACCCTGACCGTCCGTTCCTATCCAAAGTATATTCTGACTGCCTGAAAAAAGAGAGAATATGGATATTCTGGGAGAAATACTTTGTATTGGCTGATATACTTTCGTGTGCAGATTATAGGTTTCACAGCCTCCTTCATAATAGCTTATCAATAAGTTATCCTTATAATACACAACCTGGGAGATAGTCTTGTTCTTGTCAAAGTCAATGGTGCTCGGATAAAGGTTTCTGTCATCTATTATTTTCAGATAACCCGGATAGTTCAGTACCAGCATATTATTATGTAGCATAAATATATTGGATATGGGCTTCTCCTGTTCTAAATATCTGGGTTGGGATAATTTAATCTCTTTATCCTGATATAATAATTTAGACTGTTGCAGCTTTCCGTTTTCATATAAGAAATATATATTATCGTTCCCATCAATCGCAAAGGTTTTGACAGTACCCTCAGTTAAGGAATGATTCACCGGAATAAACATCTGCTGTCCGGCATCGAAACGGAATAATCCTTGCTGTTTTACATAACAGATAATATCTTTCCGGGACGTGATTCCAATGAGAAAAGACCTCTCTTGCTTCGGTATCTGATGTTCTGTCCCTAGAAAATAATTCGTAAATCCCTGAGTTTGTTTATCCCATCTGTTCACACCGTAATCCGTCGCTATCCAGAGATGGTTTGGATCTGATTCCAGAATTTGCCGGATTACATTATTGCTTATCGAGGACTTATTGTTCCGATTGTAGCGGTAAGTTTTAAACTCTCTCCCGTTATACGAATTGAGGCCGTCCCATGTGCCTATCCATATTGTTTGTTCCGAATCCTCAAAAATACAATTTACCGAATTATTGGACAGCCCGTCGGTATTGGACAGTTGCTTAACCGTATTCTGGGAATAAGCAATCGCAGGTATTATAAAGAAACAGAATATAATACCGGAGATAATGAAATATGTGGTTTTGAATGAATTCATATTACAAAGATATCAGCATATCGAATCGCAAATTTAAACGAAATATGTTGTATAGCATGTGTATACCCTTTTGAGAATATAGTATACCTCTTTCCAGATGCGGGTTTATAGATTTGTTGCGAATTCGGAATTGTAATGATACTAATTTTTAATCATGAAAAATATGGATATAGCAAAAAGATTTTCTCAAAACCCATTATTAAAACCTTCAGACCTGAAACCGGGAATCGAAGGTATGGAAATAACCTGCCTCCTGAATCCGGGTGTTTTCAGATTTGATGGAAAAATCTGGCTGCTGCTACGTGTGGCCGAGCGCCCTACCCAAAAAGAAGGAATCATCAGCTTCCCGGTATATAACAAAGATGGTAAAATAGAAGTTCTTTCTTTTGACGCTAAAGATCCTAAACTGGATGCATCCGACCCGCGCGTGATAGGATACGAAGGTAAGAATTACCTGACAACAATGTCATACCTTCGATTAGTTTCCAGCGAAGACGGGATTCACTTCAAAGAGGAGAGCGAATATCCTCCTATCTTTGGAGAGGGTGAACTGGAATCGTTTGGCATTGAGGATTGCAGGGTGGCTACGACAGAAGACGGCTTCTTCCTGACCTTTACCGAAGTGTCGCCTGTAGCGGTGGGAGTAGGGCTGATACATACCCGAAACTGGAAGGACTATACACGTCATGGCATGATATTCCCTCCGCATAACAAAGATTGTGCATTGTTTGAAGAAAAGATAAATGGAAAATATTTTGCGTTGCACCGTCCAAGCAGTCCCGAACTGGGAGGAAACTATATCTGGCTGGCCGAATCGCCGGACCGTCTCCATTGGGGTAACCACAGATGTATTGCGACCACACGTGACGGTATGTGGGATTGTGCCCGCATAGGGGCAGGAGCAGCGCCTATTAGAACGAAGGCCGGCTGGCTGGAGATATATCACGGGGCCGATTTCAATCACCGTTATTGCCTTGGTGCTCTTTTGCTGGACCTGAATGATCCGTCTAAAGTTCTGGCACGCAGTACAGAGCCTATTATGGAGCCAATAGCGCCATACGAGCAAACCGGATTTTTCGGTAATGTGGTATTTACAAACGGGCATCTGGTAGATGGCGATACAATCAGAATGTACTACGGGGCAAGTGATGAGGTTATTTGCGGAGCCGAATTCTCGATAACAAAAATCCTTAATACATTAAAATAATAGGCTAAAAATCTGAAATGAATAAACTGAAAAAAGAATATATGTTCTTTAAACAGCAAGAGCCGAATATGCGCACCTTGCTGATGACTAATATGCTCTATGCATTGGTTCTCCCTGTAGTGGAAATATTTGTGGGGGCCTATGTTATGCGCAATACCAGCGACCCCATATTGGTCGCGTTCTACCAACTGTTCATGTATATAGGGATAGTGGCAACCTCATTCCTGAATGGATATCTGCTTCGTTATGTAAATGTAAAGACATTGTATGCCGGGGGAATTTTGGTCAGCGGATTATCAATGTTTGCAATGATGTCTGTCAAATCACTTGGTTTTGTGGAACTGGGGGTAGCAGGCTTTGCAATAGGTGCCGCCTCAGGTTTTTTCTGGACAAACAGGTATCTGCTGGCATTGAATAATACAACCGATAGTAACCGAAATTATTTCTTCGGACTCGAATCATTCTTCTTCTCCATTGCTTCCATTAGTGTTCCGTTGGTGATAGGAGCTTTCCTGAGTCAGATAGACGGTAAAGAATTGTTTGGCATGGTGGTGAATATAAATCTGGCTTACCAGCTGGTAACTATCGGTGTCATCATATTGACGGTTATCGCGTGTATTGTATTGTGGAAAGGAAAATTTACCAATCCGGTACAGAAAGATTTTATATACTTCCGCTTTTGCCTTCTTTGGCGCAAGATGTTAGTTTTGTCGTCTTTGAAAGGCATGGTTCAGGGTTTTCTGGTAACAGCTCCGGCAATTCTGGTGCTCAAACTTGTCGGTGACGAGGGGGCGTTGGGGCTTATACAGGGGGTTAGCGGAGCATTAACAGCGATTCTTGTCTATGTTCTGGGACGTATAGCCCAACCTAAAGACAGGCTGAAAATATTTGTGGCGGGGTTAATTATATTCTTTGCAGGAACCTTATTCAATGGAATTTTGTTTACAGCGACAGGAGTGATTATTTTCGTATTATGTAAAGTGATTTTCCAGCCGTTATTCGATCTGGCTTACTTCCCTATTATGATGCAGACCATAGATGCCGTTGTAAAAATAGAGAAACGCAACGAGTATACTTATATCCTTAGTCACGAATTCGGCTTATTTATCGGACGTGCAGCCGGATTGATCCTGTTTATTATACTGGCTTTCGGAGTTTCGGAAGATTTTGCTCTGAAGTACGCCCTTATTCTGGTAGGAGCTATCCAGCTGATAGCTTATCCTTTAGCAAAGAACATTATCAAACAAACGAATACTATTAATGAAAATGAACAAAACTAAAACGCCTTTAATCTGTTTGATTTCCTTACTATTTATGGCTTGCTCCGAAAAGGACATTTCATACGGGAGCAAAGTGGAGCAGGTCTCGATTGCACGGGTCGATTCTATGCCCGATATGCCCGGCTCTTATAAAATGCTGGATTGGGAAGCCAAGGCCAAATCTTTTGACAGCTTCGTTTTCGACTGGAACAATAAGAGTGAAGTCGGTTCTATGATCTGGCTCGATGATAGCCGCAGGAACATAGAGCAACCTACATTCGGACTATACACAGCCGTAAAAGATATCCGTCAGGGCAAGAATGCCAATAACGGAGAATTCCATGAGAGCCTGAACTCATTGGCTGCGCTTTTAGGAGCGGGGTTGGTAGGGATAGACAAAACGAATCAGGATGGATATAACT
Organism: Dysgonomonas sp. GY75; assembly: GCF_015234155.1. NCBI lineage: Bacteria > Pseudomonadati > Bacteroidota > Bacteroidia > Bacteroidales > Dysgonomonadaceae > Dysgonomonas > Dysgonomonas sp. GY75. The sequence continues at coordinate 28,761 of NZ_JADCLQ010000056.1, forward strand.
ATGTGAAAATGGTTCAAAACTATTTCAACAAAGATAACGGGTGGAATATAGTGATGAATAATACAACGCCCGAAGTAGGTATGCTTGGCGGCGGATATGGGCGCGACTGGTGGTACGATGTGTTTCCGAATGCGCTGTACTATGCAGTTTGCGATGTATTCCCAGATGTAGACGGAGCCGAGCAGATACAACGCTCTATTGCTGAGCAGTTTGTTAAAGCAGACTCTGTTTTGGCCGGGAACTACGATTATTCATACTTCGACTATGCACGGATGCAGGGAATGGTGAACCATATACCGTTGCAACAGGATGCGGCAGGCGGACATGCTTATGTATTGCTTTGTGCCTATAATAAGTTTGGTGATCCCCGTTATCTGGCCCATGCCAAGAGCGCAACAGAAGCATTACTCTCCCAGAAAGAAAGCCGTTTTTATGAAATACTGTTACCATTGGGAGTTTATGCAGCTGCATATCTGAATGCCACAGAGGGTACAAATTACGATGTGCAAAAGTTACTCGATTGGACCTTCGATGGCTGTAAGAATCCCGATGGACGCAATGGCTGGGGAATTATTGTCGGCAAATGGGGTGATTATGAAGTTAACGGACTCCAGGGCAGTATTATCGACGGTGGAGGCTATGCCTTCCTGATGAATAGTATAAAGCCGGCGTGGCCTTTCGTATCTATGGTAAAGTATGAACCGAAATACGCTAAGGCAATAGGAAAATGGATGCTCAACAATGCAAATGCATGCCGTCTGTTCTTCCCGATGGAAATTGATGATGAACATCAGTGGGACCCTGAAATGAAGAGTATTACGAACGACAATATTTCTTACGAAGGACTGCGCCGTGTAGATGATTACGGCAAGTCTTCACTCAAAGGAAAGACTCCGGTCGCTCTGGGCGATGGACCAAAATGGGCGAAAGGGAATCCTCCGGCAAGTATGTTCAGTGTATATAGTTCCTCGCCGATGGGTATTTTCGGAGCTATAATAAAAGGGACAAATGTTGAGGGTATTCTTCAATTGAACTGTAATGCGACGGATTTCTATGCAGAGCGTCACTACCCTGTTTATTTGTATTATAATCCTCATAAGGAAAATAAATCAGTGAAATATTCGACAAAGGGAATTGTAGACCTCTTCGATATTGTAAGTAAAGAATATGTAGCTAAAAATGTATCGTCTGACGGTGTCTTCGAAATGCCTGCCGGTGATGCGCGTATTATAGTAGAACTTCCTGCCGGAACAAAACTGACCACAGATAACAATAAGGTGATTGCTGACGGCAAATACACTATTGCATACAAATAATAAATCTCACAAACCAATAATAAATAAAACCATGTTAAAACGTTTATTTTTCACTTGTCTTTTACTATCTGTCTTTGCGAATATATTTGCACAGGAAGTAAAAACAATCTCCGGTGTGGTGACAGATTCATCTACAGGAGAGGCGTTAATCGGTGTTACAGTGGTAGAAACAGGTACTCCTAATGGTACTGTAACCGATATTGACGGCAAATTCACCCTGAATATCAAGGGAGATAAAATCACGGTTTCCTATGTCGGGTTCAACGCTCAGGAAATCACAGTATCCAAATCTACTGAAATGAATGTAAGGCTTGTGGCTAACACAGAACTGGATGAGGTAGTCGTAGTAGGCTATACTTCGATGAAGAAAAGGGAAGTATTGGGTGCCGTAACTAAGGTAAATTCGAAGGAACTTACGCAGGTTCCGGCTCCGGGGGTGTCTGAAGCCCTTCAGGGACGTGTTGCCGGGGTACAGGTCACTTCCGCTACAGGAGCACCGGGAGCCGGAGTTACAGTGCGTGTACGTGGTACAGGCTCGATAAACTCGTCTAATGATCCTCTATATATTATAGACGGGATTCCTTCCGAAAACGGGCTGAACTCTATTGTTCCTTCCGATATTGAGAATATTTCGGTACTGAAAGATGCATCTTCTGCTGCTATATATGGTTCTCGCGCGAATAACGGGGTTGTGTTGGTCACTACTAAAAAAGGACAGAATGGCAAGGTGAAAGTTGCTTATAACGGCCAGTTCGGAGTGCAGACTCACGGAAGCCTTCCAAAGATGGTAAACACGAACGAATATATAGATATTTATAATGTAGCGGCTAAAAATGACGGAAGAACATTGATGGAAGGTGGTCTGGTTAAGGATTTTGCAAACATAAATCACTTGGATGAAATTTTCAGGACTGCGCTACTGAATGTGCATGAATTATCTGTAAGCGGAGGTAAAGATAAGTTCGACTATCTCGCATCTTTTTCTTATTACAATCAGGAAGGTATTATCAAGAATAGTGATTATGAGAAATTCTCAGGACGTGTAAATCTAAACTATAAAGCTGCAAACTGGCTGAAACTGGGTCTGAATGTAAACGGAGGAAAGGCTAAGACTCATGTTGTACCAAGCTCCGGAGATGGTTACGGCAGCAATGAGGGCGGTAGTGTTGTACGGTATGCGTATATGCGTAATCCGGCAATTCCGACTTATGATGCAAACGGAAATTATGTGGATTTACCGAGCGAATATTTCGGACAGGCTGAATACAACAGCTTTTTCGGTGACGGTTACAATCCCGTAGGACTGGCGAATATGACGGATAGGGTGAGAGACGAAGATACTTTTCTGGGTAAGTTCAATGTAGAGGCTAAATTGCCATATAATATCGTATGGAATACCAATTTTGGGATCGACTATAGGAAAAGTGATTATAATATCAATAACAAAACTTGGGGAACAAATGACAGGATAAATAATCCAAGTTCCCTATTAGGGCAGAATAACGAAAGTCTGGGATGGACACTAAACTCTGTCTTCAATACAGTTCAGACATTCAATGATGTGCATACATTGAATGCAATGGCAGGTACAGAAGCGATCCGCTACAATGGTACGGACAAAAATACATCATCTTCTGTAAATGGTGATACCTTCTATTCAAATGACTGGGCTTATTCTTTACTTTCATTCTTTGGTAAGGTCGATTATAATTATAACTATAAATACTACTTGTCGGCATTGATTCGTCAGGATGGATCTTCACGCTTTACCGAAGGAAACAGATGGGGTACATTTTACTCAGTTTCTGCGGGATGGGATATACACGAAGAGGATTTCATGAAATCCATTAAGGCTATCAATCTCTTGAAACTACGTGCCGGATGGGGAGCTGTAGGTAATCAGAATATAGCTTTATATGCGTATACAGACAAATATACTCCATATTCAAACTATCCTTTCGGTGGAAATCCGTCTGTCGGATATATTCAAAGCCAATTGGGTAATGAAAAACTGAAATGGGAAACCAGCAACCAGTTTAACCTTGGATTGGATATGGCCTTCGCAAAAGGAGAATATGGCTTCAGCGTAGATTATTATAATAAGAAATCGAGCGATATGCTTGTACGTGCCCCATTGCCTCCGTCTATCGGCAACGCTTCCCCTTATTGGGTGAATGCAGGAAAAGTATTGAATGAAGGGGTTGATGTGGAACTGTTCGTTCGCAAGCAGTACAAGGATATGGGCTTTTCTGCTTCATTGAACTGGGGTTATCTGAACAATGAAGTCTTGGAACTGGATGCTCCTATACAGGCAGGCCGTGTGGATAATGGCGTTTTTGCAAAATATATAGAGAAAGGATATTCTATCGGTTCATTTTATCTTTATCAGATGGATGGAATATTCCAGAATGAAGAAGAAATAGTGAAATCGGCATATCAGGGATCAAATGTAAAACCGGGGGATGTTAAATATAAAGACCTGAATAACGATGGTGTAATTGATGAAAAAGACAGGAGCCATGTGGGTTCTTCTATTCCGAAACAAACACTCGGATTGAATCTTCAGGGTAATTATAAGAACTGGGACTTGTCCATCTTCTTTCAGGGAGCGTTTGGTCACGATATATATAACCAGATGGCTACTGAAACGGAAGGATTCTTCAGGGGTTTCTCCGTATCGAAAGACATGTATGATAATTATTGGAGAGGAGAGGGTACCTCTAACGAATATCCGAGACCGTCGTGGAGTGCGAAGTCAAATAATGTGATAGCATCTACCCGTTTTCTGGAAGACGCTTCATATTTGAGATTAAAGAACATTCAGCTGGGATATACTTTCCCTATCAAATCGAAATATATCAGCAGTCTGAGAGCGTTCGGAAGTGCTACCAATCTGTTCACCTTTACCGGATATAGCGGACTTGATCCCGAAATGACAGTAAGTTCCAATTCGACAGGAGAAGGTGATATGGCCAATGGTATAGACTGGGGTACTTATCCTGTTTCTAAATCCTTTACATTAGGAGTAAACATAACCTTTTAAAAATTACCTGAAATGAAAAAAATAGTAACAATACTAACTATATTAGGAATATTCTCCTTCAGTTCGTGTAACGATTTTCTGAATGAGGAGCTGGACGGTGAATATACATCCAACAATATATACAATACCGAAGAGGAGGCGAATCTGGCGCTGACCGGAGTATATAACAGCTTGAGCTTTACGACTTCTTCAAATATGATCTGGGTCTTCGGAGATGTAGCATCCGATGATGCTGTGAAAGGCGGAAGCGCATCCGATCAGGCCGAGATAGGTATGATAGATGAATTTAATATCAAGTCGGACAACGGGATTCTGCTTTCATACTGGAAATTTGCTTATGAAGGAATAAATCGTGCTAACAATGTAATACATGCTAACTATGGTGCAGGTGTTGATGATGGTGTTAAGCAGCAGATGATTGCACAGGCCAAGTTTATCAGAGCATATTATTATTTTAACTTGGTAAATATCTGGGGTAAAGTACCTTTAAGGATAGAGCCGGTAAGAACTTCGAATGTAAATATGGGTTTGAGCGAAGTTGCTCAGATATATAGCCGGATAGAACAAGACCTGAATGATGCCGCGGGAGTATTACCTCCGGCTTATACGCAAACAGCAGACAAAGGCAGAGTTACCAGGGGTGCCGCTTATGGATTATTAGCTAAAGTGCAACTTTATCAGAAGAAATGGGATGATTGTATAACAACTATTACTACCAAGTTGGAGCCATTAGGGCTTTATGGACTTGAAACTAATTATGAAGACTTGTTCAAATTAGGAGCTGAAGATAGCAGAGAGGCAATATTTTCAATCCTGCACGAAAGCAATCAAAATCCCGGACTGGGTAATTCTCTGAATCAATGGTTTGCACCGCTTGTAGAAGGAGGATATTACTTCAATGCACCGACAAATAATTATGTTCTGAGTTTCAGCGAACAAACAACGACAGGGCAGACCGATCCCCGCCTCGATGCATCAATCGGCCGTTCGGGTAAAGAGTGGTTGAACGACGATGTGTTTGACCTCACATGGAGTATTACCGGTTATCTGGTGAAAAAGCACAATCAACCGCTGGCAGAAGTTCCGGCCGGAACAAAGGGTGATGGCGGACTGCCATATATCTACTTGCGTTATGCCGATATCTTGTTGATGAAAGCTGAAGCATATACGGAGGCAAATGATCTGGATAAGGCTGCCGCAGCTCTTAAACTGGTAAGGGACAGAGCCGGACTTGCGTATACCAAACCAGTGAATCAGGAGCAGATGCGGTCGGTTATCTATCTGGAACGTCGTCGCGAGCTTGGTTTTGAATTCCATCGCTTCTTCGATCTGATGCGTTGGGGAAAAGACGTGGCAACTCAGGCTTTAGGTTCTGATTTCAAATGGCAGGAGCCTCGCTATTATTTCCCTATACCGCAGAATGAATTGGATTCAAACAATGGTATTTAATCAACTAAAAACAATGACGATGAAAAAGAATAAGATATTTAGTATACTAATATTTGCCCTAATCCTTTCTTCTGCACTATTTATCAGTTGTAGTGACAGTGATAAGGAGGAATTTGTGGCAGGAGATACTACTAATTTAAAGAAAGAATTGAAAGAATGCTATGATTCCATTTCTGTAGCTACACCCGATAAGTTTACTACCGAGACTGTTAATGACTTCAAAAGCAAGGTAGATATTGTTAATGATATTGTTGAGCAAGGAAATGTTTCGCAACAGGAAGTTATTAACATGAGCATCCATATCAGAGAGGCCTTTACCCGTTTCCTTAATTCCAGAATGACAGGTATTCCGGAAGAAAATCTGTTAGCCGGATGGAGCTTTGATGAAGGAACAGGTACCTCACTCGTTGGTGACGGGGTAAAAGCCCTGACTGCTACTTTGAAACCGGGACCTTCTGAAATCTTCTCAACATCTGTACTACCGGAATTTGTGGATGATGGAGTAAACAAAGCGCTTTATTTCAAGAGTGGAGCACATCTGGAAGTAGAGAATTACAACCCTTCTGATTTCTTGGGCAAGAAGCTGAGTATTGCCGTATGGTTGAAGCCCGAAGTAATAAAAGGTGGTAATTATGTGGTTTCCATGAACTATTGGAACAATTGGAAATTCCAGATACAGGAGCAAGGTAAAGCATTCTTTACCATCAAATCTCAGGCTGGTTTTACCGATGCGGATAATGAAGCGGACCTTTCTGTTTCTACCGGCAGTTGGAAGCATGTTGTAGTTGTCCTTGACCTCGAAAGTTCAAAATTGTCATTCTACATAAACGGATTACTGACAAAAGAGTGGACCAGCACCGGCAAGCCGAATCTAGTAGGCAGCCAGTCTGCACCGTATGTTTCTCCATTGGGTACTCAACTGCCGCTGATGATTGGGGCGGCAACGACCTACGCAGAGGCAAAAGCGTCATGGGATTGGTCAGGATGGGATACACCTACATCATGGGATCACTTCCAGGGGATGATGGATGAAATTAAATTCTATAATACGGCATTATTGAGCGGACAGGTTCAGTGGCTTTACAATCAGGAAGTAGAGAAACTGAAACAATAGTAAAGGCTGACTTTTACCGGTCTCAGTATAGATCAAAATAATAAAGGAAGAGGCTACGCGATAGTAACCTCTTCCTTTTACTTCCATTATGGAAATACTACTCTTGCCGTATCAGACCCTAATGATACATTTAGGGAAGCCTTTTCATCCTTTGGATTCCAGTTCATTACCCTGCATTCGCTGGCCTGTACCTCTACATTATGGTTTCCGCTTCCTGTCAGGTTTTCAGTATCTATATCACATTGTTCTATTTTCCAGTTTTGCAGATAGTCGAGATCGGCATTAAATACCTTTGTCTTGGAATTCTTCATTACAAAGCTCCCCCAATCCCTTATTGCAGGTGTGATTATATCAGCTTCGCAATTCTCTATATTCAAGTCTCCACGTAGTATCTCTATATTGATAGATCCGGCTTTCAATCCCTGCACATTAGCTCTTAACCCATCTACCCTGCTTCTTATATCTACACAGGAATCTGCATATACAGTGAAGTTTAGTTCCCTTATAGCTGCCGGGGATGGTATTCCGTTTTTGTAATGATTCGCCAATAATTCTGCCGTCTTCACGCGCAGTATCGTTTTATCATGTACTGTGGATATCTCCAGGTATTCTTTCAATTGTTCCGGTATATACAGTTTACCTTTGTCTCCTTCGTTCGTCACGGGTTGTATATTGATGAGTCCATCGAAGATAACATAATACTTATCCTTATCTCCCCGGTCATCTTTCACAGGTATTGTATCTGCATATATCTCGATCACTTTCTGTCCGGATATATCTATGCCCGCAGTTTCTTCCTTTAATATAAGTCCGGTCTTCCTCCCACCATCATAATTTAACGAAAGATAGCATATACAGCCTATGGCAATTAAGAACGCTGCGGCTATAATACCCAATACTATTTTGGTTGTAAGTCTCATATCATTTATTATTATTGTTTCTTAATATACTCTTTATACATTTCCACGATATCCTCTATTGGAATATCCAGTGTATATATTTGTTTGAAAAAGTCCTCGGCTTCTTCCTTCATAAAGGTGTCCTTACGCAGTTTGAGTATCAGGGCCTTGGTCCTCGGAGCTACAAAATATCCGATCCCTCTCTTATTGTAGATGATCTCCATCGATTGGAGGTAATCGAAGGTACGCATGACGGTATTGAAATTGACTTCCACAATAGCTGCATATTCGCGTACGGACGGAACCCTTTCTTCTTCTTTATATTTGTCCAGTAATATCTCATCACAGATGCGGTCGGCTATCTGCAAATAGATTGCTTTATTTTCTTTAAAATTCATAAGCTAGAGTCTTTTAATTACATCAGATTCCCTGAATCTGAAAAATGCTAATATCCAGTTTATCACAGCGAAGATGAAACATAGGATTGTCAGATATCCCACTATCGTAGAATCTTCAACTCCAAATGTTCTTTGCTGTAACGCATTTCCAAAGCTGCCCATACCGTTTTCAAAAACAAGAGAGATTGCGCACCAGCACACCAGTAGAAAAGTAATAAAGATGATGATGCCTGCCGAAAATGTTTTTACCAGCGAGTTTTTCGGCCAGAATGTCGACCCCAGAATAAACAGAGACTGGGCGAAGACGAAAAGGCCAACAAAAAATTTAAATTGTGATACTCTCTCAAAAACATATTCGTAACGATGATCATCGTTTCCTATTAATCTGTCAAAATGAACAGATTGCACATCTATATCAGGAAAGCGGATAGAGCAGATCAGTACCCGTGTGGCGTCTGACAACCAAAACAGGATAAAGAAAACGACCATGTAACCGATTGTCATGATAAGCCAGCGGGAAAAGTATTTTTCAAATGCCGATGACGGATTCATCAAATATACAAGCCGCTTTGTTTTGCTATTAATAGGTTCCATTGCCATGGACGCGCTGATACACCCAAATATGAAGAAGACGAAAGCCGTGAAGACGATCAAATCCCTATTCAGATATTTTAAACGATCAAATCCCTGTTCAAATTCGGAATATGAAAGAAAAGAATTCCATGTAGTAACAAGAGTGAGTGCTCCATAAATTGTAAGGATGCGGATAAGATACTTTTTCCAGTTTTCCTGTATGTCTTTCCTTAACAGCAAGACAAATCGGTTTATATCAAATGTATTATTCATAATTTATCAGATTTTATTGTAGTATTGCTGTTATCTTTTCCGTATTGCTTAGCATTGCGTTGAACAATGTTTCCAGATTCAGGGAAGTCTCTTCATTGTTTTCATTTTCAAGGATTAGCTTGTACCCCTGTATCGATGGTGAAGCGTACAATGCTTTCTCCACATCCTTTTCATTAAAGCTTTCCGTAAAGCGCAGTTTCTCACAAATCCTCGATACGGAAGAATTCATCAGCACTTTATTATTGTCGAGGATGATCACCTGCTCCAATAGCTTATCTACATCCTGTACCTGATGAGTCGAGATCAGGATCGTTTTTTCATCGGTCATCCCCGAAGCTATAAATTTGCGGAACTGGCTTTTGCCGGGTATATCAAGTCCGTTGGTAGGCTCATCCATCAGCAATAGGGGAGTATTTGCGGCCAAAGCAAAGCTCATAAAGACCTTTTTCTTTTGACCAAGAGAAAGTTCGTTCAGATGCACATCGGCTTCCATCTCGAAGCACTCCAGATTTTTATCCAGTTGTTCCTGACTAAAAGCGGGATAGAACGGACGATTGATTTCTACATACTTTCTCAGTGGTATACCAGGTAATTCGAATTCTTCGGGCACTATGAACATATCCTGCAATGTAGAAGGCTTACGCCTTGCCACATCCTCGCCTTTATATTCCACCTTACCCTTTTTAGGACTTAAGAGGCCTGTAAGCAAATACAACATAGTCGATTTGCCCGCTCCGTTCTTTCCTAACAATCCGCAAACTTTTCCCTTCTCTATAGAGATTGAAAAATCATCGAATATTAGCTTTTTCTTATACCCGAAGGTAACGTTACGCATTGATATCATATTAATTAGATTAAAAATATAATAGTGTAATAGTATAATAGTACACGCAAATGTATTGATAATTTTTATAATTCCAATAATCAAGGCGATTTTTTTGAAAAATATTTTTCAGGAAAAACAGATACAAGCTATAAAAAATACGTCACTAATTTTTAATAATTACTGATTCTCATTACTTACTTTGTATTTCATTCTCTAATCTTTATTTATTGTTAAAAAAAGGTGACACAAGTAACACAATTAATGGAAGTGAAAGATTAAACGTTATTTTCTCCGTTTCTTTCCTCTCTTTCCTGCCGGACTGAATACCGGATGGTTATTACTCGCTTTTATCGTGCGTTTCCGCTCAGCCTTGAGCCTGTACAGCCTGTCAAGCATTATCTTTGCTTCAGCTTCTTCAGGATCATCAACCGGGCTTTCTTTTTCCTCTGCCGGAACAATCTCTACTTCCTCAACATACTCTGCTATTTCATTTTCTTCCGTATCCTCCGGAATAGTTACGTCAACGGTAATTATCTCCTTTTTGCTTGAAATACCTTCCTTCTCCTTTTGAGTTAGTTGGGTGTCGGCAATTCTATCCTGCCTGTCCAGTAACAGTTTAATTGTTTTCAGGTCGGGCAGGCAAGATTTCCTGCGGATAACTTTCGACTGTAGTACCAGTTTTTCCGGTTCATGTTCGTCCGGCAGATATGTTTCTTTTTCTTCTACCATCATATACCCGTCCAGCCGCTTTTTAAGGGATGAATATAACATTTGCCTGATCCTGTCCTCGCGCCTGCATTCCGCGTCGAATATCTCTTTTGCCAAACCCGGAACTGTTTCTTTCCAGCAGTAGAAAGTCTTTCGGCTGATACCCGTAACCCTGCAAATTTCCGTTACCGAACAAAAATCATCCTCTATCAGCGAAACAATCGTTTCTGCTACACCCTCGTTATATTTTGCCATAAGATTAAAGATTAATAGTTTTTTATGATCAATTGTTTTTCAGTATAGATAAATGCAGATGAAAATGATTGTCTTTTTTAACATAAAGTTTTATGGATTAGTCGTTGGGATTAAATATTCTATTTTTTAACGCATAGAGACTATCTTAATTTAAATTAGAGGTTTTTAGCTCATTACTGCCGCGCCCTCCCGGGCTTGTCCTTCCTTTTGGCATTGCCCAAAAGGAAGCAAAAGGCTAGCGCTTCTGTTGAGTCGCCTACGCTCCTCGATTTTCAATTCCTCGGCGACCCAAAACCGTCTTGACGGCTGAATCAAACACACGGGCTATCGCCCCGTTTGATTCTACGCCGCCTGCAACGGATTGGGTACCCCGCCTGCGTCACTAATGCGCAAGGGCTGACGCACGTGGAGCTAAAGCATGAAGAGCCTCTGTCCTATAGCCGCATCGCGGTAACGGCCTCGTCCGGCAGGCGGGGCACCCAATCCGTAAAGCGGAGGTGTAGGGCAAAATACGGTAGCTGCTATACACAGCTGATAATCCGGTAAAAGATAATTCCGTATTATTTTGCCCCACCGGAGCTGCGGTTTTGGGTCGCCGGAGGGATGCAGCCTTGATTTTTGTAACTTTTTATCAAGAAAAAGTTAAGAAAAACAAGCCGGATGGCGCGTTAGAAAAAATAGAACATTAATATCCAACTATTGATTCACTTGAATAATAAAATAAAGGACGGTTAAATAAAACCGTCCTTTATCTATGATCATAAGAGATATGATTTACTCCACAGGTTCGGGCTGTAAATCATCTCCCGTCGGCATATCAGGGAGCTTATCCGATGTTTTCTCCTCTTTAGAAACTTCCTTTACCAAAGTATATTTTAACGAAGACTGATCTGCTGCAGGATGCTCCACTTTTTCGACTTTTACTTCCAATACATATTCATATCCGGGTTCATAAACGAAACCGTCTATATTGCTATAAAAGAACTCCCAGTCTGTCTGACCGTCTTTTTTTACCAAAAGACATTTTATTGGTGCTACTCCTACACAATCACCCTGCTTGGATGCTACAGTCAACTTTTCCGTGTTTTTTGAACTACCGCAGGAACCTAAAAATAAAGCTACTGCAAGCAGGCTTACCATTAATTTATACATAATCTATTATTTTTGAATATATTAATACCTTATTTATAAACATGTATACCACTGAAAAGGTTTATTATTCAACCATATACTCTACCTCATGGGCTTCTATCAACTGAGGTATTTCGAGTTTCAGCAACATCTTGTCCAGTACATTTTCAGGCAACTGGAATTCGCGGTTACGGTTTTGGCTTCGCCATACTTCATATGGTTTCTCCACATACACTATTCTTACCTTTGCACCATACAATGTAAACAGGTCGACAAGTTGCTGACGCATCAAGCGTGTGATATTAGTAGCGTTCCATACGAAGTCCTGTTTTTTTCGTAAATATACACGTGCCTGTTCTTTCGCTTCCTGCACTACACGGCCGGTTGCTGATCTGTCTGTTGGACTGTATTTGTGCTTACGGCGGATAGCATCGAGACTGATGACCGGGATATCCGGTTTCAACGATTGTATATAATGGTCCTTGCCCATTCCCGGCAATCCGGATAGTATCGTGACTTCACACTTGAAATCATCGTAAGGTACATAACCGATATAACCGTCTATCGTATTGAAGTATTCGTACCGGGCACTTGCCGTCGGAAACTCCAGAGCCTTGTCCCAGCAACCTTCGTCTTTACAAAACATTTCAAATAAATCTAATGATTCTATCAACGCTTCCCCATCCTCGCATATTCTACCACGGGCATCCGCCTCAGCCAGCATTTTTAGCTGGCGGGTATTAGCCCTTAGCGATACTGCATGAATCTTTTTGGCTGGTTCCAATTTCTCCATCAGCCACAGAGGCAAACCATGAAAACGAACAAGGGAAACTACTTTTTCACGAATGTCAAAGGGTGTAGGGATATCCCTGAACAGGATATTCCGTGCAGTGTATTCTCCCCTGCGGGCATGTCCGTTGGCCGAGATATTTCCATTACCCTCGTCTTGCGAAGTGGAGCGTTTCTCAATATCGTGCATGAGAGCTGCCGCCCATAATATTTCCTGCTCCTGTTCAGATAATGTTTCATACCGGGGCATCTTAGTCAATTCATCAAGTACCATTTGTGTATGGATGGCTACATTACCCTCGGCATGATGATTTTTATGCTGTATTACATTTTTCATATCAGCAACCCACGAAAACTGTTTTTCGAGCGATTGCCAGTCTTTATTTTGTGTTAATTTCCAAATCATAATCATATATTTTATTCGTTAATTACTTGCCTTTCCCAAACTAAACGTGCACGTTTCCAGTTACGGGTCCAGTGTTCTCCGGTTTTTACATGTCCTTTACGGACATATTTGAATACATTGTGAGAGAAGTCGCCGATAAGATATTCTCCTGCATTACGGGTGACAATTCCTTCACGTGTACAATCTTCGCCGGTTTGTGTATCGGTGGAACCGAATACACTCGGTTGCTGTGCCCATGTCAGTATCTGCCGTTCGAGTCTATCGTCAGGTAAGCCCTTTACCTGCTGAATATCCAATTCTGGAACAGTAGGGAAATCGAATATCGCAGCATAGAATTTCACTTCTTCCCACGACAGCCATTTGTCGAGGCATCGCACTGCAAACACGTAGTAATAAGATTCTATCCGCTTGTATTCGATAGAGTGTATTGCATACAGGTTTTCGCCAAACAGTTCTATATCCCCCAAGTCTCGCTTCATTAGTTCCCAACGTCCGCGTAACTGGTTTGTCCAGGGAGAAGTGGTAGGTGCTGCATGTGAACGGGCAAAGACTCCAAACCGGTTGAGACAGTTATTCTCTCCATCCAGTTTCTCTGTATGCACAAGGACTTCTATCTGTTGGATATCATCCCGGTATGTATGGTTTATCCGGTCGTCGCTGGTAGTTCCGGGTGAAAACGGAAAATGATATGTACGACCATATTTTTGTGATAACATAATGTAATTGTTTTTAAGTTTTTAGAATACAATAGCAGACAAGGCCCGTAAATTCACTTTACAGCCTTGAAAGATGCGGGAAGACTCCCGCTATGTATGCTAAACAATTACATGACATTCCGTATGAAATAGTTATAAATAATTTGTACAAAGGTAGTAACATTTATCAAGACAGCCAAATTTCAGCATTCCGGCACATAATACAGTCAATGAAAAATAAAAAGCGCATACCTGAATTTCAGGTATGCGCTTAGCTATGTCAGATTGTATTTATTATTCTATACCGATAACTGCGGAGAATCTTCTTCTTCCTCCTCTTCATCATCCTCGTCCTCGTCTGTCTCTTTAGGCGCCGGTTTTACCATAAAACGGCTCAACTCGAACAGCAGGTAAAGCGGTATAAAGACTACCGATAATGTAAACGGATCGCCCGAAGGTGTAATAACAGCAGACAATACCAAGAGACCTACTATAGCATGACGCCTGAATTTCTTAAAGAACGATCTGTTCAATAGCCCCAACTGAGACAATAACCACGATACAAGCGGTAACTCAAAGACAATCCCCATAATAAATATCAGCATCAGGAAGTTATCCATATACGAGTCGAGCGAGATAGTATTCTCTATCATCTCACTCAGCTGATAAGTAGATAAGAAGCGGAATGTCATTGGGAAAACCAGAAAGTAGCCCACTGAGCATCCGATGAAGAACATAATAGTTCCGAACAGGAATACCCACCGGATACTTTTCTTCTCGTTAGAATATAAGGCAGGGCTGACAAAACGCCATATCTCAAATATCAGATAAGGGAATGTAAGTATCAGTGCCAGCCAGAATGAAGTGGTCATGTGCCGGAAAAATTGCGATGTAAGATTATAATTTATAATCTTGATATGAAATGTATCATCACAGAAATCAGGCAGAAAAGGTACAGCCGATGTCGCATAACACAGATACTTATACAAGACAAAGTCGGCACGCGTAGGCCCCATTATCCATGTGTCGTATATGTACGGCATGATAGCAAACCCAAGTATTGCAAATACAAATAAAGCGATGATAGACCGTATTAAAGTCCATCGAAGTTCCTCTAAATGATCCCAGAAGGTCATTCCTTCATTGTTCTCTTCCATAGAAAAGTACTATCTCAATCTTTTTTAGTTGTGTCGTTTCCTTCTATATCGTCTTCAATGCCTTTTACGCCTTCTTTGAAGTTTTTAATTCCTTTACCAAGGCCTTTCATTAGTTCGGGTATTTTACGGCCACCAAAAAGTAATAGTACGACTATGGCTATGATGATGATTTCCCCTGTCCCCAGGTTTCCTAAAAACAAAAGTGTTTTCATGTTTTCTAAGTTTAAATATTAATGTAAATATGGCTATATTCCATTCATCAGTAAAAATAACACAAATAATGTCTATTAGACGGGATGAAATGGATATTTATTTCTTTTTTAACTATTCTTTGTTTCAAATCCGGACCGACTTATGCCGGGATAAGATTTTCTTCTATTCCGGGAGTATAATATACCTTATATTCTCCTTCCTCGTCGCAGATAAACAGAGCATCCATATCAGGAAATTTCTGCACCCACTCTAATGCTTTTTCGATACCCACTACCAGGAATGCCGTGGCAAAGGCATCTGCTGTAATCGCATCTTTAGCTATAACTGTTGTTGACAATAAATTATGAGTTACCGGATAACCTGTTGCCGGATTTATTGTATGTGTAATCTTTTGTCCGTCCTGAATATAAAACTGACGGTAATTACCGGATGTGGCCACTCCCCTGTCCGTAATTTGCAGAATGACCTGCAAATCCTGCCCCGGTATAGGATTATCTTCTGCCGGACGGTCGATACCGATCCTCCATGCTTCCCCGGCTGTATTCTCCCCTTTAAGACGTATCTCTCCGCCTATTTCGACCAGATAATTCAGGCATCCGTGTTTATCCAGAAAATCAGCAACTATATCAGCCGAATAGCCTTTAGCTATGGCATTGGCATTTAGTACTATATTGGGATTCGATTTTATAACACGCTTATTTTCTATCTTTATCTTTTCCATCCCGATATGTTCTTTAAGGGCATTTACCTTTTCTCTATCGGGTATATTTTTTTCGCGGGAACTAAAACCCCAGGCTCTGAATAATGGCTCGGCGGAAATATCAAATGTCCCTTCCGTTTGCAGGCTTATCTCTTTAGCCCGATTGAAAACGGTCTCGAAATAGTAGTCTGTTTCTACATCATCATTCCTGTTGATACGCGAAATAATGGATGTATCATCATATACAGACATAGATCGTTCAAAACCGGCCAGTAATGACTCTATGCCGGGCTGAAAGTCACGGTCTTCGTCGTCCTGATAGATAATATTGTAACTTGTACCTTCCGCAGTTCCTTGTATGCTGTAGTAGAAAGTACCGTTGTCGGCCATTACTGCATTCATGCTTATTTGGAAAATGAGCAGGAAGTTGTTTGTCTCCTGCTCATTTTTATACTTTATTTGTCGTAGCTTTCTTTTACCAACGGGCAATTCAGTAAATACTCCAAACTCTTTTTCACACTTTCGAAAGGAGTGAAGTTATACTGTTCCACTTCTACAACCAGATGTTTCGTTCCTGCTGCATCTGTATTATTGAAGATGGCGTCAAATCCCACCATACCGCTCTGTCCCAGTTCTTTATTATCTTTGATATGAAGCAAAGCGAAACGGTTTTTGTATTTATTGAAATAGTCCACAGGGCTTTTTCCGCCTCTCACTACCCAATATACATCCATTTCGAAGAAAACGTATTCAGGATTTGTATTTTCTATCATATAGTCATACATCACTTTGTCTTCTATTTTATTTCTAAGTTCGAAGTCATGATTGTGATATCCGTACAACATGCCGTTTTCCTTACATTTCTTTCCTATTTCATTATAGTATTCACAATAGGTCTGTAAATCCTTCAGTGTCTTAGGCGTTTCCATAGACGGGGTAACAATGTATTTCATCCCGGCAGCTTTATGTGCGGCAATACACTGATCCCACCATTTCATGGCTTCTGTGAAATCTTTAGATGCCAGTTCTTTCTCGTTAAGGCCCCGGCCGGTATGGGAAGATAATACTTTCATTCCCGCAGCCTCTATATCGGCTTTGAATTCTTCCGGCGTTTTTCCATAAAATTTACCATCACCGTAGTTGGCTGCTTCAACAGCAGTAAATCCCATTTCCCCGGCTTTCTTTATTGTTCCGGCATAGTCTTTGGAAATATCATCCCTAAGGGAGTATAATTGCAGGGCTATATCTTTCTTCGGAGGAGCCTGTTGAGTCACTGTTTCCGCTTTTGGAGAACAAGAGATCATCAGTAGGAGGACAGCTATAAAAAATGTTGTTATTTTCATGCTAATAAAATAAGATTATATTTAAAAGTCAAATCCATGAAGGATATGTTCCTTCGATGGATTTGACATTATTTTAATAGAAAAAATTAGTTACCTGATTTATTAATCAAGGATCTTAATTTTGATATTACGGAACCAAACATCATCTCCATGATCCTGGAATCCGATATAACCTTCTCTGTTAGCCCCACCAAGATTGTTCAGTAATTCGAAAGCCAAAGGCCATTTTTCCTGACTGAATTTACTTGCCTGCAACAATTCTGTCCATTGAGGAGTCCACAAATGGTATTCAACTACATTTTCACCGTTCTGTCCGTGAACAACAGTTCCTTTATATACCATAATCTTACCTGTGTTCCACTCACCAAAAGGCTTAGAGTTTTGAGGTACAGCAGGAATCATGTCATAAAGGGATGCAGACTGACGATTGTTGTCTTTACCCATTTTAGCATCAGGGTGGTTGGCATTGTCCAATATTTGATATTCAGGAGATGAGATATAGATAGGTTCCATTCTCTTTTCACCTTTATCATTTGTTGTTTCAATTTCCTGAGCCAGGAAGAATACTCCGGAGTTGCTGCCTTTTGCTACTTTCCAATCGAAAGTCAACTCGAAGTTTTTGAACTTATGAGCAAAAATGATGTCTCCGCCTTCTTTATCCTGAGCTTCGCCACCACCTGTTCCGTTGAACTTGATAGCACCCTGGTCGATAGTCCATTTTCCAGGAACGTTATCTTTTCCATAACCGCGCCAACCTTCGAATGTTTTACCATCGAAAATAGTGATAAATCCGTCTTTATCTTTTGCAAGTTTTGAAAGATCTATCTGTGGCTTTTCTACTACAGTGTACTGAGGGGCAGCATTTTCTGCTGTTTTAACAGAATCAGCATTTTCACCTGCATTTTGTGCATCTTTTTTGGCGCCTCCGCAAGCAATCATTGCTCCTGCTATCATAAGACAACCTAGACTGTAAACAATTTTCTTCATTTCTTTATACGGTTTAATTTAACAATTCTGCATTATGGCATATCCGGCAATTTCCAGCCATCACGATATGTATGTTTGATCAGTTCCTGAGCAAATGACTGTGCATTGATCGGATCTGTCCATATCTTATTGAATTTAGGGTCACCATCGACAATCTTGAAGTCGTCTTTCTTCAAAATTCTGATCTCTTCATTCGGGTTGATATTGGTGAACTTCATGTTCTGTCCATCCCAACGCAATTCCTTATTCAGGTTTTGTAAGCGTACGGCAAGTACACCCATTACTACCATTTCGTTGAAAGGCCCTGCTTCACTAAAGTCAGAAGCAGTCAACACGCGGCTGGAAGCATCTTCTTTACAAGCACGTACCCAGTCCATTTCGTGAGAAGTTTCTACACGACGGCAAACTTTAGGCGCATTAGGTTTGCGGCCCGAAAGCAACCATGGATTTACACCATAACATCCGCAAATCAATGTGTCTTTAGTTCCGTGGAATATAACACCGCCACCGGCATCATTCATATTCTTTCCATCAGGCCATCCTGCTGGCAAATTTGGTTTCAAACCGCCATCATACCAGTGTACTTCAACCTCCGGCATAGATACCTTAGGCATATTGTCGCGAGCCGGGAATACAAGTTTTACATACTGTGCCTGAGGTGCGCAGTCCTGTAGCAACATTGTGGAAGATCCTTGTGCACTTGTAGGATAACCCAGTTTCAACCCCTTAAATACAGGGTGAAGGATATGACAAGCCATGTCTCCTAATGCACCTGTACCATAATCCCACCAGCCACGCCAGTTCCAAGGAGTATACAATGCATTGTAAGGACGCATCTTAGCTGGTCCTGTAAACAAATCCCAGTTCAATGTGCTAGGTATTTTGTCTACCTTTTCAGGTGCATTCAACCCTTGTGGCCAGATCGGACGGTCTGTAAAGGCTTCCACTTTTGTGATTTCACCTATCTCTCCATTCCATATCCATTCGCAAACAAGGTTTACTCCTTCGGCAGAAGATCCTTGGTTACCCATCTGTGTTGCTACCTTATGTTTTTTAGCAAGATTGGTAAGTAATCGAGACTCATATACTGTATGAGTCAATGGTTTCTGGCAATAAACGTGTTTGCCCATTGTCATTGCGTCGGCAGAAACAATAGCATGTGTATGGTCGGCTGTAGCTACAATAACAGCGTCGATGGATTTGCCCATTTCGTCATACATCTTGCGGAAATCCCAGTATTTTTTTGCATCAGGGAATCTGTCGAATACGCCTTTCGCATATCTCCAGTCCACGTCGCAAAGAGCTACGATGTTTTCTGTTTTTTCTACTTGTTTGATATTAGCATGTCCCATACCTCCGATACCCACAGCGGCAATGTTCAATTTGTCGCTCGGTGCAACATGCCCGAAGTTTTTACCCAAAACGGTGCTTGGGATAATTGTCAGACCGATAGCAGCTTTAGCTCCGGTACTCAGGAATTTTCTCCTTGAAATGTCTGATGCCATAAGTTTTTCTGTTTTTAGGTGTAATAATTGTTAATTATTATAGATTTAATGTCCTTTAAAAATTGATTGTCAGCTAATTTCTCCTCTGACGATTTCCTCCTTGTCTTTGTCCCAGTACATAGTACGCCCTTCAAGATAAGCACGTGTTCCCATATGTGCTGTAATCGCTTCTTCGAATGCCGCGTTTATATCACATGACGGTTTATTATTCCGGTTACGGATACATTCTATCCATTCCCTTACATGAAGGAATGTGGTATCGTAACGTTTTCCTCCCAGATAAGAATATAATAGTCCGCGTTGGGCAAAATACATCTCGGTAGCTGATGTTATTGCGTCCACATTGTTTTTACCGGGAACATATGTATAGAATGGTACATCGGGTTTGATAATCCCTTTTTCGAGTTTTTCTTTATATCTGGTAGAACCGCTGTCGATCTTCACAGTCAGTGTATCACCTACTTCCATCGATGCATCGTGTCCCATGATTACTTTGCCTCTGTTGCGGCTACTGGCCAAAGTGGCACTGTAGAGCATTGTCAGGTTCTTTTCAGGGAATTCGAATGTGGTTTGCAATACATCGGGAACGGTTCGTCCATCTTTGAAGAAGTAGACGCCACCCGACGATGTAGCGGAGTGAGGGATGCCTACACCCATGAGCTGATTAATAGCGTCATATTCATGCGTCAGCAAGTCTCCGCTAAGCCCTGTACTGTAATCCCACCAGCAACGCCAGCGGAAGAAACGTTCGAGGCTGAATTTATCTCTGGCTTCAGGGCCTACATATTTAAGCAGATTATATTTAGTCATATAATCCATATATTCCTTAATCCTTTCAGGGTCTCCTTCGTACTGTTTCCAGTCTATGGTCTGAGGGTTGGCATCCGGATGAATGTCATATACCCATGCTCCGTTAGGATCGTTTCTGTTGGTACATACTTCGATCAGGCTGATTGGCCCTAAGAGTCCTTTGTCTATTATTTCTTTTGCTTTGTGGTAACAGTCTATCTGACGTCCCTGGTGACCCAGCTGAAAAACAATACCTGTTTCCTTGACAATATCCCTTACCATATATGTTTCAGGTACTGTCCACGAGAGAGGTTTTTCTACATATACATGTTTTCCGGCTTTAGCAGCATCCATCACCATGGTACTGTGCCAGTGGTCAGGTGTTGCAATAATAACAGCATCTATATCTTTATCGGCAAGCATCTCTTTATAGTGGCGGTAACGCTTTGGAGCAGTGCCCATTTTACCTCCGACTCCTTCCCTGTAAATGTTTGCTCCGGCAGCCATACCTTCTTCCGCGAATGTATCGAAGATATCACATATTCCGGCAAATACGATATTCAGGTCTTCCTGTTCTTTAAAGTCTTTATATCGGGTGTCTTTTTTATTTTTCTTGGCATCATCTATCCAACCTTGCAGATGTTGGGGTGTGGCAAATCCGGCAGCCCGAAGCAAATATTTTCCTCTGCCTCCGTAGCCGATCACACCTATACGGATTTGCTCTCCATTAGGTTTTAAATCGGGTATCGACGCCGTTTCACTACTTAGCTTAAATACATCACTTACGTCATTGAGTGTTTTGGTAT
Source organism: Dysgonomonas sp. GY75 (assembly GCF_015234155.1). NCBI lineage: Bacteria > Pseudomonadati > Bacteroidota > Bacteroidia > Bacteroidales > Dysgonomonadaceae > Dysgonomonas > Dysgonomonas sp. GY75. The sequence goes on from NZ_JADCLQ010000056.1 coordinate 50,136, forward strand.
ATTTTTGTTTTTTGTATACACCATACGCCAAAGCTCCTAAAACGGGAGTCGTAGCCAGTGCTTTTAGGGCATTACGCCTGCCTTGGGATTCCGGTAACGGATTATTATCGGATGCTTTTTTTTCGTTCTTTTTATCGTTATCCTCAGGGACAATTCTGTCTTCGGGTGTCATAATTTTATAGTATGTTAGCTTTATTTGCGTTTAAATAATTTATTGATGTATCGGTCCAAACCAATAATTTGGGAGGTAGGGAAATAGATCAGCACCATCAATGCTCCCATTTCAATCATATTTTTATCTATCCAGAGATAAGATCCTTCGGTAGGCATCATATAAGTGGCTCCGATAAAAGGTGGGTGTGAAAGATAATATAGTGCAAGGAATACGATACCTCCGACGGAAGCAACGCGTGAGAAACATCCCAATATCAGTCCTAATCCGATTAGTGTTAATCCATATATATTAATATAGTTGGATACCGCTAAAAAGCCCGGGTCTGAGGCTAAATTATGAAAATATTCAGCAAAAAGTCCCTGAGAGTCCATCAGGTAAGGATAGGCTGACCAGCCCGAATTTAGAATTTTTACGATTCCCTCGTATAAGAAATGCCATCCGATTAGTAGCCGTAGTATTACCAGCCAAAACGTCTGGGCGCGTGAGTAAGATGTCTGTTCGTTCATGGATTAAGTTAATAAATAAATTGTTTCGTTTAATATTGTTTAAAATTTAGATTTTATTTTCGCAATAAAATTTACACACTAATCTCCTGATGCAATAATAATCAAAGTATAACATGGTTTTATTCTTCTTAAGGTTCTTGTTCACAGTAAGTTCAATCCCCTGTATGGGCAAACTCAACAATCCATGAAATCTTACTTACTAAATGCGGAATAAAGCTATGAATATTTTGAGTGAATAATAATTTATTATTGTTAAAAAAAGTTTTCTAAAAAAATTAAAATCATCTTAATCTGACTTTTACAAAAACAAATGCCAGATATTTGGCACAAATGTATACTTATTTGTCATCAGCAGGATATTTAACTCCCAGCTGTTTTCTTATTTCATCTACTATTTCTATGGTTATAAGAGAGTTTTCATGGCTATTAATCTGCGACTCGCGTTTTCCTTCCTGAATTAAATTAATGAATTCGGCCACTTCGTAATAATATTCATGTATTACATCCGGAGAACTAATTATCTTCTCTTCTCCGTTTCTGTTTTTAAGCGAGACTTTGTTTATAATATTTATCCTATCCGCCGTTATTGTTCCATCTTCACCCTGTATCTCCGTCGGTAAGGCCGAGTCAGCGATTTTGGAATAAAGTACGGTAGCATTCATCCCCTCATATTCAAAATTCACTGCCCCTTGTCCGTCTGCTCCGGTAGACAACTTCAGTCCTGTGGCACTTATTTTTAAAGGGCGGCCAAATAAAACAACCATCGGAAATATAGTATATACTCCCAAATCCATTACGGCACCGTTTGAAAGTGCAGGGTCGAAAGCATTCATTACTATTCCTTCTTTCAACTTGTCGTAACGTGATGAATACTGGCAATAACAAGAAAAGTACCTTCTGATAGTCCCTATCTCTTCAATATGGTTTTTCAGAGCCTTGAAGTTGGGGGTAAGGCTGGGTTTCATAGCCTCCATAAGTGTGACATTATTTTCCTGGGCTGCAGCTATCATGGTTTTCACCTCTTTAGCATTGGACGCAAAAGGTTTTTCACACAAAACGTGCTTTCCGTGCTGCATAAACAAAATGCTCTGCGAAGCATGCAACGAGTTCGGGGAGGCAATATATACGGCATCGATTAGCGGACTCGCAGCCATTGCTTCCAAAGACGTAAATGTGTACGGAATATTATGTTTCCGGGCAAATTCATCGGCTTTTTCCTGTGTACGTGAGTATATCGCTGCCAATTCGAAGCGGGAATCGAAACTAGCACCTTCCAAAACTTTGTCTACAATGAAATTAGTGCCTATCACTCCGAAACGGATTTTAGGCTGTGGGCTACTTAATGTCATAAATCAGTTGGTTCTGTTGTTACAAATGTAAGAATAATGAAAATGAAGAACAAAATATGTAAGCGAATTTAGAAAATTTTATCTATAATGAGAAGCCAGTACCCTCAACCTCCGGATTATGGTTCTTTGCTATGTTGAATTTAGATCTTAAAAAAAGTAATAAATAGTGCAACTTTTACATATGCTTCGCTCCTGCAACCCTTGGTTGTTGCCTTTTTATAACTCTTCAGGTGTCTCTCAAGAGGAGTATTTTTTTAGCAAGGACCCCCATAGGGGGTCCAAAAGAGATAAACGGACGTCGCAATACCATGTTTTAGGTATATAAATACCACATAAAAGGGATTTCACAGACAACATAGTCGTTATACTTTTGTGATAAATATTATCTGTTTTTAACAGTGAGATATTTATTACATCTATAATAATGTTCGAGTAAACTATAAAAACTATGTTAGAATTGAGAAAAATAAAATTATTACTATTGTTAAATGTCTTTACAATACTACTTTCTGCACAAACAAATGAAGAGTTTGTCATCAAAGGACGTGTTACTGATGCTACAGGCTTGGAGCTTCCGGGGGTTACTGTTCAGATTAAAGGTAATCTCCGGACCGGTACACTGACGAATGAAGATGGTTATTATTCCATTTCAGCACAGAGAAATGAAACTATAGTCTTTTCCTTTTTGGGATTCGAGACACATGAAGCAAAAGTATTGACAAATGCACCTATAAATGTAGTGCTGAAAGAACAGGCTACAGAATTGGACGAAGTAGTTATCACTTCATTAAATATTCCCCGTGAAAAGAAAGCGCTCGGCTATGCTGTTCAGGGAGTATCCGGGCAGGCATTGGAAACAAGGCCTACCAATGCTTTAAGTGCATTGTCGGGCAAGATAGCCGGATTACAGGTTATTTCCAGCGGAGGAAATATGGGCGGATCGTCCAGGGTGACTTTGCGAGGCATAAACTCTATTACGGGAAACAATCAACCATTATACATAATAGATGGCGTGCCGTTAGACAATACAGACATGAATACATCTGCTACTATTAATGGTAGTGCAGGAAAAGATGTGGGTAGCACAATTCAGGATATCAACCCTGACGACATCGCGGACATCAGTGTGCTAAAAGGCCCGTCGGCAGCAGCCCTTTACGGCACACGTGCGGCTAACGGGGTAATTCTCATCACTACAAAAAAAGGAAATAGGAACGATGACCGTATAGATATACAGGTGAATACCGGTATTGAGTTCGAAAAAGTAGTCAGGCTCCCTGAGCGCCAGAAACTATATGGTGGGGGATACAGTACTACTTTCCAAAAGGCTACTATCGACGGAAAGGAATATAATATAGTGGATTACGCGGCTGATGAAAGTTGGGGCCCAAAACTGGACGGAACACCTGTATTACACTGGTACAACCTCGATCCTGAATATACAGCCGATTATTTGAACCCGCAACCATGGGTTTATCCAAAGCACGATGTAGAGGACTATTTCCGTACAGGGGTATCGAATACAAATAATATTGCCCTGTCAAAGAATACAGCAACAGGTACTTTTCGTATATCAGTTACAAACAAGAATGTAAAAGGGACTATCCCGAACTCATCTTTAGGACGTAACTCTATAAATCTATCGGGTAGTACCAAAGGCTCCCTTGTATCATTCTTCGGAAACATAAATTATATAAACAATAAATCGACAGGACGTCCATGGACAGGAGCTTCGAACCGTAATATCATACTTGAAGCATACCAATGGGGACAAGTACAGGTAGACTATCAAAAGTTGAAAGAATATAAAAGAGCAGATGGGACACCCCGTGCATGGAACAGGACAAGCTGGGAGAATACTGCTGCCGGAGAAAAAACCAAATATATCGATAACCCCTACTGGTCGGCATATGAAAGTTATCTGAAAGAAAACAGAGATCGCTTTTACGGAAATGTAGGTTTTACACTAACCCCTACAACATGGTTGAACCTGACAGGACGAATCAATGGCGATGTATACCAATACAATTCTCAAGACAGGATAGCTTACTACTCCCGTTCACAATCTCAATATCAGGAGTATTCGCAGAAGTTCGATGAGTTTAACTATGAGTTTCTGGCTACAACTAACAACCGCTGGGGAGATCACTCACTGGTAGCAAATGCCGGAGCTAACTATATGAGACGCAACAGACGCGTAAGCGATATTCAAACTTCGGGAGGACTTGCCATCCCTGAATATTACAGTCTGAAAAATGCAGCTTCTATTGTTGTGAACCCAGCAACCGGATTGTACAAGAAAGCCATATCGTCAATCTACGGTAGCTTCTCTTACGGATGGAAAAGCATGTTGTATCTGGACGGAACATTGCGTAACGACTGGTCATCAACATTACCCGAAGATAACAACTCGTTCCTTTATCCATCCATTACATCGTCTTTCATCCTGACCGAGTTACCAACACTGAAAGAGCAAAGCTGGCTGTCATTCGCTAAAGTGCGTTTAGGTTGGGCACAGGTAGGTAACGATACGGACCCTTATCAACTGTACAAGACCTACGAAGCCCTGAATTCATTCAATGGTAATATAGCTTACACACTGCCAGAGACGCTGAACAATCCTGAGTTGAAGCCGGAAATAACATCCTCGTGGGAAGCGGGATTGCAATTGCAACTGTTCAACAACCTGTTAGGAATTGATGTTACATATTATGACAATAATAGCCGCAACCAAATCATTCCATTACCAACTTCCGATGCATTCGGTTACAATTACAAACTGATCAATGCCGGAAAGATTAACAACAAGGGCATTGAGGCTACATTGACAGTGAACCCCATAAGACAGAAAAACTGGGACTGGACAGCGATTGCAAACTTCTCTAAGAATAGCAATAAGATTATCAAACTATCTGATGCTGTAAATACGCTACAGTTGAGCAACACTCTAGTATCATTAGTAGCCAAAGAAGGAGACAGCTACGGACAGATAATGGGATATGACTTTGTGTATGCTCCAGACGGGCAAAAAGTAGTGAACAAAGATGGTGTGTACACACGTACAGACCAGCTTGTTCCACTAGGAAGCGTCTTACCTGACTTCTTGTGGAGTTTCCAGAATCAGCTAAGATATAAAGACTTCACGTTTGGTTTCCTTATCGACTCGCGAGTTGGAGGTAAGTTCTTCTCCCAAACCTACAAAGTGGGTATGTATTCCGGTATACTGGAATCTACAGCTGCCAATAATATCCGCGAGACAGGTACTGTACTCGATGGCGTTACAGGAGATGTCGTATTCAATGCCGATGGTACATATAATGTAAGCAATACTGCTCAGAACACGAAGAATGTAACTGCTCAGGCGTGGGCACAAAACCAATACAATGGGCCTACAGCCTATACCGTATTTGATGCAACATTCATCAAACTGCGAGAACTGACATTCGGCTACACATTCAAACTCCCGAAATGGGGAATCGAGAGCGTCAGCGTAACAGCCTATGCCCGCAATCTGTGGAACATCTACACGAAGAGCAAAGACATAGACCCGGAACTGACAAATAGTAGTGGTAATGTACAGGGTATAGAAGGAGGGAACATCCCTACTCCGGTAACATACGGTCTAAACCTTGGCTTCAAATTTTAAGGTCACAGACCTGTTTATTACTTTACTAAGTTCAAATGCAACAGAAAATTATGTTAGAACAATGTATCATTAAACGCTCTGTTTTAGTTAAAAAAAATAAACCGATTATGAAAATAAATAAGCTATATATACTAGGTGCTTTCACATCATTGTTATTATCCGCTTCTTGCGTAGATGATATCAATGTAGACCCCAACCGCCCATCATCTGTGCCTACTACATCTTTGATCACTTCTTCCGAGAAATTACTGGTAGATAACCTGCGCAGCGAACAAGTATCATTGAGAGGCTCAATGCTGTTTGTGCAGTATTTTGCACAGAACACCTATACAACGCAGTCCCGATACGATATTCCGTTTACCTACTCGGACGATTATTGGAAAGGGCTCTATAAAACATTGAACAATCTGGAAGAAATAATAAGACTCAATACCGACCCTACCACAAAAGACGTTGCCGCTGCAAACGGTGTAGGGCGTAATGTAACCCAGATAGCTATCAGCCGTGTACTCAAGAGCTATGCATTCTATGCATTGACTGACGTATTCGGAAATATACCTTATCAGTCTTATGGCAACAAGGACGCCGATTTTCAGGCGCTGCAACAGAACCCTGAAAATATAACTCCTGCATATGCCCCACAGGAAAAGATTTATACCGACCTGCTGAATGAGCTAAAAGCTGCCGGAGACACGCTTATCAAATATCAGAACGAAACCACATTTGGTAACGCTGACATTATTTATGCAGGCAGCAATGCAAAATGGGGAAAGTTCGCCAATTCGCTCCGGTTGCGTCTCGCCACCCGCCTGAAAGTAAAGAACAATGCGTTGTACAAATCCCATTTCGAAGATGCATTGAACAAAGGCGTATTTACCAGCAATCTGGAGAATGCCGTATTCAAGTACTCAGGTGCATCGCCGAACGAAGCTCCTCTCTACAGGGCAACTGTAACAGCTAACCGAAAAGACTTTGCCGTATCCCATGTACTTGTCGACCTGCTAAAAGGCAGCAACCCTGCACTCCCTGTAGCCGACCCTCGTTTATCAGCATATGCATTGCCTGCGACCAATACGAAAACTTATGTCGGGCTTCCATACGGACTGGCAAACGATCAGGCGGGAAAATTCTCTGCTGACGACGTCAGTTTGCCGGGAGCAACGGTCAATGCTGCAAACTATGGCGAAGTACTAATGGAATACGCCGAAGTAGCTTTCCTTACATCAGAATACAACAACTGGAGCCAAATCGACTATGAAGCCGGAATACGCGCTTCCCTCGAGAAGTGGGGTGTAGCAAGCGATAAGGCTGGAGTCTATCTGCAAGAAGTGCCTGCGGCTAACCAAAAGAATGTACTAACCCAGAAATACATCGCACTATACATGCAGGGACTGGAAGCATGGAGTGAATATCGTCGCACAGGATATCCTGACTTCCTCATACAAGAAGGCGATGTCGTATTCCAAGGCGAGATAGAAGACGTAGCCGTGACATATCGCTTCGATCCTCTCTTTGGTGATGGTACTGTTCCAAGCCGTTTGTATTATCCTACTAAAGAACAAAACGTAAACAAGGCTAGTTATCAGCAAGCATTATCTGTACAGGGTAATGACAAAATAGAAACAAAGCCATGGATATTTAGAAACTAGTATGTATTTTTGTCCTGATACATTCTTTGTCATTGTCGCGAAGATGTGGTGTAATTACTCCCATAAGATCTACCACAAACTCAGACAAGACAAAGATGGTCAGGACTAATTTTTTTTAGCGTATGAAGAAATATATAATAGCAAGCTTGGCCGGGCTTATTTCTCTGGTCTCGTGCAACAAGGAAGTAAACAACAACCTGACCGACGGCAAATGGCGCGGCGAGTTCTCCGTCTCTGACCAGAAATTCCCGTTCCTTTTCGATGTAGTAAATGCGGCGACAGATTCGGCGACAGTATATCTGATTAACGGAGCTGAACGCGTTCCTCTCAAAGGCATCCGCTATTCTTCGGATACAGTTATCATCCCCATCGAAGCTTATGATGCTGAACTAAGAGGTGTCATAAGCAACGGAAAATTCGATGGGCGATTTATAAAACTCTTTGTCGAAGGCGGCGATGAAGGTGTGCCTTTCTCCGCTGCGAAAACAGATGCTCCCCGTTTCGAAAAAGCAACTGCTCTGGCGACAGCCTCTCTTGCAGGAAAATGGGATATCCAATTTATAAGCCAGAAAGGCGATACAGCTCGCAATGTCGGTATCTTCAATCAGAATGGAGATATCCTTACGGGTTCCATCCTTACCAATGCCGGAGACCTTCGCTATCTTGAAGGAGCATTGACAAACGATGGCTTCCAATTCTCTGCCTTTGCCGGATTAAGCCCCTACCTGATCAAAGGACAATTTGAAGGTAACGATAATTTCACGGGAGAGTTTTACACCACAAGAGGTGTAACTAAACTAATCGGGAAGCGCAATGCCGAAGCGGCACTGGCCGACCCTTACAGCCTTGCATACATGAAAAAAGGATTCGACCGTCTCGACTTTACCTTCCCCGATATTGAAGGTAATAAAGTGTCGTTGTCTGATCCTAAATTCAAGGATAAAGTAGTCATTGTCTCAATACTTGGCAGCTGGTGCCCTAACTGCCTCGACGAGATGGAATATCTTTCACCTTGGTATAAAGAAAACAAAGATCGCGGCGTGGAGATCATAGGCTTGTCCTTTGAGCGGAAAGACGATCCCGAATACGTAAAGACCGTTCTTTCGCGTCTGGTAAAACGCTATGATACTACATATGATATCTTATTCGCAGGCAAGCTGGGTGATGATGCAACGGCCAAAGCCCTGCCTCAGGTAAGCAAAATAATGGGCTACCCTACTACCATTTTTATCGACAAGAAGGGCAAAGTCCGCAAGATACATACCGGCTTCAACGGGCCGGCTACAGGGTTGTTTTACGAAGAGTTCAAACAAGACTTCAACAAAGTAATAGACGAACTCCTCGCAGAAAAATAATCATCCCTGTCATGGACAAACTCAGGAAAGCACATGTGTTTTACTTTTCGGGTACAGGTAATGCCCGACGAGTAGCATTGTGGTTTTCTGAGTTTGCAGCTAAAAGCAATATCGATTGTCGGCTTACAGATATCACAAAAGCCGACACTCATCTGCAGGAGCCGGAAGCGGAGACTTTGATTGTAATCATATCGCCCATCCACGGCTTTAATTATCCCAAAATAACCCTCGACTTTATCCGCCGTTTTCCAAAAGGAGAAAACAAAGTGGTGTTGATGAATACCAGAGCCGGACTTCGAATCGGCCGTTTCGTTACACCTGGTCTTACGGGGATCGGATTCATGTTATCCGCATTCATTTTAAAGAAAAAGGGCTATCATATCACAGGGCAAGTCCCTTTCGACATGCCTTCAAACTGGCTATCCATTCATCCGGCATTGAGTGACAAATCGGTAAAGTTTCTGCATCAGAAAAATTATGCCCGCCTCGAGAAGCACTGCCAAAGGATATTATCCGGTAAACCAGACTTTGCATCCGATAAGGACATCGTGCAGGATGCTCTTATATCTCCTGTTGCATTGGCTTATTACCTTGTCGGACGGTTTGCCCTCGCAAAATCATTCTACGCTTCTCCCGCTTGCGATAACTGCGGCTTATGTATAAAGAAATGCCCGGTGAAGGCAATCGAAAATATAAAAAGTCATCCCTTTTGGACATCTAGGTGCGAAAGCTGTATGAAATGTATGAACGAATGCCCCAAGAAAGCAATTGAAACCGCGCACGGATTGTTTCTGACTGTCTCATTGGCTGCATCATTTGCTTCATCTTATCTTATACACCATTTTATATCAAACGATATCCAATCCGGCTTTATAAAATCAGCCGTTTTCACATCTGTCTTCATGTTGTTACTGTTCGCCCTGTATAGATTACAGCATCTTCTGCTCAGGATAAAATGGATTGGAAAACTTATTTCATATTCCTCATTAACCCGTTATAGATTCTGGGGACGGTACAAATCTATCCCTGATAATAAATGGAAGGATAACGAATAAAAAAGGTAACAAAAGTAACAGTATTTTTAGTAAACAGTCATCAACTTATAATATGTAAAAACTTTGCGCCTTTGCGTGAAACAAAATAAAGGGTAACTGCCCGTAGGGCGAAGTAACTTGTAACTGCTTTTACATATAGATAAATGAATCCTGGAATGATAAAAATAAAGTATCCTGCACTATGATTTCGAAATAAATATCTAATTTTGAACCCATATATTTTTATTATTAACCGGTATCTTCAATGAAAAAACAGCTTTTGCTCATCCTCCTGTTAGCAGTATACTCTAATCTGTCGGCCAGTGTATATACTCCTGATAAGTTACTATATAATGGGAAAGAATACAGTATTGTAGAAAGTAAATTCTTATCACATTTCTTTGTTAACAAAGCGGATCATACCGAAACTACTTTTGATAGCGAAGTTTTTGTGTCTACCGGGATGAGACAGGGTTATATAGGAACATTCCAGATCGAGAACAACCAGCTTTATGTGACGGCAATACAGAAATATTATATGGAGGATCTGCAAATAAAGAGGGAGAACGCATATGCTTCACTGTTTCCAAATACAACCCGGACAAAAGCAGGATGGGTGTCGGGTCTGATGCTTGCAGGAGAAGTCCCCGAAGAGGGTATTAAGAACGGAGATTCCCCCAAAAACTATATACTTCTGGAAATAAAAGACGGAACCATTATTAAGGAACGAAAACTAAACAAAAAAGAACTGAACAACTTTAAGAAAAAACAATACCAGTCTTTCAAAAACACAGAAGAATACAATACGGTTTTCAACCAACTTAAGGCACAGGCTCCTGACTATGTTTCCGATAAATCAATAGATGAAGCAATAAAACAATTCATATTGAAACATTCCGGCAAAATATTGACGGATTAACAAATCAGGCTGAATTAACGCTTAATTGTTAAATTTTTAACTGCTTCTAAAAACTTTTGGCAAATCCACATCTTTTTTAATCAAAAAGAAACTCTGTTTGGCAAAAAATGACTATATTTGCACGCAATAAATTTCAAAAGCTCTTTTATATATGTCTTTTATTGCAGATAAAGTAGTCATGGATGGATTGACATTCGACGATGTATTGTTGATCCCCGCATATTCAGAAGTTCTCCCACGCGAAGTCGATCTCTCGACAAGTTTCTCACGCAATATCAAATTAAATATCCCAATCGTTTCGGCAGCTATGGACACAGTCACAGAGGCTAAACTGGCTATTGCGATTGCCCGTGAAGGGGGTATTGGCGTTATACACAAAAATATGTCGATCGAAGCCCAGGCCCAACAGGTAAGATTCGTAAAGCGTGCCGAAAATGGTATGATATCGAATCCTGTAAGCATTCTTCGGGACAAAACAGTAGGTCAGGCGTTGGCTATGATGGCCGAATTCAAAATCGGAGGTATCCCTGTTGTGGATGCCAATAATTATCTTGTGGGTATTGTTACCAATCGCGACCTGCGTTTCCGTCGCGATATGAACCAGTTGATAGATGATGTGATGACCAAAGACAGGATTATCACTACACGCCAAAGCACCGATCTGGAAGCTGCGGCAGACATTCTGCAACAACACAAAATAGAAAAACTGCCTGTAGTAGATTCCGAAAACAGACTGATCGGACTGATTACATACAAAGACATAACTAAAGCTAAAGATAAGCCATTTGCATGCAAAGACGAACACGGACGTTTACGTGTCGCTGCCGGAGTAGGTGTGACATATGATACGCTCGACCGTGTAGCAGCATTGGTCGAAGCGGGAGTAGACGCCATTGTTATAGACACCGCGCACGGACACTCGAAAGGGGTAGCCGATATGCTGAAAAGGGTAAAGATAGCCTATCCCGGCATAGACGTAGTAGTGGGCAACATCGCCACTGGCGAAGCAGCCAGATATCTGGTAGATGCAGGAGCAGATGCTGTGAAAGTCGGTATTGGCCCGGGTTCTATCTGTACTACACGTGTAGTAGCAGGAATCGGTGTTCCACAACTGTCAGCTATCTACGATGTTGCTAAAGCGCTGAAAGGAACAGGTATTCCGTTGATTGCCGACGGAGGTCTGCGTTATTCGGGAGATATAGTGAAAGCTTTGGCTGCCGGAGGTTATTCGGTAATGATGGGTTCATTACTTGCCGGAGTGGAAGAGTCCCCGGGCGAAACTATCATATTCAACGGACGTAAATTCAAATCGTACCGTGGAATGGGCTCTCTCGAAGCAATGGAAAAAGGCTCGAAAGACCGCTATTTCCAGGATATGGAAGCCGATATAAAGAAACTTGTACCTGAAGGTATTGCTGCCCGTGTACCATTCAAAGGCTCATTGTTCGAAGTTGTTTACCAGATGACTGGCGGTTTACGCGCAGGGATGGGTTATTGCGGAGCTAATAACATAGACGCGCTGCATAACGCTAAATTTACGCGCATCACAAATGCCGGAGTAGCTGAAAGCCATCCGCACGATGTGGCGATAACAAGCGAAGCGCCTAATTATAGCCGCGGAGAATAAATTCGATCGCATAAATTCTGAAATAAATTAAGGCTCTGTATGTTCAAAAAACATACAGAGTTTTTATTTTAGAATATTTTAAAACATTATAAGCCTATATTTCTTGTATCTTTGTCTCTGGTTTATTATTACATAGCTTATTTATATGATAAAAAAGCACTCTTTATTATTCTTCGCACTACTTACAACATTAGGTATGCTTGCACAACAGGACGATACTGTTGTATTCACAATAGATGGAGTACCTGTGTATAAGTCAGAGGTTGAATACGCCTACAAAAAGGGAAATGCCAATGCCGAAACCAAGCAGAATTTTGCCGACTTTGTAAATTCATATATAAACTTTAAGTTGAATGTAACTGAAGCTAAAGCCCAGCAATTAGATACAACGGCATCTTACCAGCGGCAGCTCTCGTCCTACAGGTCGCAGATGGCTCAGCAATATATGAATAATACCGACTATGAAGACGAATATATAGAGAGAATATATAAGCGGATGAAGGAAAATGTGGAGATCAACCATGTTATGTTCCCTTTCGACAATAAAGAAATAGTATTGCCTGCCGATACTCTGAGGATGTATAAGAAGGCAATGGAAGCCAGAGCTAAAATACTGAAAGGCGGATTCACCGGAGCTGAGCTGAGTACCCCCCGTTCGGGTGCGATGTTCTATCCCCGCGCCGAATCCCGCAACGGATATATAGGCTGGGTATCTCCTTTCATGTTTGCCGCCAAAGTAGAAGATGCCATATACAGCCTGCCGCTGAACGAGGTGAGTATGCCTATACGTGCAGCCCGGGGATATCATATTGTGCAAGTACTGAACAGACGCCCGGCAATGGGAGCCGTAGAAATAGAACAAGTCGTATTTAACTTCTCACATCTGCCTCCGTCACAACAGCAGATAGACAGTGTGGGTAAGGTTGCGTGGAGAGAGTATGAAAACATTAAGTCTCCGGCAGATTACCAGTCTCTTTGCGACTTATTTTCCAAAGTTCACAAAATGGGAACTAACGGATGCTACTTTGGCATCATAAAACTGGATTCGAACCTGCCTATGGATTTTACTATGGCAGCTTTCAGTCTGGAAAAGGCCGGTGATATAAGCAAGCCGGTAATGTCAAACTATGGCTATCACATTATAAGGCTGTTGCGGAAAATACCGACAGAGAGTCTTGATGTAATGAGAAATCAGTTGCGGGAAAGAATCCTCAGAAGTGATAAAGTGCAGGAACTTAGCGATGAGAAAAGACGCAGTCTGAAAAGCTACTTTAATGTTACAGTCAATAAAGAGGCTTACTCCAAATTATATGAAATAACAGAAACCGTCTCCCCTCGTGATTCTGTGTTTCTGAAAATGATAAAGAACGGTGACGATATTCTGTTCGATATAGACGGACAAAGGGCATATCCGGTTCGTGAATTTGCCAAGTATATTAATTACAGGCAGAAAGAAAGAATAAAAGATACGAATGACATTACAATTATGCAGATTGAAGAAGCCTCTCCTTATAGTCTGTCGTCGGATATACTCAACGAATATTTTGAAGGATTTCAGGCACTTCTGCTCTCCGATTATGAAGAAAATACGCTGGACAAAAGATTTCCTGACTTTGCCCGCATAGTAAATGAGTTTTCCGATGGTCTGTTATATTATGACGTGCAAAATAAAAATGTGTGGGAGCGCTCAAAGACAGATACGGAAGGTTTAGCAGCTTGCTTCGACAAAAACAAAGTGAAATACTCATTGGATGGCCCGAGATATAAAGGTATGGTGGCATACGCAAAGAGTGGGGATATACTCAAGAAAGCCGAAGCTGCCTCTAAAAAGGTAAAATCCCGCGAAGCTTTTATCAAAGAGATAGATGATACGTTGAACAAGGATTCTATACGAGTCAAAATAGAACCGGGACTATGGATAAAAGGTGGCAACGCATATGTAGACAATAAAATATATGAAGGTGCTACACCTCCCCCATTCAAAGGATATCCGTATTTCTTTGTGACCGGAAAGTTTATAGATACACCTGAGGACTACACAGATGTCCGTTATGCAGTGGAGCTGGATTATCAGGAAAAACTCGAAAAAGAGTGGGCTGCTTACCTCCAAAATAAATACAAAGTAGAAATTAACAAGTCGGCATTAAATTTGAAACAATGAAAAAGATCCTTATCTGCTTACATCTGTTTTTTATGGTTTTCGTAGCGTTTTCCTGTAGCGGAAGCGGGGCAGCCGATGCCGACCGGGCTTTAAATCCGATTGTTACCGTGGGAGATAAAACGCTTTATCAGGCCGATCTGGACGAAGTTATTCCTATTGGCCTTTCTGCCGAAGACAGCACTGCTGCAGTCAAGTCTTATATCGATATGTGGGTAAACGACCAGTTGATATATAACAAGGCCCTGCAAAACATTATAAACAAGAAAGATATAGACGAGTTGGTCGAAAGCTACAAAAAGTCACTGATAACAAGTTCATATCAGGAACAATTGCTGAAAGAGTATTTTTCAAAATCCGTTTCGGAAAATGAACTCAAAGCATACTATGAGCAGAATAAGGATAAATTCAAGCTGGAAGACAATATTATTAAGGGGCTGTATCTGAAAATCCCTGTAAATTCAAAACAGCTGACTAATTTTCAGAAATGGTATAAACAAGGAAATGATGCTGCGATAGAAAATATTGAAAAGAATACATTGCAGAATGCAGTGGCTTACGAATATTTTTATGACAAATGGGTAGGACTGGTGGATGTACTGGAGAATATGCCACCTGCCGTTACTGATGAAAAAATATTTCTTCAGAGGAACAAGAATCTGGAATTGCGCGACTCATCTTTTGTATATCTATTGAATATCAAAGAGTACGAACTGGCCGGAAGTGAAGCCCCGTATGACTATGTGAAAGGGCAACTATCCGAAATGTATATGGAACAAAAGAAGGCTGATTATTTGCAGCAGGTGAAAAAAGACTTGTATGACAAAGCCGTTTCGGATGAAGAAATTAAGTTTTATAATAAATAGAATATAACTTCTTTTTTTACGTTAAGAGAAAAAGTAATACATTATCACTATATTTACGCGATTTTTTAATTGAACATACAAATGGTAAAACAGGCCGGAAAATTTATTTTATTAGCAATACTATTAAGTTCGGGGCTTTTGTGTAAGGCTCAGGACAATATCATCGACCAGATAATCTGGGTAGTAGGAGACGAAGCTATACTAAAGTCGGATGTAGAAAAAGCCCGGCAGATGATGCTGTCGAGGGGCGAACGTATCGAAGGTGACCCATATTGCCTGATACCCGAACAGCTGGCTGTACAAAAACTGTTTCTCGACCAGGCCAAGATAGACAGTATAGATGTGCCTACAGCAGAGGTGTCCAGAGGAGTAACCCGTCAGGAAAACATGGTTATTGCTAATCTGGGTTCCAAAGAAAAAGTAGAAGAATATCTTCAGGCTTCGATGAGCCAGTTGCGCGAAGAATGGAGAGAAGAAATCCGCAACGGCTATCTGGTATCGGAAGTCAAGAAAAAACTGGTAGGAAAAAAGAGTAGCCTGACTCCGTCGGAGGTAAGAAGGTACTATGCCCAATTGCCACAGGATAGCTTACCATATATACCCACTACCGTAGAAGTACAGATAATCACAAATGAACCGATAGTTCCTCTGGCTGAAATAGATAAAGTAAAAGAACGCCTTAGAGATTTTACCAACAGGGTAAATGCAGGGGAAAGCTTCTCCACACTGGCTATTATGTACTCCGAAGATGGTTCTGCCCAGAACGGAGGAGAAACCGGATTCAGCGGACGTGCCAGTTGGGTTACGGAATTCTCCAATATGGCTTTTTCGCTGAACGATCCTAAAAAAGTATCCAATATAGTAGAGACCGAATATGGATTCCATATTATCCAGTTGATCGAACGCAGAGGTGACCTGATAAACGTGCGTCATATTCTGCTTCGTCCGAAAGTGCCGGAAGCTGAATTCGAAAAAGCAATTGCCAAAATGGATTCCATCACCAAGGATATAAAACAAAACAAATTTACATTCGAAGATGCAACGGTGCTATCATTCGACAAAGACACCCGAAAGAATAACGGATTAATGGTTAACCGTAAGGAAAGTGCAAACTATGGCACACCACGCTTCCTGAAAGAAGAACTTCCTCCGGCTGTAGCTATCGCTGTGGATAAGTTGAAAGTAGGAGAAGTATCGGATCCGTTCAGAATGAAGACAGATAACGGGAAAGAAGTAGTAGCCATCGTAAAACTCAGAAGCCGTACCGAAGGGCATGTAGCTAATGTATCCGATGACTATCAGGCCCTGAAAGAAATAGTAGAAGCGCATAAACAAGAGGATATACTTCGTAAATGGCTCCAAACTAAAATCAAGGGTACATACGTTTTCATAGATGAAAACTGGCGGAATTGCGATTTCCAATATTCAGGATGGCTCAAAGACGATACTACTAATAAGGTTAAATAAACCTATATTAAATAAAACGTGTTCAATAAACTTATAAAATATGCGATACAAAGGCATAGAATACCTCTGGTGAGTGTTCTGTGCCTCATTGCTCTTTATGCTTCGGCCCAGTCGATGCTGTCGCCACAGGTGAAACCGGATATTACACAGGTTCCCAAAAAACCACAGGACCCTGTGAAGTCGCAGTCCGCAAGCAAAGGTGGAGTAAAAGTAATTGAGTTGGTCAATTCGAAAAGACTGATAAGACGGCCTGATTTTGAGCCGCAAATATTAAAAGACAGTGTTATATTCTTGCACGACGGAGCTTATCTCTACTGCGACAGTGCTTATTGGGATGAGAAGCAGAATTCTTTCGAAGCTTTCAGTAATGTCCGTATGGAACAAGGAGATACCCTGTTCCTGAACGGAAGATATATGCATTATGACGGGAATACGAAGTTGGTAAAGGTTCGCGAGAATGTTAATCTGGAACATTCCCCTAAAAGCAAAAGAAACCCGATAACATTGTTTACCGACAGTCTTAATTATGACCGGACTCTGAATCTCGGTTATTATTTCGACGGCGGTATGCTTGTAGATTCACTCAACGAATTGACTTCTTTCTGGGGACAATATGAACCCAATATCCGCATTGCCACATTTAAGGATAGCGTAATCTTGAAGAATCCGAATTTCACGCTTTATTCGGATAAGTTGAAATATAATACGAACGAAAAGATAGCTATCTTCACTACTCCGACCGAAATAGTATCCGACAGCGGAGTTATCTATACGAGCAACGGATGGTACAATACTGAGACCGAGAAATCACTCCTTCTCGATCAGTCGACAGTAATGAATAAAGAAGGAAACCGCTATCTGAGAGGTGATTCTATCTATTATTATAAGACACTGGGCTATGGCGAAGTATTCGGTAATATGTTTTTACAGGATACTGTAAAGAAAATAATTCTTATCGGTAATTACGGTTATTATAATGAACTAAACAATTCGGCATTAGCTACCGATTCCGCTTATTGTATCGAATATTCGCAAGGAGACAGCCTGTATATACATGCCGACACGCTAAAATTACTGACTATTATAGACAGTACCCATATTCCTAAAATCAAACCAGTAACGGCAGATTCTCTGATAAAGACCGAACCTCTGATTCTGGACTCTCTGGCCAGGGATTCTTTGCATATCATCGACCGATTCCAAAACGATTCGGCACGGGTAGACATGGGACTTCCGGCAGACACAATGCCGCTTTATACAACCTCTGCATTACATGCTGTGGATACCACAAGAAAGGAGTTCCGTATGATAAAGGCCTATTATGGGGTAAGGTTTTATCGTTCCGATATGCAAGGTGTATGTGATTCCCTGCAATTCAACTCCAAGGATTCTATTATCCATATGTATCGCGACCCTATATTGTGGAATACCAACAGGCAGCTGTCGGGTGATACGATAGATATCTTTATGAATGACAGTACTATAGATCGGATGCATGTAAAGCAGTATAGTTTCTCTATCGAAGAAAAAGATTCTATACACTTCAATCAGCTGAAAAGCCGTTCGATGAAGATTTTTTTCGAAAATAAGAAGGTAAAACGAGTCTTGGCCGAAGGAAATGTAGAAACAATCGCCTATCCGGAAGAACGGGACGGTACACTAAACGGTGTCCTCAATTGGCTGGAAGGTAGTTATCTGCAGATTTTTATGAATGACGGCCAGTTCGAAAAGTTAGTCGTGTGGCCTAAGCCTGTAGGAAAAACAACCCCTTTCCATTTGATAACTCCTGAACAATTAAGGCTGAAAGACTTTTACTGGTACGATTATATAAGACCTCTGGATAAAGACGATATATTCAGGAAAGCGCCGAAAAAAGCCGGGGATGTACGCCCTAAACGTCCGGCAGTCTTTGACAGAGAAGAATAAAGACCATTATAAGTTATAAATTACGAATTATAATAAGTAGTTAATTGTTGACTGCTAACTGTTGACTGTTGACTGTTGACTGACATACAGGATATGAGCGATATAATACATCTTTTACCCGATTCCATAGCCAATCAGATTGCCGCGGGAGAGGTCATTCAACGACCTTCATCCGTAGTAAAAGAACTGGTCGAAAATGCTATTGATGCAGGGGCCGACACTATACAACTTATCATCAAGGATGCCGGACGTACATTAGTTCAGGTCATCGACAACGGTAAAGGCATGTCCGCCACCGATGTGCGCATGGCTTTTGAACGTCACGCAACTTCGAAAATAAGGTCGGCTGATGATCTTTTTGCCTTGCATACAATGGGATTCCGCGGAGAGGCATTGCCTTCTATTGCCGCTATTGCGCAGGTAGAAGTAAAGACCCGCAGGGAAGAGGACGAACTGGGCACTTTACTCCAGATTTCAGGTTCGAAAGTTGAAACTCAGGAATGCATCGCCTGTCCCAAAGGGAGTAATTTTTCGGTAAAGAATATCTTTTTCAATGTACCTGCCCGCCGTAAGTTCCTTAAATCGAATGATACCGAACGGAGGAATATACTTACCGAGCTGGAACGGATAGTATTGGTTAATCCCGGAATAGAATTTTCTTTCACCGACAACGATATTGAAGTTCTCCGGTATCCTGCATGCAATCTGCGTCAGCGAGTTGTAAATGTGGTAGGAAAGAATTTCAACCAGCAACTGATATCCATCGATATAGATACTTCTCTGGTAAAGATAAAAGGATTTGTGGGTAAACCCGAATCGGCCCGCAAAACAAGAGCCTTGCAGTATTTCTTTGTGAATGGGCGATATATGCGCCATCCGTATTTCAACAAGGCCGTGACAGCCGCTTTCGAACCGTTAATCCCATCGGGCGAAAATCCGAATTATTTCATTTATTTCGATGTTGAGCCGGACACTATCGATGTGAATATACATCCTACAAAGACCGAAATAAAGTTCGAAAACGAACAGCCTATATGGCAGATACTATCGGCAGCGGTAAAAGAAGCATTAGGTAAGTTCAATGAGGTGCCTACTATCGACTTTGATACAACGGATGCAATAGACATACCTATTCACGACCCGTCGAAGAATGTAAGCCAGCCACGTGTGAATATAAACCCATCATACAACCCTTTCAAAAGTCCGGTCTCAAACTCAGGTTATCAGCGTCAGAATGTAGACTGGGAAAAATTCTATGAAGGATTTGAAAAAGATAAGGGTAGTTCGAACTTAGATATAGAGCCGGATACGGATGTGAATATATTCGGCCATTCGTCCGATCCGGGGATGAATACCTCTTCTGTAAGCACCGAGATGGTAGTCCATTACCAATATAAGAATAAATACATACTTACATCTGTAAAATCGGGACTGATGCTCATAGACCAGCACCGGGCACATGTACGTATCCTGTTTGACCAGTTTATCGCTCAGATTCGTCAAAAGAGAGGTATCTCGCAGCGAGCTTTATTTCCCGATATAATAGAGTTGTCGCCTTCCGAAGCGGCGATGATCCCTTATCTGATGGATGATCTGGAAGCTGTAGGATTCGATTTGAGCCATCTTGGCAACAATGCCTATGCAATAAACGGAACACCTTCCGAAATCACGAACGTAGATCCTGTGCAGCTTGTACATAATATGATAAGCCGGAGTGTAGACAGCGGAAGCGATGTAAAAGAAGAAATACAGGAATCCCTTGCCTTGTCGATGGCCAATGCGGCATCTATCCCTTATGGGCATAAATTATCCGACGAGGAGATGAATAAAATTGTAGACCAACTGTTTGCATCCCCTGCGCATAAGCATACTCCCGATGGTAAGACAATCATCTCATTACTCGAAGATGATGTGATAGAGAAAATGTTCCGGTAATAAAGAGCATTTCTATTTCCCCCATCCAAAAGACATGCCCAGACTGACGCCTAAAGAATGCATATTCTTCCCTTTTATTTCTATTTCGTCCACGACTGAGCCATCATAGTAGTCTGTAGTTACTGCTTTGAATTTGGGTTTAGTCAATCGAAGACGGTAGTTTATCCCCAGTGTAAGACTGGTTGTATTGGTTAATTTATAAGAGGATGTAAGTTGAAGTGCTGTTATTATATTCTTGTCGGATACAAAATTATCATCATCAGGATGCCATATATATCTTACATTATACTTTGTATTTGTATCATGTTCTTTCACCGTGTAGCTTGCTGATGGAACATACATATCCTCCAAGCCAAAACCCAGATGAGGAACAAGGTCAAATTTTTTGAACCTGAATTTGTAGAATGCACCAATAGTCAGTTTGGCACCGGGATTACCGTCATTTTCGCTAAAATGATCACTACTGAGATAATAAGAATTAAGATCAAACTCATTGAGGTAATTAGCGCTCTTATGATTCTTATTGTAAGAATACAACGAGACCGAAAGATCGGAATAAACCCCTATATTTCGGGATATGAGAAAATTTATTCTGCTTTTCAAATCTGTCGACCTGTTTTTCCTTAATCCTTTATTAATATCCGGATTATCGAACCACTGATTTAAGCCGAAAATTTGTTCCACTTCAAAATCCAACCAAAATTTCTTTTCCTGTGCATGGCTACCCGAGAACATAATCAGGGGCACGATAAAAAATAGCATTCTCTTCATTATCAATATAATTCTATCGGATTGGTACTGGCTTCAAAAATCTTATCTTCATTATCGGTCACCACAACCTTGAAGATGTATGTATCGGCAGGAATTGATTTCCTCAAAACAAAAGCATGGCTATATGGTTTCGGACCAAAAATTATTTTGGAAAATAGTTTGGAAATTTCGCTTCCGGCAGGATATTCTGTACCTATATCGACATTGCAGTATATCCGTTCCGATTTGATACTGCCTGTTATATTGTAATAATAATCCGCGTGAGTGTACTCATCTTCTTCCAGATAGCTGATAGCGATTATATAAGCCTCTTTCTTTATCGGCTCATCTGATACTATTGGATTTTTACCCTCATTATTTACATTATAAATTTCTATGCCGATCAGTTTGGGCGGTATAGTTTCCTCTGCATCTTTTTCGTCGCATTTCATTGCTATGTTCAATATGAATACTATAGAAATGAGCAGGTATAATTTCAATTTCATAGTCAATACATTTTTAGATTAGGCTAAGTATTATATAAAACGAAAAAGCAGAATGTTTATTACACCCTGCTCTTAAATTATATAGATTATCTTCGTCTATTTTATTTGCTCAATAGCTTCTTCACCGTCTCCGAAATGGCTTTACCTGCTGCAACTCCGGCTAACGCCTTTGTAGCCACACCCATTACTTTGCCCATATCGGCAGGTGAAGTTGCCCCAACCTGAGCGATGATTTCACCGATTTTAGCATCCAATTCGTCTTGCGATAGTTGTTTCGGAAGAAAAGCTTCTATCACAGCCAATTCTGCCAATTCGTTTTCAGCAAGATCTGCGCGATTCTGAGTTGTATAAATAGCAGCACTGTCGCGGCGTTGCTTTGCCATCTTTTGAAGTATTTGGATAGCCGCCTCGTCGGAAAGCTCGTCATTAGCCCCTTTTGCAGTTTTTGCCTCTATGAATTCTTTTTTAATTCCACGCAGTGCTTCCAGTCTTACTTTATCTTTCGCACGCATTGCATCTTTTATTCCTTCACTAACTTGATCGAATAAGTTCATGGTTATATGTTTTTTATTATATTGTTTTATTAAGTAACAGAAAGAGTCAAATGTAACACTATCGAATCAGAATAGTTCCCCCGGTTTCTTTGCTTCGGGCTTATATTCTCCCGGATTAAATTTATCGTCACGTTTAAATACCGGAGTATTTTCCAGCGCATCCACAATACGGTCATTATCCAGTTCTTCTGTAGATAAGATAATAGGCTTGGGGGTGAAGAAAGATGTTCTCACCGCCATTGTCTGCACCCCGTCTTTACCGTAGTGCTTTTCTATCATCTCGTTGATACGGCGTTTTTCTTCTTCCTCTGTCCTGATGCGTTCTTCTTCGAGTATTTCCTCCTCTTCTGTCATTTCGCGGTAATGCTCATCTATACCCGGAATACTGGACATACCAAATCCTGTGGCAAGAAGAGTTATCTTCACTTTTTCTCCCAGTTTCTTATCAGTAGCTGTACCCCAGATAACTTCGATTTCTGGGCCGAAGCGTTTCATAAAATTAGCTACAGCTTCCATTTCTTCAACAATGAGAGGATTTTCATCGCTTGAATATATATTAAATAATATTTTCTTAGCATCGAACACATCATTGTTATTCAACAACGGAGAGTGAAGCGCATTTACAATCGCATCTTCCACACGGCTTTCTCCTTCACCGTATCCGCTACTCATAATGGCCACCCCGCCGTCTTTGAGGATTGTTTTCACATCGGCAAAGTCAAGATTGATATGGCCATGTACCGTGATTATTTCCGCGATTCCTTTTGCCGCGATAGTCAATGTATCATCCGCTTTTGCAAAGGCATTCGGAATAGTAAGGTCGGCATAAATATCTATCAGACGCTCATTGTTGATAACCAGCAATGCGTCTACATTCTTCGCTATATCTTCGACTCCGCGCAAAGCCTGTATTATCTTTTTACGGCCTTCGAAAACAAACGGAATAGTCACAATCCCTACTGTAAGGATTCCCATATCTTTCGCAATACGCGCCACTACAGGTGCTGCTCCCGTACCTGTACCACCTCCCATTCCGGCCGTGATAAAGGCCATTCTGGTACCGTCGTTAAGCAGTCTTTCCAAATCGTCGCGACTTTCTTCCGCCGCAGCTTTGGCTACTTCCGGACGGTTACCCGCTCCAAGGCCTTCCGTTGTTTTCCGTCCCAACTGGACACGGGTTTCCACAGGTGATTCGCAAAGAGCTTGATTATCTGTGTTACACAATGCAAACGACACATCGTGTATTCCTTCGTTGTACATATGATTCACGGCGTTACCACCGCCACCTCCTACACCAATTACTTTTATTATAGTCTGGGTTTTCTTTGGAAACTGGAAATCAAGTATTTTTTCATCCATATTTTAGAGGTTGTTTATTTTTAGCTGTTGACTTTTAGCTGATAGCTTATATTTATTTTACTTATTACTGCATTTACTCTTCGTCGTTGAACATTGTTCCTCCGAAGTTCTGTATTTTTTCAAAAAAGCCAAACAAAGTTGTTTGTTTGCCGTCTTTTTGTTTCTTGTGCTTTTTGTTTTTCTTTGTATCTTCCTCCGGTTCTTCTTCCTCTTCAGCAGGAGGGGTAGGGGGCGGAGTAGGAGCAATTACAGGTTCTACCTTAGGTATCACAACTTCTTTCTTCTCACAATTTTCATTGGCAAAAAGCAACAGACTCAAGGCCTGTGTATATAAAGGATTCTGAAGTAATTCAGCTGCATTGTTTATGTATACGCGTTTTGCTACTGCACGTTTTACCGGAAGTTGAGATTTTTCGGCAAGGTAATCGACCAGGCCGTTCATCTGAGACGCTCCACCTATCATGATAATACCTGCATCCAGTTCATCTGAATACCCCGATAATTTTATCTGATTGATAACATTCAGTATAATTTCATCCTGACGAAGTTGTATCACTTTGTTCAGTTCTCTTAGATCTACATCGGGAGAAACGTCTGCGGCAGCCTTATTCTTCTCTTTTCCTAATTTTCCGTAGCGGATTTTGTAGGTCTCTGCAGATTCGAAAACGAAGCCAAGTTCCTGTACATCTTTTGTTATAGTACGCCCGCCAAATGGTATGACTGACATGAACCGCAACAAACCCCCTTTGTATATGGAAAGAGTTGTAGTACTTGCCCCAAAATCCACAAGGGCGCATCCCGCCTGCCTGTCATGTTCGTCAAGTACCAGCGCTCCGGCAGCAACAGGTCCTACTATGTAGCCTGCAATTTCTATCTGGGCTTTCTCGGTTATACTTTTTGCCAGATTGGTCTTTATATTCGGGCGGCCTATAACCAGACGGTAATGGCCTTCGAGAGTGGAACCTGTTTTATCTATCGGGTCTTCCTCATAATTTCCGTCCAGATAGTATTCGGGAGCAAGAACACTATAGTTAGTAAAAAACTCAGGCTTATTGAGTTTCGCCTGTTGTTCCAGATTGTCCAACAAAGCAAAAGTGATAGGCGTTGTTCCATCCAATAATTTGGTTTCCTTATGCTCTATTGCCCGAAGTGATTTTCCGGCAACCGACACATACGCCTTTCCTATTTTCTTACCTGTTTTGTTTTCGAGCAAGTTGATAAGTTTCTTAATCTTACCTGCCGCTTCGTCTATATTGTATATTACACCGTATTTTACACACGAATCGGAAGGAATACTTTCCGATGCAAGAATGGAAATCACTCCCTGCTCGTTCTTACGACCTACTACTCCAATTATCTTGGATGTACCTAAGTCGATGCCTACTATAAATCCTGATTGCTCCATATAATTCCTATCTTTATAAACCGGTTTGGATAAAACCGGTAAAATATCTATTCTTCATTTAACGTTTTGTACAGACAACTTGTTTGTCAAATTTCAAATTAATAACGGAATACTTGTTCCATCCCGTTTCGTTAAGCCCGTTTTCATAAAAAGCTAGCAATTTATCCAACCTTTCCTTATATCCGTATAGGTTTCCCAAGATAATCTGGTGATCGCCTACACGGGGTATTAATTTTATATCCTGATTAGGCAGGACTACAATTTGCTCAATTTGTGCGTTCCAGAACTTATCATTATGCAAAAATAGTGCAAATTTGTATAAGTCGGTCTTTGCGAAGTCTTCTTTTATTGCTCCAGTGGCAATAGGCAGATATGCGGTGAAACGTCTCGACAGAGGCATCTTGCGGCCTTCATTGTCAATATAGTAATTTTCTCCTGTGCCAGACATAACTCTCAGTACAGGTTTACGTTCTTCTATGGACGCTTTTATAGCCCCGTTATTGGTAACAAATACATCAGCCTTTTTCACAAGTTGATTTGTCAATATAGCCTCTTCTATTGCGTTTGTGTTGATATCTTTTATTTGTTTACCTGTCGGATCCAGCCCCTTTTCTTTTATATATTGGGCTATATCTTCTGTATCTACAAACTGCTCGTCATCAGTACCGTTCTTTACCTCGACCTCAAACTTGGAACACACGCCATCCTTTGGTTTTCCCTGAAAGTAGAAAACCGAGAAAATGAGATAGCCTGCAAGCAGGCAAATCCCAATGATGACTAATACTTTTTTCATAACTACTGTATCTTTCTGTACCCCCTTATGTAATCTATTGTAAACTCTTTCGGATAAATCAGATCCGAACCGATTTTTTCTTTCCCCGTAGGAAGTTCGTATATATTCAACATGAACTGCATTGGATATGCAGGTGATTGCTTTATCGACCTGATCAGTTTATTGTCAATATAAAAATCCACTTTCTCAGGACCCCAATCTGCTGCATAAATATGAAACTGTGTGACATCCATATTGAAACGTTCTTCGTGAAAAGCTTCTTCCAAAGCCGGATCATTAAATCTATGTATCCCATATCCAATAATTGAGGACTCTTTTTCGACATTGCAACCTTTTATCTCAACAATACATATTTCTGCCGATTGCTCAGGTTGCTCTTCATATCCTATCATCCAAAATGCAGCTACATTTGAAACTGTATCCGGAACTTTTGCCCTGATTTCGAAGTAACCGTATTGGGGCAAATATTTTTTATGACTGATTTGCTCTTCCCTTACAATACATTTTTCATTAAACTTATGCTGTCCCTTATCTGTTCCCAGAGGACCGGCATATAGTCCGGTTTGCAAAGATGAGCACTTTACCTCACCATTAAACTCAGGGCACCATGGTTGCTGGTCGTCTGTTATTTCCAATACAAGGTTACCATCACTAAAATGATAATTAGGTCGGGACTTCTCTCTCGAACTCCACTGAGGTAGATAACAAGGAATCCAATTATCTGTATTTAAAACACACAATTCAAATTCATCCTGAAATTCAAGAGTATATCCCTGCTTTTCTATCGGATTAGGAGGAAAGCCATATGAAGATGTTTTATTCATAAATATTCCTTCTCCAATATATCTTTTATCGGTTTCAGTAACTGGTCGATATCTCCTGCTCCCATAGTGAGCAGAACCTCTATATTATCCTTATTTTCCAATAAAGGTAATAATTCCTCTTTGTTGCACAATGTTTTAGGACACGTGACTTTATCGAAAATAATCTTCGAGGTCACACCCTCTATCGGTTTTTCTCTTGCCGGATAAATATCCAGCAGGATTAATTCATCCAATAGAGACAGGCTTCTCGCAAATTCAGGAGCAAAATCCCGAGTCCGTGTATATAGATGCGGCTGAAAGATACCAGTCAGTTTGCGGTTCGGGTATAGTTCCTTGACAGATGTTATGCTTGCGGCCAGTTCTTCCGGATGGTGCGCATAATCATCTATCATCACTATCTTATCCGTTTTTAGCAAGAAATCGAAGCGGCGCTTTGCTCCCATAAAGGTAGCCATGCCATGCCGTAATTCTTCCGCGGTGACTCCGTTAAGCCAGGCAAGAGCCATGGAGCCAATGCCGTTTTCTATATTTATTTTTACCGGTACACCGAGCTGTATGTTATCAATCGTTTCCTTCGGTGTAACAAAATCGAAACTAATTTCACCATTTCCTATTTTTATATTCTGTGCATGGAAATCTCCTTTGTCCATCGAATAAGTATATATCCGTACATCTTTTCCTGTTTTTGGCGAAAGCTTTATATTATGTTTCATTACCAATGCTCCTCTGGGCTGGATAAGGCTTGTAAACTTCTCAAAGCTTTTCAGATATTCTTCTTCCGTACCATATATATCCAGATGGTCAGGATCGACAGAAGTTATCAGTGCCATATAAGGATGTAGCCAATGGAAAGAACGGTCGTACTCATCTGCTTCCACCACTGTGAATTCGCTTTTATCGGAAAGCATCAGGTTACTGCCGTAGTTTTTCAATATACCACCCAGAAAAGCATTACAATCGAGATGCGACTGTTTAAGAATGTGTGCCAGCATACTGGATGTTGTAGTCTTCCCATGTGTGCCTGCACAACAGAGAGCTTTACTCGATTTTGTAATTATGCCTAATACCTGCGCCCTTTTCTGTATAGTAAATCCGTTCTGGTGAAAATACCTGACTTCTTCATTCTCAGCCGGTACGGCAGGTGTATATACAACCAGTGTACTTTCCTTATCTTTGCAATAATCCGGTATAAGCTTTATATCATCAGTATAATGGATTTCAGCGCCTTCGGTTACCAGATCTTTTGTTAGAGGTGTTTCGGTCCGGTCATATCCGGCAACCTTTTTGCCTTTCGACATAAAGTAACGGGCTAGATTGCTCATCCCTATACCGCCTATTCCTATAAAATATATAGATTGTATATTATTCATTTTCCTTTACCAATTTAATAACCTCATCCACAATACGGTTGGCAGAATCGGGTTGTGCCATTTTCAGAATATTCTCTGATAAAATTTTAAGTTTTTCTTTATTCTGTATTACGTCTAATGCCACAGGTACAAGTTTTTCGATCGCTTCATCATCCCTGACCAGAATAGCCGCATTTTTGTTTACCAGCGCCATCGCATTCTTTGTCTGATGATCTTCCGATACATTCGGCGAAGGGACTAATATCACAGGCTTTCCGAGCAGGCTAAGTTCTGAAATGGAGCTTGCCCCCGCACGGGAAATAACCAGATCAGCAGCTTTATAGGCCAAATCCATCCGCGATATAAATTCATGGATATGTATATTTTCGGGATTGCCTTTACCGGATAAATCCATATTCATTTCGAACGAATAGAGTTTTCCGCATTGCCAAAGCAACTGCACATCAGACTTTGCCAGATCATCAATTCCCGACAGAATACTTTTATTCATCATTCTCGAACCTAAACTTCCACCTATGAGCAGGATTGTTTTTTTGTCCGGATCGAGATTAAATTCCTTATCTGCTTCCTCCTTGGTAATAGTAGGAGATAGTAACTCCTGACGGCATGGATTGCCTGTCATTACTATTTTGCTTTCAGGAAAGAAACGTTCCATCCCTTCATATGCAACACATACTACAGAAGCCTTCTTTGACAAGAATTTATTTGTAACCCCGGCATAGGAATTCTGTTCCTGAATAAGTGTAGGTATTTTCAATGCATTCGCTTTGTATAGCACGGGACCACTCGCATAGCCTCCCACGCCTATTACGACATCGGGCAGAAAATCCTTGAGTATCCGTTTCGCTTTTATTAAACTCTTCTGGAATTTCAATACGGTAGATATATTCTTAAAGATATTTTTCCTATTAAGACCGGATATTTCCAGACCGATAATTTCATATCCGGCTGCAGGAATTTTCTCCATCTCCATACGCCCGATAGCTCCTACAAAGAGGATTTCAGCATCAGGATAACGCCCTTTTATCGTGTTGGCAATAGCTATCGCAGGGAATATATGTCCTCCTGTGCCCCCACCGCTTATTATTACTTTTAGCTGTTTCATATTCTATTTGCTTCATCAAAAGTTTCAAAATCCACATTGGCAATGCTTTCGTCTACATCTTCATGATCCGAATCGTTCAGTTTTGAAGAACAAGCCAAAATAATCCCGAAATAAGCGCAAGTAATAATAGTAGAAGTTCCTCCCCGGCTGACCAATGGTAATGGCTGCCCTGTTACGGGTATAAGATTGACTGCAACGGCCATATTAGCCAAAGCCTGTATCGTAAGTATAAGTCCTGCCCCCAGAATGAGGTAGCGGGGAAATTTCTTTTCGCATTTCGATGCAAGTACCCCACACCGGATCATTAATGCGACATATAAAAGTAGTACAAATAATCCACCGAGCAAACCCATTTCTTCGAGAACAATTGCAAAAATGAAATCGGAATATGCCTGTGGCAGAAAATCCCGCTCTACACCACTACCGGGAAGCCCGATAACGCCTCCGTTTGCAATCGCTATTTTAGCATGCGACACCTGATAATTGTCGTCTGTGATTTTATAGGCAATTGTCCCGTCTTCTTTTCTATCGTGGATAGAGGTTCCTTCCTGTTCACCGGAGTGTCTTTCTATACGGTTTTTCCATGTGGTAAGACGATCAGGGAAGTAGTCCTTAACAACTTTATCGGGTAATAAAGTTATACAAAGCAACACAAGTCCGACTAAAGCCGCACCACCTAAACCGACTTTCAGCAACCGTTTAAATTTCACCTGTCCAATCCATAACATCATTACAGATACACCAAAGAGAAGGCATGCTGTGGATAAGTTTTCAGGTGCAATCAATGCACAGATTGCAGCTATTCCGATAATCAATGTTTTAAAAATCCAACTCTCATTTTCGGGCTTCATTTTACTCAGAAAGAAGGCTATAAAGCCGATAGCCGATATCTTTGCAAACTCAGATGGTTGTATCGTAAATGCACCTACTCCCAGCCAGCGTTGCGCACCATTCACATCCTGCCCCATAAACATGGTGAAAATGAGCAGTATGGCCGAAATGGGCAGTCCCAATAATAGAGTAGAGAAGAAGCGGGTAGGAACCCTTTGCAGGAACATAACCACAGCAAACCCAATCAGCAGGAATGCAGCATGACGGAGTATCGGAGCCCAATGGCTCTGCTGACGGTAGGCGATTGTACTTGTAGCACTAAACACCTCAAGCAAAGAGATAATACACAATGCTATGAATATGCACCATATTACCTTATCTCCTTTAAACGCCCTTCCTAAAAAATTGAATTCCATATCTAATTACAATTTTCTGACATATTCTTTAAATTGATTACCTCTGTCTTCGTAATTCTTAAAGAGGTCGAAACTGGCACAACAGGGTGATAGCAATACTGTATCTCCCTCTTCTGCCAATGCATAAGATTTTTCTACAGCTTCTTTCATGGATGATACATCTGCTATGTTCTTTACTTTACCATCAAAGAACTTATGCAGTTTGCTATTGTCCACACCCAGAAATACAAGGGCACGCGCTTTGTCCTTTACCAGCTGTTCTATCTCGGTATAATCATTACCTTTATCCGTTCCCCCAAGTATCAGAACTACTTTTGTTTTCATACTCTGCAAAGCATACCAGCATGAATTCACATTGGTAGCCTTAGAGTCATTGATAAACTGAATGCCTTTTACTTTAGCCACCTTTTCGAGACGATGCTCTACCCCCTGAAAGTCGCTGAGTGAACGACGAAGATTGTCGTCGGTTATATCCAGCAACTTAGCGGCAATACCCGATGCTAATGAGTTGTACAGATTGTGCGTGCCTTCCAGAGCTAATAAATCCTGTTCCATAATAAAGACGGAATTAGGAGTGTTAATATCTATTTCATGATCATTCAGGTAAGCGATTGCATTGCCAACTTTGTGTTCGGCGAATGTATATTGTTTACCTTTAGATACCAGTTTCTTAATTTCTTTACTTACAATAGGGTCTTCCTCCCAGAATATGAATGCATCGGCTTCGGTCTGGTTCTGTACAATACGCATCTTAGCATCTATATATTTCTGTATATCATGGTCGTATCTGTCCAGATGGTCAGGCGTGATATTCAGTAAGATGGCGATATCAGCTTTGAAAGAATACATGTTTTCGAGTTGGAAACTACTTAGTTCCAATACATAATAATCATAGTTTTCTTCCGCGACCTGACGGGCAAAACTTCTACCGATATTTCCTCCCAATCCTACATTCAACCCCGCCGATTTCAGTATATGGTATATCAGGCTGGTTGTGGTCGTTTTACCATTACTGCCTGTAATACAAATCATTTTAGCAGTCGTGTAACGTTTGGCAAATTCCATTTCGGAGAGAATGGAAATACCTTTTTCTATAGCCTTATGAACAAGAGGAGCATAATTAGGAATACCCGGACTTTTTATAATTTCGGTTGCGGCGAGTACTAGTTCTTCTGTGTGTCCTTTTTCTTCATAAGGAATACCGTATTGCTCCAGTTCCGCTTTATACTTGTCCTGCAAAGGGCCGTTATCCGACAAAAAAACATCGAATCCTTTTGCTTGCGCAAGTATGGCCGAACCAACTCCGCTTTCGCCACCTCCCAGTATGATAATTTTGTTCATATATTCTTTAATTTCAAGATTCAAAAATTTAAGGTTAAAAAATTAGTTGTAAAGAACGATCTTTAAATTCTGAAATCTTAATTTTTTAAATTATCGTCTTATCTCATTTTCAACGTTGCTAATGTAAGTACAGCCAGGATAATTCCTATAATCCAGAAACGTACTACAATTTTCGATTCCGGCACAGCTCCTATCGGTTTTTGGAATAAAGCCTGTATACCAGAATTTCCCGCTTTCTGGAAATGATGATGCAGAGGCGTCATTTTAAATACACGGCGTCCTTCACCGTATTTTTTCTTGGTCAGTTTAAAATAAAACACCTGTATCATTACCGAAAGGCTCTCTACCATAAAAATACCGCATAATATAGGCAGCAATAATTCTTTATGGATAACCACAGCGAAAACCCCTATTATACCTCCCAGCGTTAAACTGCCCGTATCTCCCATAAATACCTGTGCGGGAAATGCATTGTACCATAAGAAACCAACTGTAGCCCCGATGAATGCCGAGGCAAATATCACGAGCTCCTGACTACCCGGAATAAACATTATATTCAGATAGGAGGCAAACTCAATGTGCCCGGATACATATGCCAGTATCCCTAACGTAACCCCTATTATTGCCGAGCTGCCGGCCGCAAGCCCGTCGAGCCCATCGGTCAGATTGGCCCCGTTCGATACAGCTGTTACAATGAATATAACAATGGTAACAAACAGTATCCAGGCAGCCGGTTCTGCATAGTCTCCCATGAAAGAGACAAGGTCTTCATAGTCTAGGTTGTTATTCTTCATGAAAGGGATGGTGGTCTGTGTCGACTTTGCTCCTTCGGCAGTATAACTGACCCGTTCTATGACGTTATCCTGATTGCGGAATTCTATATTTTCACGGATAATAACGTCGGGACTCAGGTAAAGTGTCATGCCCACAATTAGTCCGAGACCTATTTGGGCAATTATTTTAAACTTACCATGCAGCCCTTCTTTATCCTTTTTGAACACCTTGATATAGTCGTCCAAAAAGCCGAGCACTCCCAGCCAGACGGTTGTAATAAGCATCAGGATGATATATATATTATCTAAACGGGCCAAAAGCAAAACGGGTACAAGTATGGAGATGATAATGATGATACCTCCCATTGTAGGCGTTCCTTTTTTACTCAATTGCCCTTCCAGTCCAAGATTGCGGACTATCTCCCCGATTTGTAGTTTTTGCAGTTTGTCGATGATACGGCGTCCTATGATAGTGGATATCAATAATGATAATACCAGTGCCATGGCTGCACGGAACGAGACATACCTGAACATCCCCGCACCCGGGAAATCTAACTGGTCTAAATAGTCGAATAGATAATATAACATTTGCTCCTTCTGATTTTTTTATTCTCCAAAAATACCCCTTATTACTTCTCTATCATCGAAGTGATGTTTCACGCCTTTTACATCCTGATAATCTTCATGGCCTTTTCCTGCTATAAGGATTACGTCGCCCTCTTTGGCCAATGTACAAGCTGTTTTTATAGCTTGCTCACGCTCTACGATCAATAGCGTTTTCTTCATTTGCTGGCTGTTCAGCCCGTCAGCCATATCGTTGATAATGGCCTGTGGTTCTTCGAATCGCGGATTGTCGGATGTAAGTATTACTTGATCGCTCAGGCGCACAGCCTCACGTGCCATAATCGGACGTTTGGTCTTATCTCTGTTGCCTCCACAGCCGACTACAGTAATTACACGCCCGTTACCTTCCAGTACTTCATGGATGGCTTCCAGCACATTCGTTAAAGCATCCGGTGTATGTGCATAATCAACAATAGCGGTATAATTCTCAGGAGAGCGTAATGTCTCGAAACGTCCCGATACCGGTTTTAATGTACTCAGGATGAGCAACGCCTCATCCGGATCCTGCCCCAGCAGAACGGCTGTTCCATACACAGCTAATAAATTATAAACATTGAACACACCGACAAACTGCACCTGCAATTCCTTATTATTGAATTCGACAGCTGTGCCGTCGAAGTGCTTCTCTATAATCTTAGCTTTAAAATCGGCCAAAGTTTTTACCGAATAAGTATATTTCTTCGCTTTTGTATTCTGAAGCATTACCGCTCCGTTCTTGTCATCGGCGTTGGTAAGGGCAAAAGCAGTTTCGGGTAAATTGTCGAAAAACATCTTTTTCGCTTTCAGATACTCGGTCATCGTTTTGTGATAATCGAGATGATCCTGTGTGATATTGGTAAAAATGCCTCCGTCGAATTTTAATCCGCTGATGCGCTTCTGATGTATAGCATGTGAACTTACTTCCATAAAAGCATATTCGCAGCCAGCATCTACCATCTTTGCCAGCATCTCATTCAGCGACAATGGATCAGGCGTAGTATGTGTGGCATGATATACCGTGCCATCAATATAGTTAGCTACTGTGGACAGTAATCCTACTTTATTCCCGAACTTACGGAACATCTCATATAGCAATGTGGCAGTGGTGGTTTTACCATTCGTTCCGGTAACTCCCACCAGTTTCAGTTTAGCAGAAGGGTCTCCATACCAGAGGGTAGCTATTTTGCCTGCCGCGTCAGCGCTGTCTTTTACCTTTATATATGTAATTCCCTCTCTCGAAGTATCTACTTTCTCCTGATGGATTACAACTTTAGCTCCTAAGTCGAGGGCGTTGTTTATATATTGGTGCCCGTCTACCTGTACTCCTTTGAGGGCGATAAAGGCAGAACCGGCGATTGCTTTACGTGAGTCGGTCTGAATACCAGTTATTTCAAGGTTTTCATTTCCTTTTATTTCAACTATATCTATGCCTTTTAATAAATCCTTTAATTTCATATCTGTATTCTTTATCTAGTTAAAGAGAGTATTAATAATATTACCAATCAGTTTAACGATCTATTGCTTACGAACTTAATCAAGTAATAAATAGGTCTGCACTTTAATTTAATTCTATTGTAATGCCACCGCCTTTTACTATCCGGCTTCCGGCAGGGATAGATTGCCTCTTCACTTTTCCCTCTCCTGTCAGATTGACTCTAAGCCCGGCATTTTCCAATAGATAGACAGCATCTCGTGCCCCCATACCTATAACGTTAGGAACAAGGCCTTGTTTTACGGAAGCATTATCTTCCAGTATAATTCCACCTGACAGAGAGTCACTCTTCGTCTTTATCCAGTCGATATTACTACCTGAAAATGTATAATTCTGGTCTAGCTTTTTCAGCACAAACTCTGTATTCTTTAGTAAGCCACCTTTAACTACAGGAATCAAGGAGTTCACAGTATCTTTCGGTGCAGGCAGAGGCGTAGATACCAAATGCTTAGTATAAATGCCTTCGGCTATAGCCTTGAACACCGTTCCGGCCATAAGCCCTCCCGATGGAGAACCCTGTGGTCTGCGTATACCTACAAAACATGTATATTTTGGATCTTCTGCAGGAAAATATCCACAAAACGAAACATAGTAACCTTCGTATCCTCCCCGTGATGCAATCATTGCCGTACCTGTCTTACCTGCCGACTGGAAAAGTGGAGAACCGGCTGCTTTTCCCAGACCGTCAGACACTACCCCTCTGAGCATTTCACGTACCTGCACTAACGTTTTCTCGGAGCATAATGCCGGATTGATAACTTCTGTCTCGAACTCTTCCTTCACTTTGCCGTCTTTCATAAAGGCTTTGGTAAGGAAAGGTTTTATCATCTTCCCATTATTGGCTATACCATTGTAAAACATCAGCATGTAGATAGGCGGAATCTGAGTCTCATAACCGAACGACATCCATGCCAGAGTTGTTTTTGACCATGGATTTGCCTTATCATCAGGCATGCGGACTATGGATGTACCTTCTATACCTTTGAGAGGTACATCCCATTCTATTTTCTTGGTAATACCTAAGTCACGGATATGTTGCGCATATTTCTGAGGATTATTCTCATATCCCTTCAAAATCATTTTAGTCATAACAACATTCGAAGAGATATACATACCTTCGGTAATAGTCATAAACTCTTTGCGTCCGCCTGTACGCCAATAGTGGTCGCGTACAACCCGGCCTTTATATTCGAAAAGCCCATTGCCGACACGCACGGAGTCATTTGGTGTAACTACCCCGTCCTCGAGGGCTACCATCACCGATACGGTCTTGAATGTGGAACCCGGTTCGGACATCCACGAGAATGCATTCGGGTTTCCTTCGGCGTATACCCCTTCCGATACTCTGTCGAGATTGGTTATCGCTTTTATTTCACCGGTAGCTACTTCCATTACAATGGCGACGCCTGATTCAGCTTTTGTTTCAGCCAGTTTGCCGTAAAGGGCTTTTTCGGCCATATCCTGAATGTCTACATTCAGTGTAGTCTTTATATCCCAGCCATCGGTAGGTTCTTCCAATACTACATCTATCCAACGGCCCTGTACACGTTCGCGTGTTTTCAACCCGGGCACACCTTTAAGTATCGAATCATATTTCAGCTCCAGTCCACTCGCTCCCCCGTCTTCAAAATCTTTAAATATAGAGCCTACAGTTCGTCCTGCCAATCGACCGAAAGGTTTTAGGCGCATGGTCTTTTCTTCGGTGAAAAGTCCGCTCCTGTTGCTGCGTTGATTAAAGAACGGAAATGTTTTCAGTTCTTTCAGGTCGACATAGTTTATATCGGGACGGATAATTCTTACATAACGGCTTCTTACCTTTATTTTCTTATTGGAACCGCTTTTTCGGTTGCGCTCCAGTTCATCCAGTTCTTTGCGGCTAAGCGCCCAACCATCTAATATTATCTTTTTGTATTGGGCGGCATTTCTGTCCGGAAATTTTTTCGCTAACTCCTGAGAAAGAGGTGTTGCATATTTCATCAGCGTATCTTTCTTTATACCCTCCGACATGAAGTCGACATATACGCCATATAAAGGTTCGCTAGTTGCAAGCAGACGGCCGTCGTCGGCATATATATTTCCGCGGTTGGGGCGTATCTCCCGGTCTTTTTTTACAGTTTCCTGTTTGCCAAGCTCGCGCCATTCGGGCCCTTCCGCATATTTGATTTTGAAAATGCAGACAATGATTGCTATAAATACGAAAGACATGAAAAAGACAATCCAACCGTAACGGCTGACTGCCACATTCTTCATTGTTCCGTCTGACTTCTTTGCCATATCCTTTTTCCGAGAAAGTCTCTTCTATTTCTTAATTTTATAAATAGGCTCCTTGGTTTGCTGCAAGTCTACTCCGTTCTGCTGGATCAAAGATTCAACTTTTGACTCCCGGCTTACCCCCATCAGCTGCGCCGCAATAGTTAATGATTCGAATTTCGCATCTTTCAGTTCATGTTGCAACGACTCTATCTGAGACCTCTTTTCTATACAACTGTATCTGTTACTTATATATAAGACCAGAATAACAAAAACAGTGATAATGAAACGTGCATTCTTCCAGAAAAAATCCTCAGTAAGGACTGTTCCTCCCAGAATATACATCACTTTCTTTTTTATATCTTTCGCTTTCATTCCTATTACAAGTCCTATGTAATTTATTTACAACTCAAATTTTCTCTGCTATCCTTAGTTTAGCGCTTCTCGAACGCGGATTTCTTTCCTCTTCTTCCCGTGAAGGCACAATTACTTTATTGTTTATCAATTTGAATGGCGTTTCAAAGTTTCCGAAGAAATCTTTTTCCACTTTCCCTTCAAAGTTACCTGTCTTAAAGAAGTTCTTCACAAGCCTGTCTTCTAAAGAATGGTAGGTAATAACTACCAGGCGACCGCCCGGTTTCAATATATCAAGTGCCTGTTCGAGCATTTCTTTCAGAGTTTCCATCTCTTCATTCACCTCTATGCGAAGTGCCTGAAAGGCCTGAGCCAATACTTTCTTTTCTTTTTCACCTCTTCCTACAAAGGAATTCAGTGTATCCAGCAAGTCACTTACTTTCCTGTAAGGCTTTTCTTTGCGGGTCTTTACTATTGCAGATGCAATGCGCCTCGACGACTTGAGTTCACCATATAAGTAAAAAATATCAGCCAGTTGTTCTTCTGTGTATGTATTCAGAATCTGTGCTGCCGTTTTCCCGGCTTTCTGATTCATGCGCATATCCAGGTCACTATCTTCGAAGCGGAAAGAAAACCCTCGGTCTTCGGCATCGAAATGATGTGACGACACGCCCAGATCGGCAAGAATAGCGTCTACTTCTTCTACACCGTGATATTTAATAAAGTTCTTCAGAAAGCGGAAATTGCTTCGGATGAACGTGAATTTACTATCCTCCTGTATATTGTTGATAGCGTCTTCATCCTGATCGAAAGCATACAGATGTCCCTTGTTGCCGAGGCGGGAAAGAATCTCTTTTGAATGTCCGCCACCACCAAAAGTAACGTCGACACAAATGCTGCCGGTACGAATATTCATACCGTCCACGCTTTCGTGGAGCAGTGCAGGTATATGGTACATCTCAGTCATGGTTAGCCGTTTTGTGAGTCGTTGTTCATTAATGCCTGTATACGGGAGCTGAAATCATCTGCCGGAATAAGCGTCTTCTCCAGCCCTTCTTTTGCCCATATCTCAATCGTATTATCCACTCCCAAGAACCTGACATCGGATACGATACTTACCATCTGGCAATATCGCTTCGATATCAGGATGCGCCCGTTCGTATCTATATCGAGACGTTCGGCATCGACAACAAACTGCCTGAAAAGAGCTTGCTGCTCCCGATCCCATCTGTTTAAGCGCGAACGTAATTTTGCTACCTCTTC
The DNA here is from genome assembly GCF_015234155.1 of Dysgonomonas sp. GY75. Taxonomy (NCBI): domain Bacteria; kingdom Pseudomonadati; phylum Bacteroidota; class Bacteroidia; order Bacteroidales; family Dysgonomonadaceae; genus Dysgonomonas; species Dysgonomonas sp. GY75. The sequence continues at coordinate 88,737 of NZ_JADCLQ010000056.1, forward strand.
TTCCCATACCTCCACCGGATAGAGGACGAGGCAATCCTGAAACAGATCTTTTCTGAGTATCAATGTATTCTGGGCAGAAGATTGAAGAATCTTCCTGAAAGCAGCCGGCACAAAGACTCTCCCCTTCGCGTCGATTTTCGCTTCTATATTACCCAAAAATTGAATCATTAACACTTTGAATTTTAACAATATACAATATGTGACGTAAAGGTATGAAAATTATACACTTTTCCCCACTTTTCCCCACTTAAAATTGACTAAAAGTTTTTAACAGCCCTGTTCATAAGTTTTCAACATGTATATTGAATTGATAATGTTTAACTTATAATACTTTATCAACAGGTTATAAACATGTTGTAAACAGTTCTTTTTCAGTGATTTTATAAATAGTAATTAATTATATATTTAGATTAAATGCACTATCCTTTTATGCTATGTGTAAACACAAATAGTCTATATCCCTTTTTGGATAGCCTAAAAGGAATACAAGCCCAGTAGATATAAGTTAAAAATAAAGTTGTTGTTAAGAATAATGATGTGCTTGATGAAACGGAACGTTTTAAGTAGCGAGGGCAGAAATAAAATTTATTTTGGTTATGCCGAGTCACGAAAAACGCCTAATATAATTGAACTATTTTGTATAGCAGGATTTGTTTTACTTCACCACAACTACTCCTTCAGGAGCCTTGATTTCCGATTTTATTTTTCCATCGGCTTGTTTTGTATGTTTTATCTCGATAATCCCGTATGGAGTAGGGAAAGTGCCTTCTACCCAGTCCAAATCTCCCAGATTAGGGGTTATCCGTACCTTTTTGCATCCTGCTTCTAAAGGTTCTACCCCCAGTACATGTCTGCTAAGCCATGTAGTAGGACCCGAAGCCCAGCCATGACAAAAACTATGGCGATATCCTTTATAGCAATATCCTCCATAAGAGGCGTGAACATCTACTTTTCCTTCGGGTACAACCTCGTCAATCCGTGCTGCATTTTTCATCCAATTGATATCGAAATCTTCCCAGAAGGTGGTTGCTCCAAGGTCGATCATAGCACCCCAATATTCACGTATGTTATCTATCGCACCTTTATAATCGCCTGCTTTTGCGCGCGCATCCAGCATATAGTAGCCATAGAAGGTAGACATCCCATGCACTCCGTTTTGTGCTAATACTTCATCATTCGCTTTCTTTGGTACAATAAGCCCGGATAGGGCTAATAGAGAGGCAGCCTGTTTGGACGAGGTTATATCAGGCACATGTTTTCTTAGTTTCTTCAAAGTTGATTGGCAGAGAGTTTCACTGTCCTTGTCATTCAGTATTCTACTCAATTCTTCACCTGCTTCGAATGTCATTACCATCATAGATTGCAGGCCGGCATGGATAGCCTCGGTATTTTCACTCGATGGCCAATCGAGAAAACGATTGCCGTCCAGTATCTCTTTTCCGTTTTCGTCTATCTTTTCACTTAATAGTTTAAGTAATCGGGACATATATTCCTGTTGCTCTTTAAGATATTCCAGATCACCCTGATACAGATACCAGTCGCGATGGATTATGATCCACCACATAGAATACGAACTGATACCATTCATCCATGCAGGCAGAGGTGTGATATCCCTTGCCAGATCGAGGCTTTTAGGCACAACATCGTTATATCCGAAAACAGAGTTAATTGTCATTACTTCGGGATGAAGGTCACCCACCCATACCAACCTGTCGCGTTTTATTGCATCCCACAGGTAGTCTTGCATATTGAGATGTACAGTGTAGGCTCCTGTAAGCCATATCTTGTTCAGGTATTCGTCGTTACAACGGAAAGAACCCAGATAGAGGATATCCCTGTATTCAAAGGATGCGCTTATCTCCTTTATTTCCACTTCCGTATCCGTATCTACAACATCTATGCGGACAAAGCGGAAACCCGAATTGCCTACAGTGAGTCGTCCGAGCCAGGGTAGAGTTATTATAAAATCACGCATGGCATGGTCGTTTGTTGCCCCGCCTTCGCCTCCGATATCGCTCATTGTTTCGGCAACCGATTCACCGAAGCGGATACGCACTTTCCCTACCGGATTCTTATTATTTATGGAAGTTATTATTTCCAGACCTCCTTGTATCTCTTTCCCGAAATCGAGGATAATACCTCCTTTATTCGTATTATCTCCGATTAGCTTAAGATAAGTTCCTACATTCAGGTCGGCTTGTCCCGTTCCTTGTTTTAGGATAGACTGGGCATTTATTACATATTTGCCATTACCACTGTCCGAAGTCCATACTATACGGGTAGGGGTAAGGTATTTTCTGGTTAGGCTTGTCGGCCGGGCTTTTATATCGCGGTAATCCTGAAATGGAAGCGGTAGTTGCTGGGCTGAAAAGTTATCGCTTAATAAGAACAAGATTGTTAATATAAAACAGTGTATTATTCGCATAATATAGATTATTAGTTAATTATCCAGCCAATATTGGGCTAAGATATAGATGATGGATATTCGCAAAGTTAACTTTTCCGTATTCTTTTATAAGTTAAGAAAATGACATACTTATTATACAAAATGACAGAACTTGATAGAGTCTAATTTATGAATTACGTGGGCCTTGCGTAAATTTCCGGTACTCGATAGGTGTCGTGTTATTTTTCTTTTTGAATGCAGTAAAGAAATATTCCTGATTCTCGAAGCCCATCATATAGGCAATCTCTTTTACAGGAATCATTGTGTTCGTAAGCAATTCTTTCGACTTCTGTATTTTTAGTTCCTGGATGTATTGCGAGGGGGCAAAGCCTGTATATTCCTTAAAGATTTTTCGGAAATTGGAATAGCTCATATTTAATTGGTCGGCTATATCCTGAGGTCTTATGTCTTTGAAATTTTCAAGGATAATGATTTTGGCTTTATTGATCTGATTGACCGATTCGGAATTTTCAAAAATGTAGTTCTTATCTAAAGAATATGCCAGCCCGAGCAGATGGTTCACAATTCCGGCAAGCATTTGTTGGAATCCCGATTTTTGCTCAATAGCAATTTGTATCGCTTGTTTATATAGTTGGACAACTTCATTATTGAGTCCCACATTATATATTGGTTTTTCTTTATTGAAGAAACCATTGTTTACACGGCTATCGATATTAATCCCTTTAAAGCCTATCCAGTATTCGTCCCATCCTGTTTGTTTGTCAGGCATATAATTGTGCCATTCGCCCGGAAACAGCAGAAACATATGGCCTTCGTTTATCGGATGTGTTTCTTTCTTCCCTGATGTATTGGATATATAAGAGCCTTTTCCCTTGGTAATATATAAAAGCTGATATTCATCCAAAATGCGTCCTCTATCTGTAGAAAATAAGTATCTGGTAGGGTGATTACCCGGTGGGTAGCTCATATTAGACTCTATACTCTGGTAGCCTACCGAGTTTACAGTCAGCCCCCATAGTAGGTCAGTTTCATTTACTATCAGATATTTTAAATGAATAGAGTCTTTCATTTTTTTATTACATTTTCTCTCTCTTATAATTTATTGAATGCTTCGCGTCCAAAAAATTCATCCATATCTCCACAAAAGGGAAATCAAACGTCTAAATTACATAAAAGTTCAAATGGTAAAGGTCCATTATGAACAATTTTTGGATTAATAATTCCTATTATTTTTTTAATTCGCTTTATTCATCCTTGTATAAACACCAATACAAATTTCTTTTTTATGAAAGTTTAAATTTATATTTTTCTGGTGTTTGAAAGTATATTCTCTATCAACTTTCTAAAGGTTTAAGCTCATCTATATTTAATTCCGAAAATTCAATTTCTCATTGGAAAATTAAAGGTGCTATTACAATATGACATCTGGGATAAGATTCCGGTGTTCTTTCTCTTTCCGAGAGTATCACAGCGATTTTCCCCAAACCTTTTTGATAAGATCACCCTTATTAAGATCCTGTTTAAATTTTTTTCGTTTCGATTTTCTAGGATTTTTATTGTCCGAAGAACTACTCCGGTACAGTCTGTATAAGATAGACTGTGCCGGAGTACCTTGTTTTTAGATCGGAGGTTTTTCTTATATTTTCTTCAATACAACAGATTGTGCACCAAACTCATTCGTCTTATCCAGCATCTCCATCAGTTTCTCCCATTCTGCAACAGGAATAAAAGATTTCTTATATTCTTTTCTGACATTTATCTTAAGGGTATTGCCTTCCATACTGGCAGAGGCACTGAATAGTCCGTATTCGTTGTCAACAGACTTGTTCAGGGTTTCAAGACCTTGTGTCTCATATCCTGCGGGAAGCTGTACCTGTATTTCATTTTCATAAATGCGGGCAGTAGGCAGATATGCATTTATCTTTCTGTTTCGTTCTTCAGGAGTTGGCTCCCATTGGCTCCCAATGAGTTTCCCTGCATCGAGAATAATATTGTTCCCTGCTTTTTTTACCAAGCCTTCTACCGTATATTTCACATTGTATTTCAGGTCGGGATTCTCCGGGATAGCACCGATACTGGTGACATTATACTCAATAACATCCTTCGGATTGAAGCCATGGTAATTGTATATTTCAACTTTCATACTATCCACCTGATCTTTTCTCCTCTTCTCGAAATTGCTGTTCATCTCCTCGATATATTTTCTGCTCTGCTTGCTCTTTTGCATCTCCTGCTCCTTGGTATCTTCTATGGAGAGATGTTTACGCATTGTTTTATCCCAGTCTTCGTATGTCACAAGGATGGACTGGGTGCTTTCTTTCAGTGAACCTGATGTTGTGGCCTCTCTGGAGATAAGCAGTTCGAGCGGATTGTCTTCCGAGAAAGAGACATTTATATTCATCAGGCTCTTATTCTGTCCGGCAGTCGTCTCCGGCAGTTTGAAAAAAGCGTCAACCACAGGCTGGTCTTTTATTTTACCTTTCTCCAAAGCTGTTCTTTCAAAGATATTTGCTTCCTGTCCCTGATTGTCGGGATAAATCTCACCTGCTATTCTCAGCCCGAAGGGATAAGTATAATATTTATAGCATAGTCAAGGTCGGATGCGCTGAGAATCTCATTCATGCGTGCACTGTACTTGTTTGTCATTAAAATGCTTTCAGTAGGTATCTTGAAATCCTTCAGATAGTTCTTAAACATAGAAAGGAATAGTCTGGAATTGAAATATCTGTCGTTAGATGGCCACATGAAATATAGCATATCCCTGATGTAGACAGCTAGTTGATCATTACTGATATCCGGGTTTTTCTTGACATGTGCTTCTATTACTTTTTTCACATCCTTGCGTATATTATCCCCGTACGGTAACTTCTCCGGATATGTCCCGATATGGTCGGCATCTGCCAGAATCAGATTTTTATTCAGGGTAGTACCTATTTTATATAGTCCTGCTTTGCGGGCGCTCGATGGTTTGTATATCAGATGGTCCCCGGTTCCGTTGTTGAGGATATTCATGCGTGTCATTGGCAGGTCGCGTAGAACAGACGACCATCGGCTTCTTTCAATTTTAGGCAAATTCTTTTCGGCAATATCAAGGGATACATCCTTTTCATCATTATATGATATGGTGAAATCTTTAGCTCCGTTCAGAGGAATATATTCCACAGTCATATGTTTCAGACTGATGTCACAATGCACAGAGTAAGAAAGGGTAGGATGTGATCCATAGAACAGAAAGTACTGGGCAGGAATATTCATTTCATCCAGTTCTGCATACTCAGAAATGAAGTAGTCAATTATGTCGCCGATCTGAAGATCGGGAATTGCCAGTTTTTTATGGCTTTCCTTCTCTTTTTTCCCTTCGGTAACTGAAACGGATTCGTCTACATCTACTTCTTTTATTGTCCCGTCCGGTTTAATTATGCGGACGCCTACTACAGTGGTTACTTTATTTTTTGCGCCCCATGTAAACCGGGTCTGCATCTTTATTTCTTCTTTAAACGACAAATCTGAATACTCATCCAGTGATACCTTGTCGTTTATCTTTACCATCCGGCGGTCGGTATTGGTATAGCGTACTCTTACCAATTGTATAATTTTTTTGCTTTCTACCTTTATATCTTCATGATGGGCTAAGATAACAGCCGATTCATCCTTATATTGTTCCGGTACGTTATAATCTTTAAATTCGGGCTTATCCCACGCCCACACTTCCTGCCGGATACGTTTTGCGTAGTCCGGATATTCTTCTGCTATTGTGTTCTGACTAAATTGTATTACAAGAACAAGTAATAGTATTTTAATACATGTTTTCATAGTCTTATTTTTTGGTTAAAGATATTTGTTCCATATATGCCTTTCTGAGCTTTGCGATATCGCTGTTCCATTCGGCGAACCGTTCCTTTGCGAGTAATAGGTTGGATATTGTAATCTCTTTTGTGTACACGATTGAATTGTTTTGTTCAGTATAGTTTATTCTGATTATATATCCATCTTCTTCAATAATTAGATTCTCCGGCAGATGTGAGGCTATATATCCCTCAGGAATATTCAACCTGATATTTTTCACTATGTGATGTTTATATAGAAATTCCCAGTCGTTTACCCGTTTAGCAGTATCGATATTATTGTTCATAAACTCTTTTTCTGTATCGGGCGCCAGATAATATTCATCATTTAGTATTTGTAATCCCGACTTACAAGCTAAATCATAGGTTAGTTCTACAACTTTTGATTGAGATGTAGCTCCTTCCAGTAATATATTACCGGCTTTATTTTGTGCATTGCCACTTTCTAAAAATATTTTCAGGGCAGTATCCAGTTTGTCTTTTGGGGTATTGTCCATCAGAGAAAGCAATACTTGCTTCGACTCTCCCATATAGTACTGTTTAACTTTTCCCTGTAAGGCATCGCCTGTTATTGAAAATTCACAATAAAGGCTGTCAGAGTTAAGTTCGGGAGAGAAGGATGGTATTCTGTTAAGTAAAAATTTTGTTTTGTCTTTATCCTCTACTAATGTCTGCCGCCCCTGAATTGTTTGCGGATATTCACCCAAAGGCATATATTTTATGGTAGGATCCAAATAGTATGTCCTGTCATCAAAAAACAGCGTACAAATCATGTGATTATCTGCAGAAAGAGATGGGGTACTATAATCATATGCTATATGGTTTGTTCCAAGCCATGACAGGCGTGCATCAAATCCTTCGGCTTCCAGTAAGGCTGTCAGCAGGTTGGACATTCCTTTACAATCTCCGTATTTCTTTCTTAATACCTCTTGAGCATCATCCGGCTTAAACCCGGCAATACCATCTTCGAACGCTATGTAACGTATATTGCTTTGTACCCATGCGAAAAGGGACCTGATTTTTTCTTCGTCGGTTTTGCAATTTTTTGTTATGTCCTGAGCTTTGGCTTTTATGATGGTTTTATCGTTGTTTACCCCTTTTACAATGTTATGGTACCATGCATACAGGTCGTCCAGTTTTTCGAAATAGGTGGTTTTCACGCCATTCAATGTAGACGATTTACTCAATACCAGTATATGGGGATAAATGTAAGAGCGGCCGGGCATACGGCTTTCACTCTTCATTTCTTTTTCGTCCTTTATTGTATATATGTAGGTATGTGCTTTGCTTTTCGGGTCTATTTTTACCTCCTTTGTGATGTTCTTTCCGAAGTTTCGCTCGTTAAGCTCTATATTCATCCAATCGGGAACAACGATTGTTACGGTCTTCTCTTTTATGAAAAGTGGCTCGGATAAATAGACCGATGTGAAATAGCGTGGATCTTTGTATGTTTTCTCAAACTTTACCTGTGCGGTAGAGCCTTTCTTATCGAAGAAAAGCTTAAAGTGGCATACTTTAGCATCTGTATAGAATAGGTCGTCATCTGAATATTGATTGTATTGCGGGGTGGAAGCTCTACCCTTTGTGTTGACTTTATCTATGGTAGATTGATCATTATACATTTCTACGACAGGTATGGATGTACCCATTTTGGTACATTCGTAATTTGTCTCTGTTTTCTCTTTAATAAAGATTTGTCCTTTATTTTCATCGAAAGTATAAGTTTCGTTCCTGCTGCTTATTACCACATTGTTATCATCCGATTGACCAAGAAGAGGCGCAGAAATAAGTAAAAGAAAAATTAGTCCAATATGATGGACTTTAATAACTGAGTCGTGCATTTTCTAAATTTGTCTTTAGGTGTATATAGTTGATAATGTATGTGTTGTCAAATGCGAATGTTAATCACAGTATAGATAATTATTTATGAAACAAATATAATAAAATATCTGATTCAATGATGATTTTGATTGAATTTGTAATTCTACTATGGATTTAGTATCCTAGATACTCATTATCTCCACATCATACCCTATGAACAATCCGCTTTCGATAACTCCCGTTATTGACTTAATGTCACGTTCAAAAGAGTTCTTTATTGAGTCGAACCATGCATCGAGGATAAAGTTTCCGTTTTCTGTAATAACAGGCCCGTCTTTTCCTTTTGCCATCCTTAGTGATACATCGCGGGCGCCTAATGCTATAAGTTCTTTTTCTGCATATAAAAGCGAAGTTGGAAATACTTCGACAGGAACCGGGAATTTGGAGCCTAACTGTGCGACAAATTTAGATTCGTCTACAATGATATAAGTTTCGGTACTGTTGCGGATCAGCAGCTTTTCTTTAAACATGGCTCCGCCTCGTCCTTTTATGAGGCTTCGTTGCGGGTCTACTTCATCTGCTCCGTCGAAAGTCCAGTCGGGTTTTTTGTCTAAAAGTGTAGTTTGAGGGATTCTTAACTGGATACAGGTCATCAATATCTCCAATGAAGAAGGGATGACTTGTATATGTAGGTTTTCTTTCTCGATTCTTTTGGTAATGGCAATCAAAGCCAGATAAACGGTGGAGCCTGAGCCAACCCCGATTATTTGTCCGTCTTTCATTTTAGCTGCGATTTCTTTCGCAACCTTTTCTTTCCCTTCTCTATTGATAATGGTATCCGACCATTTCAACGAATCGATGATATTCTTACCCCATTCCATAGCTTTCCATCTTCGCAGAGTTTACCGCTGCATCTCTCTCAGCTTTATTTTGGTCAGCACCTGTTTGGTATTTAGAGGGAAGTCTGCGTCCATCATCCATGCATAGAAACTCGGTTCTTTCTTCAATACTTCAGCCACAGGTTTCCCTTTATGCTTGCCGAAGTTAAAGACTTCTATCCCGTTTTCGTCTTTAATGATGCGTCCTGCCAGGTCAACATTATTGTTGAAGAATGAAAACTCCTCGGCCAGTTTTTCCATATCGTTCACCAAGTCCGGATATTTGTCCAATTGGGCTTTCAGTACTTCGAATGTGGCTAATGTATCGGCTTCTGCCGAGTGTGCGCCGGTAAGCTCCTTGTCACAATAGAACTTGTAAGCAGCTTCAAGGGTACGTTGTTCTTTCTTATGGAAGATAATTTGCACATCTATCATTTTCCGCTTGCTGAAGTCGATATCCACTCCGGCGCGTAAGAACTCTTCTGCTAAAAGCGGAATATCGAAACGGCTCGAGTTGAAACCTGCCAGATCGCAACCCTCCATCTGGTCGGCCAGGGATTTTGCTATCTGCTTGAATGTAGGGCAGTCTTTTACGTCCTCATCCGATATGCCGTGTACAGCCGTTGCTCCCGGAGGTATAGGCATCTCTGGGTTGAGCCTTTTGGTTTTTACTTCCTGCTTTCCGTTAGGGTAGACTTTCAGATACGATATCTCCACTATCCGGTCTTTTACCGTATCGGTACCTGTGGTTTCGAGGTCGAAGAATACAAGCGGGTTTTTGAGGTTTAGTTCCATAAGCTTTCAAGAAAAAACTTTATCATTCCTCATTTTTTAGAATCAGAAGAATGATAAAGTCTATATGTTTTGTATTTAAAATTCTGTCTTTAGTCGTTTAGCATCATTGGCATGAGCAACATTAGCAGGTCTTCATTCTCCTCATTCTCGGTAGGGATGATTAGTCCTGCACGTGAAGGGTCAGACAATTCGAGCGAAATATCTGTAGATGGGATGTTGTTCAGTATCTCGATCAGGAAGCTCGATTTGAACCCGATATTCATAGGAGAACCTGTATACTCGCAAGCGATAGTCTCTTCGGCAGCTGTGGAGAAGTCGATGTCCTGAGCTGTTACTACAATATTTCTGTCAGTCAGCTGAAGTTTGATAAGATTACTTGCCTGATTAGAGAATACTGATACGCGTTTCAGAGCATTCAGGAAAGTCTGCCGGTCGAGTATAACCTTGTTTGTATTGTTCTGCGGAATAACAGAGTTATAGTTCGGGTAGCGTCCTTCTATAAAGCGGCAAGTCATTGTATAGCTCGACATCTTTATATATGCATTATTCTCGTCGAATTTAATCTCTACTGTCTCAGCTTCTTTCGGCAGGATAGCCTTCAGTAAGTTGGCTGGTTTCTTCGGCAGGATGAAAGATGCTCTTTCGGCTCCTTTTGCCGATAATGTTTTGCAGCGAACCAGTTTGTGACCGTCCGATGCTACGAAGGTCAGGTCTTCAGGGGTGATATCGAAGAACACACCGTTCATCACAGGACGAAGTTCATCGTCTGCGCTGGCAAACAATGTGCGGTTGATTCCTGCAAACAGTACCTGCGGCTCGATAGTCAGGCTAACGGCAGTTTCTTTCAGTTCTTTTGGTTGCGGATAATCATCCCCGCTTTGTCCGATAAAATTGTACTTACCGTTGTGGAAGAAAATGAATGTTTCCAGATTGTCATTATTTATCTCAAATGTAAGCGGTTGTTCAGGTAGTTCTTTCAACGGGTCCAACAGGTTCTTCGCATTTACGGCAAACTTTCCGTTACCATCGGCTTCGTTTACTTCGAGGGAAGTAACCAGACGGGTTTCGGCATCGGCTGCAGTAAGTGTAAGTGTAGAACCTTCCAGTTCCAACAAGAAACAATCGAGAATAGGCAACGTGTTTTTTGAGTTGATCACCTTGCTTATCGCTTGCAAGTGACTTAATAAAGCAGTGCTGGAAACAACAAATTTCATATTATCAGTATGTTTTAGATTTTAAATTTCGCATATTATCAATAGAGCAAATGTAGGAATTTTTTCCATTTATAACAATATCTTTTTCTATATAACTGATATTTTATCCCTCAAATAGTTATTCTCTGCAAAAAGAGACAATTGCCAAAACATACTTCTTATTATATAAAACTGTTTACACCCCGCTGAAAGCGCTGAATCCCCCGTCTACAGGCAATATAGCTCCGGTCATGAAACTGGCGGCGTCACTGCACAGAAATTGTACAGCCCCGTTCAGTTCCGTTATATCTCCAAAGCGTTTCATCGGGGTCTTCGCCAATACTTTTTCGCTTCTTTCGGTCAGTGAGCCATCGGGATTGATAAGTACTGCACGGTTTTGATTTCCAATGAAAAAGCCCGGAGCAATAGCATTGACTCTCACCTTATCTCCATATTTCAGAGCCATCTCTGTTGCAAGCCACTGTGTGAAATTACTGATGCCTGTTTTTGCCACAGAGTAGCCCGGTACACGTGTGATGGCAGAATAGGCTGCCATTGATGTGATGTTGATAATATTCCCGCTTTTCTGTTCGGCCATGGCTTCCCCGAATACATAAGAGGGGTAAACTGTCCCATTTAGATTCAGGTTGGTAACCTTCTCCCAGTCGGCTATTTTCATATCGAAGAAAGGTTGTTCGGGACTCAGGGTAGCACCGGGTATATTTCCTCCGGCAACGTTTATCAGAATGTCGATTCTTCCATACAGGGATAAAATATTTTCCTTGCTTCTTTCGAGTATGGTAAGGTCTAGCACATCCGAAGCTAAAAATACAGCCTCACCTCCGGCGGCTTTTATTTCGTCAGCCAAGGCATTCCCTTTTTCTTCCGAGCGGCCTAAAATGATTATGACAGCTCCTTGCGAAGCCATGTATTTTGCAATACTTGAACCCAGTACGCCATATCCGCCCGTTACGATTGTTATTTTACCTTTAACACTAAAAAGTTCGTTCATATTCCAGCATATATTTATTATCGTTGTCTATACTTTTCTCTATCTCATCCTGTACTGTAGCTATCACTCCGTCCATCTGGGCAAAGGCGTACATGCGTCCATAAAATGAATAGCCGGGATTGTAGCCTTTATCTCCGTCACCGAGCATCAGTCTTCCGTGATCTACACGCATAGGCAGGGCGGGATTTTCTTTTTCGAAGATACGCACTAGTTCTATCAAATGTCCACGGCCTTCAAGATGCGGGGCTTCTATAAAGTCTCCGTTCTGGAAAACATCCGTGCTGCGCAGATGGATAAAACGTGTCCGTGATGCAAACCTGCGGGCTAACTCAGGAACATTGTTATGTATACCAGCACTAAGCGAACCCGCACAGAATGTGAGTCCGTTGTAAGGATTGTCTACTGCATCGAGAATCCATTCAATATCCTCCATATTTGTTACAATACGGGGGAGCCCCAACATTTGGAAAGGAGGGTCGTCAGGATGAATGCACATGTTTATATTGTACTCTTCGCAAACGGGCATCAACTGCGAAAGGAAATACTTCAGGTTTTCTCTCAATGCATTCCTGTCTATGTCTTTATAAAGCGATAGCAGGTTTTTAAATATTGCGACAGGATCTCTGTCTCCTTCTTTGATATTCCCGTTAATGAAACCTTGTGTCTTTACAATTATGGTATCTATCAATTGTTCCTTTTCTGCTTTGGTGATTGTCTTATCCAATGCATATACTTTCTCCATCTCTTCGGCAGAATAGTCTTTTACAGCTCCCTCCCGGTTAAGGATGAAACAGTCGAAGTAAGCAAAGTGTATTTTATCGAAATACAGTGAAGAAGTTCCGTCGGCCCATGGATATTCTAGATCGGTGCGTATCCAGTCGATAACCGGCATAAAATTGTAACATACCGTATTTATGCCTGCTTCTCCCAAATTGGCCAGACTTTCTATGTAATTAGCTATTAATTGATCTGCATTTCCTCCACCGTATTTTATAGCTTCACAGACAGGAAGGCTTTCTACTACCGACCAGCGAAGGCCCGCATCCTTAATGTAATTCTTCAGATCGTTTATTGCTTCCAATGGCCACACCTCTCCATTGGGTATATCGTGCAGAGCAGTTACGATACCTTCAACTCCTATCTGTCTGAGCATAGATAGGGTTATCTTATCTTTTTTTCCGAACCATCTCCATGTTTTTTCCATATAATTTGAATTTCAAGATTTTAGTTTACTACTGCTAACTGCTGACTGTTAACTGAACTAATTATGATGCTTCATATCCAGTTTAATCTTCTTCAGGTCTTCCAATTCGTGTACCGGACGTTCTATATCGTAAGGTACCGGTCGTTTCGAAAACGTCTGGAAATAAAGCAGGCAGGCATCTTTCCACCATACAGCATCCCGTGCCTGTATTCTCAGCTTCGATTGTACTTCCCTGAAACGTTGCTCGTCAACAAATGGCCCCATCCTGTCCCATAACTTCTGATAAGTTCTTACCTTCTGTACTCCTAAATCATACTTGAAACAAAGCGCCTCCCATAGCGTTTTTCCGTCTTTCATCCTGTAATCCCATGGCACATGATGGAACCATAGCAGGAGATTCTCAGGGCAAAGTTTAATGTCATTATAGATGTTATTCAATGGAGGAAAGTATTGAGATACGGCATTGCTCCCGTTCATCGTACGATCAAATCCTAAACCTGTACTATCTGCATTATGGTAATACCAAGGCATCCAGTCAGGGCGGGCACCGGGTACATCTCCCCATGGTTCGGGTCCATAGTGGTGGTCGAATGCAAATATGTGATGCAGACCAAGTGGCATCATATAGTCAACGGCGGTCTCCCGGGATGACAGCATCATATCCTTTACCGGATCAATAAAGTCTTTATTGTTTGAGAAAGTCATTTTTATCCATTCGTCTGCTATCTGCTCTGATGTCAATTGGTGATTCCATGCCAGACGGCCAAAAGCATACCAGTTGGCCTGAGCAAAATGATGTCCGCACCAGTTTGTATCTTCTCCAATATTTGCTACGGCAGATATTGCTGTGACCTTATTCGGGCGCAATGTTCCGTCTGTGATCTTTGCAATGGTAGAGCCTTTTCCATCTGAAAAGGTATCGCTGTCAAGCGTTTCCTTAAACAAAGGCGAAAGATATACCAGATGATTGGAAAAACCCAGATATTCTTGTGTGATCTGAAATTCGACCATCTCCGGTGTTTTGCGGAGTGCTCCGAATAATGGACTGAACGGTTCGCGCGGTTGAAAGTCGACAGGCCCGTTCTTTATCTGGATTATTACATTATCGCGGAATTGCCCGTCGAGCGGTACAAATTCCAGATATGCTTGTTTGGCCCTGTCTTCATCACTCGGATTGTAAACAAACGCACGCCACATGACAATACCGCCATAAGGCTTCAAGGCATCAGCCAGCATATTCGCCCCATCGGCGTGTGTGCGGCCGTAATCCTGAGGGCCGGGAAGCCCTTCGGAATTAGCTTTGACGAGGAAACCGCCAAAGTCGGGTATCAGTTTGTAGATATCCTTTACTTTATTGTTCCACCATTTACTTACTGCTGGATTGAGTGGATCGGAATCAGATAAGCCACCGAGTTCTTTCGGTGAAGAGAAATTTACAGCGAGGTACACTTTTACCCCGTAAGGACGAAATATATCGGCCAGTGCTTTTACTTTTTCCAGATAAGCATTGGTCAGTATCTCCGGTGTGGCATTCACGTTGTTTAGAACAGTTGCGTTAATACCTATCGAAGCATTAGCCCGTGCATAGGCCTCGTATCGTGGCGATAGCGTATTGGGCAGTTCGTTCCACTTCCATATTGAATAACCGGCATAGCCGCGTTCTACGGTACGATTCAAGTTATCCCAGTGGTTGAGAATGCGCACATCATAAGCAGGTATTTCCTCTAGATTCAGATTTGTCCTGTCTGTTTCCGTGAGTTGCAGATGAAGCAAATGGTAAGCACTGTATAACAGCCCGACATCTTTTTGTGCAGTGATGGTTATTTTGTCATTGTTACCTTTTATCTGATAGCCATCTTTCAGATGTTTCTGTTTTTTATCCAGATTAAATTCAATAGGCTGCCCCTGCCAGGAATTTTCCAATTCCCTTATAGCAATAGTTATTGCCGGACTTTTTTCTTTCGATGTGACTTTTGCCTTGTAGTGAATTGCGCTTTGATAGCGTAACCACAATTGACTGCCATCCTCTGCAAAAAGTAACAAAGGTGACAGGATAATTATAAATGAAAGACTAAAAACTAAAAGTGTGAATTTCGTTCGATTCATATTTTGTAACTCAATTTTTGTTTTTATAGTGATGACCGTGTTTAGTTAAAAAGTAACACAAGTAACGCTTTTTGCTATCTTTCGTAGGGGTGCTTCTTGTAGGTATCCGCCTTTTCCAATACCGGGCAATCACAAGGGATTGCCCCTACAACTTTCAAAAAGGTAACAAAGGTTACACTTATTTGTAATTTTTCATCTGTTACTTTTTCTAATCAATCTTTAAAATATTGATTTCTTAAATTTTAAATACAAAATATTAAAGAGCTGACTAACGACTAAAAGTTATTAGCCATACTCTATAGATAAATTATCTATCCAGTCCTTCAATAGTTTTAATAGTCCCGTCCGGATTATACTCCAGTTCTACGACTTTCATACTGCGGAGCCATGTCCTGCCGCCCGACGGCGCTGAATCGTGATGGAAAAGATACCATTTACCCTTATATTCCACAATACTATGATGGGTTGTCCACCCGATCACGGGAGTAAGGATTACCCCTTTGTAAGTGAACGGCCCGTAAGGATTATCACCTATGGCATAGCAAAGGAGATGAGTGTCACCTGTGGAATATGAGAAATAATACTTCCCATTGTACTTATGCATCCATGATGCCTCGAAGAAGCGGCGGTCTGTGTCTCCTTGTGTTATTGGCTGCCCGTTTTCGTCCAGAATAACCACATCGCGTGGTTCTTCCGCAAACTCCAGCATATCATCTCTCAATCGTGCGACCTTCCCGCAAAGAGCAGGTTCATTATCAGCCGGGAAAGTAGCAGATTCCAACGCCTTATTGTTGCGATATCGTTGAAGCTGCCCGCCCCAGATGCCGCCGAAGTAAATGTAATATTCCCCGTTCTCTTCAAATACACACGGATCGATACTGTAACTTCCTTTAATCGGGTTTTCCTGAGGGATGAAAGGTCCGTATGGTTTGTCACTGATGGCTACACCCAGACGGAAAATATCATTTTGGTCTTTCAGTGAAAAGTAGAGATAATATTTACCGTTTTTGAATGCGACATCGCTGTCCCACAACTGTCGTCCCGACCACGGTATATTTTCTGCGTCCAGTACCACGCCATGATCCGTTATAGGCCCGTCCACATCATCGAGAGAGAATACATGGTAATCTTTCATATTGAAGTGGTCGCCATTATCATTTTCGGGAATACCACTTTCCCAGTCATGGGATGGGTATATATAGATTTTACCATCGAATACGTGTGCAGACGGGTCTGCCATATAGTCCTGCGGAAATAAGTATTTTGCTTTTTTCATTTTACTGAAATTTAATGATTTAATGTTTAAGTATTTAATAATTAATTGTTTGGTAAATTTGCCCCATCTGCCATATCTATGATTTCCTTAACCACAGCCTTTGCCTTGTATTGGCGGTCGAATAATAACGGATAATCGGTGCGTCCGCGTATCGGAAAATCGTTTTTCCACGAATCATTGTCTGTAACACCCCATAGGGTAATACGCGCAATCTTATCACTATTATCTAAAAACAGTTTGAAGTAATCACCCATCCGCTCAGTCCAGACTGCAGAAACAGAATCCGGTAAATTTGTTGTATAAGGATTCATTTCCCTGTGATATGCAATTGTATCCGAGATATTAGCTCCCGTGTTTCCCCATGGTGAAGGCAGTGCGCTCATATCCAGTTCGGTGATATGAACTTTTACGCCGGTAGCAGAATAGGCGTCTAAGGCTGTTTTATATTCTTCCAGATTTGGATAATTCATCCCTATATGTCCCTGCATCCCCACACCGTCTATGCGAAGTCCTTTTTCTTTCAGCGAATTTACGAGTTTTACAATCGCATCACGCTTTCCTGCCTGCCACTCGTTATAATCGTTGTAGTAAAGCTCCGCATCGGGGTCAGCAGCATGAGCAAATTCGAAGGCGAGAGGTATAAAATCTTCACCTATGATTTTATAGAATCTGCTGTCGCGCCACGAGCCGTCATCGAGGATGGCTTCATTTACCACGTCCCAGCCTTTAATACGTCCTTTGTAGCGGCCGACAACAGTTGTTATATGATTTTTCATACGTTCAGTCAGTACTTCTTTCGAAACGTCTTTTCCTTTATCATCGGTAAAGAACCAAGCCGGAGCCTGTGAATGCCATATCAGTGTATGCCCGATGATAAACATATTATTTTGCTCGCCGAATTCTACAAATTTATCGGCATCCTTAAAGTTGAATTCACCTTCTTTCGGTTGTAAGAACATACTCTTCATACAGTTTTCGGCAACGATGGAATTGAACTGCTCCTTTACAATCTTTACGGCAGCAGAGTCTTTTCCCCAGATCTGGTTTGTATTAAGGGCGGTTCCGATCAGAAATTTGTCCTTGACCGCCTCTCTTAGAGAGGGCTCTTTTACTTCATTCTCTTTCCTATGTGGCGAACAGCTTACAATAGCGAACGCAATGCAAAGAGAGAGAACGGGTGTCAGTACTTTCATGATTTCTTTTGTTTTTATTTAAACGATATTTTATTTATTTCTTATTTAAATGCTTTTCTTCAATTTCCATATTTATTTTGTCAATCACGTTGTCTTCCAGTTTATATCTTGAAATAATAAACATCGCCAGAATGAGCAGCATCGCAGGTATTACGGCAACCAACCATAAAATGCCCTGTTGAGCAAGAGCAGATTGCGATACGGCGTTATCTTTGTCAAAACCGACGAATCCCAGTAATATATTGGGAATAAAGAGGCCGATAGCCATCCCCAGTTGAAAAACAATTCCGATAATAGCATTTACCGTACCCGAAATACGCCGGCCTGTAGTATATTCTCCGTAAGTGATTACTTCGGGAACCAGCGCCCACATATAACCTGTAGCGACAATGATGCCTGTGGATTTAATAAATTGCGCCACCATTATGATCCAGATTTGCGAGCGAAGCGCGGGAACTATCGATACAACATAGAGCAAAGCCATTCCGAGAACAGCGACAGACAGAAATACATAAAACATTTGTTTTTTACCAATCGCCTTTTTAATGGCAGGGACCAACGGCATAAAGATGAATGCCGGTAGAAAGCCTATTCCCTGGAACCAACCCGTGTAATTAGAAGCCTGTACATTGTATGTCATGTAATAAGCCCCTGCCGCATTGTAGATTGACATCAAGGCAAAAGCCGTAAAAACAAATAAAGCCACAATGCGCAACTGGCTGTTCCTGATAAATTCCATCCATAGATCGGAGATTTTTACTTCCGACGTTTTATCGGCTTCCATTACTATACGTTCTTTGCTTTGGGTGAAACAGAAAATCAATAAAGCCAAACCGATTAAGGCCAGTATAGTCATGGTGATAAACCATGCATGGGCATCGCCCGAGGTATTGTATGTCCGGGTAGGAGAGAGCGATTGCACGATTGTCGGGATACCGAAAGCCACAGTAAATCCGCCCAGGTTGGCAAGCACCATGCGGGTAGAGGTAAGCTTGGTCATTTCATCCCCGTCACGGGTAAGCGAAGCGAACAGTGCTCCGTAAGGCAGACTGACCACCGTGTAGAGCAGGCATAGCCCTATATAAGTGACAAAAGCATACACTGTCGATCCGGGAAAACCGTTCCAAAAACAGAGGACGGCAAATGCCATGAGCGGAACGCCGCCAATAATCAGATAAGAACGGTACTTTCCCCATTTGGGGTTATGCTTATCTACAAATGCGCCCAACGCCATAGACCCGAATATATTTATGACAGGCGGTATAAACACCATTACCGCCACGGTTTCCGGACGTAATCCGACAACAGTGGTATAAAAAATGGAAACATATTGCATCACCGTCTGGAATACCAGATTCTGTGCAAAATCTCCGCTACCGAAACCTATTCGTTGCAGCCACGACAGCTTGTAAAAACCTTTAGTCTCACTTATATTCACGTTCATAATTATTTATTTTATTGATATTGTTAGATTTATTCTGCGAAATCCCTGGCCGTATCCGGCGGCGATACGGATAGTTTTTCATTATTTTCCGGGCTGGTACCTATCGTGGTGTCGCCAACGGTCAGTGTATGCCTGTACACATTGGCTGTACCGCTACTCTGATAGCCTTCGACACATAGTGCAACCTCATACATTTTCCCCAGTTTCATACCCAGTTTTTCCCAAGCCCTGAAATGCTCGCTGACGGAAATGATGCCTTCGGTCTTCTTATCGGCGCGAACACTCCAGTATTGCTGGAAAGTAGTGTAGCCATTGATTGAGGGTTGTTCTACACGCGTAGTTTCATAGATGTCATACGTGCCGCCGTCTATTTCAACTGTCCCTTTAGATAGTGATCCGGGCGGACGCCAGTTGCCCCAAGACTCGACAATATAAAACTCCACAAGCGGATCGACCGACCAACCGTAAACGCATAGGTATGAATTGCCGATCGGCTGATAATCGCAACCGTAGTTGAGGGAAATATCGCCGGTTTCATCGTGAGTCTTCGTACAGTCAAATTTTCCCTGCGTTTTTGTGCAATCGAACTTCTTGCCTGTGCGGAACAGGACATTGTTGATATTGTTCCAGTAGCATTCGAATGCACCGTCTTCTTTCAGTATCATACCTACATCGCCTCTGTCGTACCAGAGTTCGTAATCGAACGCATCGTGTATTCCGGCTTTATTATCTGTAATAATGGTGTCAGGAACTGCCGTCACTTTCTTTAAATCTCTATTAAATCCCCCTGTATGGGAAATAATATCTGGTTGTGCTGCTGTAAACGGAGATGCCGGTAACCCTTCTTTATTTCTGAGGTTCGCTCCTTCGGGATTATCCGCCCATGCATATCTTACCAATACGGGATTTTGTATCTGATTGCTCCATACTTTTACCTGATTCTTATTTAAAATAGCGGCTTCCGCCCATACATACTTTTTATCTGCTCCGGCAATAGTAAAGCCATTGATTATGCTGTTGGAATACAAGCCTTCACCTACAGAATCGAATGTGAGGATGATCGTATTTCCTTCGCTCTGCATATTTTTTAACTGAGGTCCTGTACTGACAATGTTCTCACCATAGGCTACCCGCATTGCTTCCAGTGCCAGCCGGCGGGCAACATCTTTTTTGTTTAAAGGATGGATATCGTTCCATTCTCCGCAGCCTAGTGTTACAGCCATGCCTGTATAAGGTAAGAGCAGAGCCTGACGCTGAGCTTCCCTGAGTTCGGCCATTCCACTTTCGGCAGGTTGCTTCCAAGGTTTGTTCAGTTCGGGAAGTTGTGCATATATAAAAGGTAACTGCGGCTCAGCCCTTTGTTCTCTCCAATCATTGATAAGGTCAGGGAATAAAGTTTTGTATTCCTTTGCCCTGCCTGTATTGGATTCTCCCTGATACCACAATATCCCTTTTACTTTATAATTTGTTGCGGGCGCAATCATCCCGTTATACAATCCCATCGGTTTGTACTGGAAAAATATATTTGGCGGGGAAGGCGGCAATAGAGTACCGATCAGGTATTTCCACTCTCCGGTAAGATCTGTCTGCTTATTACCTATGATTACTTTATAGGGTTTGTCTTCTTTTATACCTCCCCATTCATTTGTTACTATTCTTATTGCAACAGTGTTTTTACCGGCAATTAATGTTCCTCCCGGGATCTGGTATATACGGGGCGGATACTGATAACCTGTTGTTCCCACAAATGTTCCGTTTACAAAGGCGGAATCGGAATCGATGATATATCCCAGTCGCAGGGTAGCTGGTTTTCCTTCATCCTCTTTTACCACCTCAAACTCTTTCCGAAGCCAAATAACTGCGTTTTTCACATCCATGCCTTTATCCTTCCATAATCCCGGCAGATAAAAGTCGTTCCATCCCGATGTATCGATATTCTTTTTGTGCCATTTTCCAATACCTTTGTCTGTCTTTATCATTGCCGAGTACCATTCATTACTTGCCTGTTGTTCCTCTTTTTTTGTTTCTTCAATAAAGCCCGGTGCTGCACATTTTTTTGCTTCGGCTTCAAGGGCAGGATAGTTTTTTAATGTATTGGCACTGATCCAGGCCTCGGCAGGTGATCCGCCGATTGCAGTATTGATAATTCCAACAGGTATTTTATATTTATCATAAAGTTCTTTTGCAAAAAAGTAGGCAACAGCCGAAAAATCGAGGATATTCTCCTGTGTGGCAAATTTCCAGTTCCCTCCCTGATAGTCTGTCTCTTTTCCGCTGAAATTATAATACATCGGCACTCTGAATAGCCGTATCATCGGGTTATTTACCTGCTTTACTTCATCTGCATACAAATCGAGGGTGCGGCGTATTGGCAGTTCCATATTCGATTGACCCGAACAGAGCCATACATCACCTATCAGAACATCTTTTATTGTGATTTCATTGATATTTATTGTGTATGGTCCTCCGGCAGTTTGTGCAGGTAATACAATTCTCCAGTCACCTTTTTTATCGGCTTTTGTCCGGTATGTTTTATCCATGAATTTTATAGTGACAGATTCTTTCGGAGAGGCCCATCCCCACAGTTGCAGGGGAGTATCCCGCTGCAAAATCATCCCGTCGCTTATCAGGCGCGGCAGTTTTATTGCGGATTGGACGGCTGATACCGATACTGCTAATATAAATAGGAATATTGTCCTGTATAATGATGTATTAATAGATCTCATTTTTGTAATATCTTTATTTTAAATCGCTTTGTGGCGCGCCTAAATAGCTCGGTTTCAGACATCCCGTATCCAGCATTATTTTTTGAAAAACGATACCCGGTTCAAGAGGACGGATACGGATCGTGTGAATACCTTCTTTATCAATATTATGGATGGTAGAAGTTTCTATGATCTGTTCGGCCTGCCATTGTCCCAGTTCGCCTTTATAATGTCCGTTTATATTTACTATTTGTTCCTCCCCGCCATTTAAGGAGACTGCATAGCGTAATCCTTTATTGGCATTGAAATTCAATGTCGGGGATGTAAGGACTATCAATCTGGCTTTTCCTTTTGTTTTCAGATCGGCTTTATATTCCAAATAAACGTCTTTACCGGGGTTTTCGGTAACAGGCGTAGTTGTTACACCCGATACGGTTTTTCCTAAATCGGGAATAATAACCCATGACACTTTAGCCCCGTTGTTGGCTGTTGTGTGGTTTTCGGCTTCGATCGATACATAGCCGTCCGCTTCGGCGAATATCTTTTCTTTATGTATCATTGTTTGCATAATGTATTCTACTTTGGGCATCACTCTCTTTTCAGGTTGCTGCCAACTGGTATAACCGATACGTATCTGGTCCATCATATGCGACCATTTTCCTCCGGCTATGTCATTATTATAATGCATTGTGAGTATGGAATCCCTTGCGAAACACTCTTTTGCTTTATCCGCCCAATAGTTTGCCTGTATATCCATTTTAGCAGCATAGTGTCTGTTCCTGGCCACCGCATAGTACATTTCGTACAGATTGGAGCAAGCGTTTACCGGGAACAAAACCAACTGGTCGAAGGCATCCTTATATTCATTTGGCATCAGATAATATAGGCGCATGGCATCCACTACCAGATTACGATAATCGCTTACGACCGTTTCGAATTCGTTGTAATTTTCGAGACTGTATGTATTCTCATTCAGCAGTTCGGGTGTAACCCTGCGGTTATATTTCGTATAAAGATTTATCAGACGGGCAGACTCTTTTGCATATTTTTCCCCGAATTGCCGGGCGCACCATTCTTCGGTATGAAGCAGCAGGTTATCCGCATTAAATCTATCGGGATTCCAGGCCATATCGAGGAAAAAAGAGATGGGATACTCCATCGGTTTCAGGTCGCCGACATTCACCACCCATATTTTATCCACTCCGTATTGGTATGTGAGGTTCATCTGTTCCCAAATGCGTTGTACCTGACTGACATTTATCCATTTGTAATTACGCGGGCCTCCTACATAGTCGAAATGGTAATACATTCCGTATCCTCCTTTGCGTAGTTTTGCGTTAAGGTCGGGAAGTTTGCGGACATTGCCCCAATTGTCGTCACAAAGTAGCAATGTAATGTCGTCAGGTACACGCATCCCCTTGTCATAATAATCCTGAACCTCTTTATACAAAGCCCATACCTGAGGAGTTTCCTCTGCCTTTTTACCTGTAACTTCTGATATTATCTTGCGCTGGTCTTTTACGATTTTTTGCAGTAATGCGATATCACTCTCCTCGCTCATCGGTTCATCCCCATCGCCACGCATGCCTACGGTTACTACCGTTTCGTAGTTTTTCATGCGTTCCATTCCTCCTTTCCAGAAGTTCTGTAGGGCCTTCGGGTTCTTATTATAGTTCCATGCACCTTGCCCGTAACGTTTCCATTCAGAGTGGGCGCGTCCCATCGGTTCGTGGTGCGATGTACTTATCACGATGCCATATTCGTCCGCCAATTGTCCGTTGAGAGGGTCATCATCGAAAAACGCATTTCCCCACATAGCCGGCCAGAGAAAGTTCCCTTTAAGGCGTAAAATTAATTCGAACATGTGTTTATACATCTTCGAGTTGACACCGCCGAATTTCTCGATGCACCAACCCTGAAATGCGGGCGCTTCGTCATTGATGAAAATACCCCGGTATTTTACGGCCGGTTCGCCGTCGGTATATTTTCCCGGCTTTATATACAGATTTGTCTGGTGTTCGACAGGGACGTCCGCCCACCAATACCATGGCGATACGCCGATTTGTGCTGAAAGTTCATAAATACCGTAGATTGTTCCCCGCTTATCACTCCCGGCAATAATCAGTGCTTTTTGTATATCTCCGGTCGGATTATCGATAGTTTGTATCACATACTTTTCATTTTTTCCGGCCAGTTCGTTCTTATCTATCTTGCCGTCTCTGAACAGTTTGTCGATGATGGCCGATTTTCCTGCCGTTCCGATAATAATCGCCGTTTTGCCGGAAACAGACGGGAGATTCCCGGAAACTTTCCTGAAATCATCTTTCAGGTCGCCGACCGCGCGGATCACACCCGCATAGTCGTTAACATCGGAAATTATCTGGACAGGCTTGCCGTTTTCGACCAGAGAAAGATATTCTTGCCCGGCAGAAGGAAACACAAATCTTTCTACACCGAAAGGGTTCGCAATATCCTTTGCCGGCAATTTTCTGTCATCGACAGGAGTAGTGTCATTATAAACATAACAACCGATTATTGTACCTGTAAATCCGCCTGCCGACTGTGTACTGAGATTTTTTGCGTCAACATCTTCTGCTATCGTTTCCCAGCTTTCTCCATCATCGAATGAATAGAGGAACGAATATTTATCTTTTTTGCCTTCTACCTTCAAGGTTACTGCTTTTTTGGCTGTACCGTCTGGAATTTCAGTTTTCGCTATGGTTTTCACATCCCCCTCAGCACGTTTCAATACAAGATAATACTTGCCGTTCCCGTCAATGGTTTTTCCGAAAACAAAATTATGTTTCTCCCGCTGATAACAAACCAGGCCTGCAATATCCCCTTCATTATCCGGTAAATAATCCATTTTTATCTGCACCGAAAAAGTTAAATGCTGTTGGCGGATACCTGTAAAAGCCGGTTGATTCGGTTCATAGATCGTGCTTCCGGTAGAACTGAGTGTAAGCATTCCGTTAGCGATTTTCCACCATTTATCTTCAGGTGGAGTACGCAGCATCAAATAGCGGTCATCGAGCTTTTCGTCGTCGAAATCGTCTTTCCATGTAAAATTACCTTTATAACTTTCTGCATTCGGCTGGAGATTCGCCTTGTTTACAATGTAAGGAATTTCCTCGTTCGCTTTCAAAATCACCGGATATCCGTCAACCCATGTCACAGGCAGCATAAATGTTTCTCTACCTGTATTGTAATAATTGCCTTCGTATGGGCGGCAGGCAAGAAAAACAGCGTACCAGTCGCCTTCTGCTGTTTGTATAAGGTCGGCATGCCCGGCGGAAGTCACCGGATTCTTACGGTTTTCCGGTAAGTCGCGCTGGGTGAGAATCGGATTGTTTTTCCAAGGGATATAAGGACCAAAAATACTTTCGGAGCGGAAAACGACCTCTGAATGCTGAACACTGGTACCTCCTTCGGCACATAGGAGATAATAATAACCATTGATTTTGTATAAATGCGGCGCTTCTATCCACACCGGATGTTTGGCTTTATCCGTACCTCCGTCTACAATCATTTTCTTCTCACCGAAAATAGAGTCGCCCTCAACACTAAACTGCCGCAGCCAAATAGACCTGTGCCCGTCCCATTCGGGTTTCCCGTCCGGTTCGTCGTTATGGACGATATAAGCCTTTCCGTCTTCATCGAAAAAAATATCGGGATCGATACCTCCAAAATGCAGGGGAACAGGTTCACTCCAGTTATTTTCTTTCGGGTTCTTGGTTTTCACGATAAAATTGCCGATCCCGTCAGTACAGGTAGTAATGAGATAAAAAGTATCATTGTATTTATTGTAGCGGATTGTAGGAGCATAGATTCCTCCACTGAGCCGGATTCCGGCTTTAAGTTGCAACTGCGAAGGACGATTCAGCACATTGCCGATCTGCACCCAGTTTACCAGGTCGGTACTGTGAAATATCGGGATACCCGGATAGTATGAAAACGTTGAGGTTACCAGATAGTAATCCGAACCCTTGCGACAGATACTCGGATCGGGATAAAAACCGCTGAGAACCGGATTGAAATACTGGTTCCGGTCGTTTATAGCCTGTGCGAAACAGGCATCCTGTCCCTTGTATTGAAAATAGTGAAAATCTGCTGTCTGGCTATTTCCGCTGTGGGGAAAGGCTATAATCAGTATTAACATTGCCAAACAGGTGTACAAGTCTTTTGTTCTCATAAATATAGTCGGATTATTATGATTTCGTCAACTATTCTTATTCCGGCTCTGCGGCTACACGTATAAACATGCATGCCGTAAAGAGTTGGGAGGTATGTAAAATTAGTCATTTAGTATTATAGTAGCTATATAACATCCGCTTGTATATCTCTCTTTAGAGAATTGGGGAATTATCTCATTACCATTAAACTCTATGCGGTAACATTTAGCAAATGTTTGACCTGATGATTTTACCTTTGGAATATCCCAATAGGTAACAAATTCATGTACCGCTTCATCACCAAATACATAAGGGCATTTCAACTTGTAAGTGAGCATTTTCGCTTCGGGACAATCGTTTACCCATAAACTAAAATCATTATCCAAATAACGATAACCGTTATTATATCTCACCATTCCTAATATGGGACGGATAACGTCACTACCGGGAGTATTATAAATTTTATTATCCCAATTTTTACATGGTTCGGAAACAATAATATCCAGTACGTATAAATCATTCTTTACAATGCCTGACTGAGCCTGCTCTTCAGAAATAAAAGTCGAATCCAACCACCACTCTAGTCCAATCCCTTTTACCAAATCATTTCCGGAAGTATCCTGAAAACTTAAGCCAAAATTATAGGTAACAGTTTCCGGTTCATGGTCGGGAAAGAGAAAACAGGAAGAAAAATTCATTATCACAAATACTAATAAGCCTGATATTTTTAACGTTTTCATAGCATTTATATTTACGGTTTAGTAATATAGAAATTTTGCCTTGAATGTTGGTAATTGCCATTGCCTGAATTTACATCGTTGAAAGCAAACCAGGCATCGTTTTTTCCACCCCAACCCCAATTCATATGGAAATACAGATAAACTATTCCGCCTAATAAGCCCGGAGAATTGATTGAATTCCAACCCGGGGTGAAAACTCCGTTTCCATTAGGTTGCCACTCTGTAAAATATTCTATCTGATTAGTTGTTAATCTACGCGCGCCATCGCAAATCCAGTAATGGCTATTGCCGATATATTCGAGAGACCCGGGAAGAAAAGAAAGATTGGTAGCATTACCTCCCATAATAACAGGTCTTTTATAAGTAAGAAGTTGTTTTTCTACTGATTCGTAGTTATGACTGGCGCGAGTCACGTTATAGCCGAGAAGTCTAATACCACTTTCCATATCGCCGGGAGTCGCCCAAGAACCGAAAGAATCATAATGCACGTTCACAAAACCACCAACAAGTCTAACCAAAGCAGCTTGGTCTGAACCTGATTTTGGAGATACAGGAATATTGTTCCAGTTGAAGGTATAACCGTTCAGTGTGAATGTTGAAGGATATTGATAATACTTCATGACTTGAGCAACCGCTATGGCGCCACAACCGGCGGAGTGGCCGTCACACAAATCATTAAAAGGCGGATTTTGATGCCATTGGGTAGACAACAAAGGGCCAACCTGTTCGTTCTTATATATATTTCTCCAACCAACAACTGAACAATTAAATGGTGATTTATTAAATTCTGCGCCATAACATAAATCTTCATATACCCCAAAAAATCCGGCATCTTCAAATATCTGTTTAGTTTGAGATAATGGTAAAAAATTCCAATCTTCGCCCATATATTGCATTTGGAGCTCATCACATCGATTCCAACAAGCTATCTGTCCATTGCTGGCACTTTTGAGCCGTGCATCCTGTGCTTCCCGAGGTGAAGAAATATCTGCTGTTTCGTAACTTTTCCAGAGATTTTGCATTGCAGTCTTAATCGTGTCATTTAATGCATCACTTGTTTTGATTGCTTCTTTTGTTTCCTCCAACCAGTCGGATATACCATCCATGTCGGGTGTTATCTCAAAAGAATTTTTGTCCGAGTAGGCCAAAACCGGATAATAATTTTTTGTAGTTCCCATGATAACAAATCCCCCATCCGGATAATTTATAATATACATTAAAGGGTTGCTACTTTCTCTTAATGTTTCAACCAAAGCACTACCTTTCTGAGCTTTCAAACCACTTCTTGTTGAAACATTACCTTCGGTTAGCTTACTGAAAAACAAATCAGCAACCGCTGTGGCCTTGTCCAAAGAAACAAATGTTTCTTCATTAACTTGGTCTGAAACCTCTTGCGTTTTTGCAAACTCATAATCTAAATTTAAGTCATCTATTTCGCTACATGCAAATAGTAAAATCGCAGTACATAGTAAGGCTACTACTTTTGAAGAAAAGGTTGTTTTCATGCGTAAATAATTTAGTTAAAAGTGTCGTTTATAGCCTGTGCGAAACAGGCATCTTGTCCCTTGTATTGAAAATAGTGAAAATCTGCTGTCTGGCTATTTCCGGTGCGGGGAAAGGCTATTATTAGTATTAACATTGCCAAACAGGTGTACAAGTCTTTTGTTCTCATATCTAAATTACATTACTTATAATTTACAGTTCTACATGAAAGGCGCTAAAATTGTCAAGCATCGGGACGAATATGCCGCTTTTGTTTATACCGGTTTCCTGACTCTGAAGGTGCTGTTTCATGTTTTATTTTCCGGCCTACCGGCTGCTTATAATTACAGAACCACTATCAAGCCTTTCGCTCCTTGCTGTTAATTTCATCTCACCTTCTTTCCCTTTTTTTCCTCGTATAATTACCAGTGCAAGCCCCCCAAAAGCACTACGCTCTTTTGACGCGAATAAAATCATATCAGCAGGATTTCCATTGTCGGTAGCAACAATTTCTCCGGTTCCCGAAATTTCAAACCATATTTTATTGTCAGCGTTTGGAACAAGATTTCCGTCGCTGTCTAAAATTCTTACCGTAACAAACGAAATATCTTTACCATCGGCATCAATTACATTTCTGTCTGCAGAAAGCGCTATTTTTACAGGTATACCTGTGGTTTTCACTTCATGAATAGCCCATTGCTTACCGTCTTTGTAAGCGACAGCTTTCAATATGCCAGGCTCATAAACAACACTATCCCAACGTAATCGGTATTCAAACTTATCTTTTTTCTTCTTTCCCAGCGATTTTCCGTTCAGAAAAAGTTCGGCTTCGTCGCCCGAGGTGAAAATATGAACAGGCGTTATCTGCCCTGTCCTGCTTTCCCAATTCCAATGCGGTAAAATGTGAACTGTCGGTAACTCGGGACGCCAACGCGATTGATAGAGATAAAATCTATCTTTTTTAAAACCTGCCAAATCAATTATTCCGCAATAGGAGCTACGTGAGGAATAATAAGGTGTTGGTTCACCTAAATGGTCCCAACCTGTCCAGACAAACTCGCCTGCGACAAACGGATGATTGTCTTGCATAGCAAAAACCTTGTCGGCTGACGAACCAAAAGGAGAGGTATAAAGTTCATAAGCACTTACTTGCCTCAGTGTATCATTTCCACCCGAACCTTCGCTTACAGGCGCGCTATTTCCTGCGAATACCGGGAAAAAATATGTACCGCGCGAACTGAGTGCCGAGGCTGTTTCACTACTGACAATCATTTTGTCGGGAAATTTCTGATGAAAAGCAGGATAAAGCGGTGGTGTTCTTATCCCCTTCAGATGAGAATATGCCGCCGCATCTCGTATTCCTTCGCCTTGATAGTTAAGTGAAATAATATCCATCGTTTGCGGGAAAGGCATATCAGGTTTGGCAAAATTCATCGAAGCGGTTGTTGGTCGTGTACTATCTTCGTCTTTTACAAGAGCCGCTAATTTCCATGCGACAGCCGCACCCGATTCGTCTGTGTACTGTTCGCCCACTTCATTGCCAAAACTCCATGCAATAATGGAAGGGTGATTTTTATCTCTGCGAATAAAAGCGCGGATGTCCGCTTCATACCAGTCGGGGAAAATAAGGTGGAAGTCAAGTGGATTTTTACCTTTTTCCCAACAATCGAAAATTTCGTCAATTACCAGAAACCCCATTCTATCAGTTAGTTCAAGTAATTCAGGTGCAGGAGGATTATGGGCCAAACGAATAGCATTACATCCTAATTCGCGTAACATTTCCAACTGTCGTTCAGCTGCCCGAAGATTGAACGCTGCGCCTAAAGCACCCAAATCGTGGTGCTGATTTACACCTTGAATGCGAATCTTTTCACCATTTATCAAAAGCCCTTCTTTTGCATCGAACTTAATATCCCGGATGCCGAATCTTGTTTCGTATGTATCAATTAATTTATTGTTTATGAATAATCGGTTTACAGCCAGATACATATTTTGCTCCTGTTGTGGATATACCCCCCAAAGCAAAGGATTCTTGATATTTACGGTATTTCTGATTTTCGATTTTTCTCTTGCCTCGATAACGATATTTTGCTTCGGAAAAGTTGCAACTTTATTTCCTGATATTTTTAAGTTATTGTCCAACCGATAAATGTCGGTCAGGATTTCGACGTCTTGATTTTTTGTTGAGTTATTGTCTATATCAATGGAAATAGTTATTGTAGCGGATTTCTCCGAAATATTTTCGGTCTTGATGAATGTTCCCCAATGTGCTACATGAACAGGGCTTATCTTTACGAGCCAAACATTGCGATAGATGCCTGCACCCGGATACCAGCGTGAAGAATTTGTAGGATTATCCAGCCGGATGGCCAACTGATTATCTCCTTCAAAATTCACAAAAGGTGTAAGATTAAGGCGAAAAGAATTGTAACCGTAAGGCCAGCCTCCAACCAGATTCCCATTGAGCCAAACCATTGCGTAAGACATCGCTCCGTCAATGTCGAGGTAAATCTCTTTGCCTGAATCACTTTTCGGAATGTCGATTTTCCGTCGATACCAAGCGACACCCTGAACCGGTAATCTTCCCATTCCACCACCGACAATAGCATTTTCTTCGGTGTAAAAAGGTTTGTCAATTGCCCAATCGTGTGGCAAATCGATATATTGCCAGTTACTATCATTAAAATCGTTTTTAACGAATGGGAAATCTTTGCCCGGATTACCGTCGGGACGCTCATAATGTTTATTTTTGTCTTTTATAAATTCGTTTGCTGTTGGCAAGATATACATTTTCAATGATTTATTCGAAGCGTTTCCATGATTTTGCAAAGTGGCGCGAGTATCGGCATCCTTAACATCGTTTTTGTCAAAAACAGCCGGGCGCTCATCATAAATCAAGCTGTCGGGATTGTTTTCATAACGAAAGAAACGCCAACCTTCATTAATGTCGATCTTCTCCCTGTTTTGCCCGAAGGCAAAGGAAACAGAACAAATTAAAATTAAAACGAATACGGATTTTTTTCTCATTATCTTTTGTATTGTAAGTGATTACAGATATTTATCGTTTATTAATGCATCTTGTCTTATCATACACTATTTGTCATATTTTACCAAATGTCGAGTGCCATTCGCTTCTTTTGTCCGGTTTACGGTGATTTCCCTACTGATCCTGAAATAATCAAAATCTGCATATCCTCCGGTATTTTTTGTTGCGTAATTGTATAATCCGAAACGATAGCCCATAAAATGGTCCAATGTGTAACTCATCTTCAAAGGTTTTCCTGCCGAGAACCACTTCTCCCCGTCAAGACTGTAATAAAAGTATGCCAAATTGGTTTTCTCCCTGAAATCACAATCTACTTTAAAGTAAACTATTTTTTCCCCGAAGGGGATTTCTTCCTGCTCTACCGGTTTGCCCGACGAGGTATTGTTCATATATATAGATTTCCGGCTACCGCTCACCTTTATTCCTATTTGCCCGTAATGGCTTTGCAAAAGGCACAAACCGGCAAAGTCACCGTCTTGCATTCCTGAAACATCCATTTTGATCGTTCCCGAACAAACGGGGCCAATGGTGCGCTGTGTCAGTGTGTTTCGTGCTAATTCGAGATTATTGTCGAGGCGTCCTGTCGTCAGGCGCAAATAACCGTTTTCCACTTTCCACAATGTATTGTCCGGATTGTGATTCCACTGCCATACAAGTGGTAAGGCCCGGTCGCCTTCTTTCCTGTCAAATTCGTCCGAATTCACAATCCCGGGTATTAACCCTTTATTACCGGGTAAGCCGGACTCTTCAGAGGCCTTATCACCGATGCCGATTTTTGGAAATCCGCTTTCCCAATTCATCGGAAGAAGATAGGGGATTCGCCCTACGGCTCCGTAATCGCGGAAAAGGTAAGCAAACCATTCCCCACCAGGCGTTTCGATAATACCGCCCTGCGCTATCCCTGAATTTTGGAAAGCCAGGCGGCCCTCCCATTTTCCATTCAGGCTGTCTGCCCGGTGAACAACTTCCGTCCGCATCCCGCCGCGAGGCCATGTTATATTGAAAAGATAGTATTTTCCACCGTGCCTGAAAAGTTGCGAACCTTCTGCTCCCAAAGCGATATCGTTGCCTGCCGGCGCGCTCGCATTTTCGATCAAAACACGGTTTGTGCCGGGCTTTATTCCCGAAAAATCGGGTTCGAGTTCAGTAATGGATAATTTTCCATTTCCGTAAATCATATAAACCTTACCATCATCGTCAAACCAAAGCGTGTGATCGTGCAGGGAAGGTGTAAACGTCCGTGTTTCCCACGGGCCGTTTTCAATATCGTCAGTGATATAAATATAAGTTTTGTTGGTAGTCTGTGAAAAAGTGGTAATGTAAAATTTCCCGTTGTGATAACGGATGCAACTTGCCCATGAACCGCGCCCGTAAGCGTTTTTGCCGTTGGTAAGATTCATCGCGTCGATATTGGCTAAGGTATCATAAGCGTAATTTACTATTTCCCAATCAATCAAATTACTCGATTTCATTATCGGAACACCCGGTACCATGTGCATCGTTGTGCTGCTCATATAGTAAGTGTCGCCGACACGTACCATCGACATATCGGGAACATCGGCAAAGATAAGCGGATTCTTTGCAGACTGGGCATTGACGAGCAATACAAAAAATAAAAAGAGAATGCTTAGATCGAGTTTTTTCATGGTTCGCTTAAAAATGGGGCTGCTTTATTCACAGCCCCTTATTTATCACAGTTTCAGTTTACCCGCGACTCTATTTATTATATCCCGGATTCTGGTAAGCCGCTTTTTCGGCATCACTCATGGTCATGGCATCGAGTTGTCCCTGCGGAATCGGACGCAGATAATGGAATGGTTGAATGTTGCGTTTGTATTCCACTTGTGTGTGATCACCTACAGCCGAGCCACAAATGGTGTATGAAGAGGCATATTCAGTCCATTTTTGCGTGCGTACCAAGTCGTACCAGCGGTAGCCTTCACCGTAGTATTCGCGGCTGCGTTCGGCTAGAATATAATCGATGTCGATATTGGCAGGAGTCGCCGCCGTCATGGCCGCACTGTTGTCTGCTATTTTTGTTCCGTCTCCACCCATGCTCCATTGTCCGTTGTTGCTGTATCTCCATTTTCCGGCGCGTACACGCAGTACATTTACCAGGTCGCGCGCACTCATTGAACCGGTCGCTCCCTTCACGGCGGCTTCGGCTGCGATCAGATATAGTTCAGAGAATTTGGCAATGTTCCACGGACGAGTGCTTCCACCATTCGGTTGTCCCAGACCTCCGGCGTTATCGGTACGGTAAGGACCCAGCTTCCAAAGGCCTGGATAAAAAATACGACTAATACCACTTGGGTTAATAACCCAGTCGGCCCGGCCCGGTAATGTACCGCCTCCTATGCTGCTGCTTCCAGCACCGCTTGGATACACCACATTCGGGTTTTCCTCATCCAGAAATGTGAAAATTGGTTCGCCGCTCTTTACCGGCATACCGTTAGCATTGATGACCGGATTTTGCCTACCCGCTACTTTATCCACGTTGCACGGGTATACAGTCACGAAAGTTCCATCATATCGGCTGTCGTTGGTTTTATCGGCAAAGGTGTTGGTAAATACTTTGTAAGGCGGGGCTAAAGCGGTCCAAGGACGGCCTCCCCACTGGACTGCTTCACGGTCGACAGAAGTTATACCAGAGCTCCTTACTAGGGTATAATTGCAGGTAGTAAACCACCCTGCGAAATTATCCGGTGCACCACCGGTAGCATACGATAAACTTGATCCATTGTAATATTCATCCTGGATGTGGTCGCTGTACAATACAATTTCATTATTGCGGTCGTTTTGAGCCAGATTTACATCGTAGAATGTAGGTTGTAACCTGAAAGGACCGGGATTACTGATTCCGTCGAGAGCGACATTATAGGCCTGCTGGAAGTACCAGGCGGCATCGTGCCCGTCCGGGTCGGTACGCTGACTATCAGGATAAGTCGGAATATTGCCGGGGTTTTGTAGCCACCAGCCGTAAGTCAAATAAGCTTTCGCCAAATACAGGCGAGCTGCTGTTTTGGTCACGCCTCCGGTAACACGGCCGGCATCGGGCAGATTGTCAATAGCTGTTTTCAGATCGGGGAAAACGGCTTGTGTATATACTTCAGGTACGGTGTTACGTACCGATGTCCGCGATGGAGTAGTATTGAATTTCAATACACCCGAACCCAGATCCAATGGTACTCCGCCAAAGGTTTGCACCAGCATAAAGTAGTCGAATGCCCGCCAGAAGCGTGCTTCCGAAATCAGAGATTCCGACTTGCCCGCAGCCGCCGCGTTTTCGATTATGCCACTGGCGGTATTGATATTGGAATATACTGCATTCCAAAGTGCATCCCCGCGACTGGTAGAAGCATTCAGGTTTGATGAAGAACCGATAGTCAGATCGGGATCTATACTGTTGCCATTGGAATTTTGTGCAAATGTATATTCATCTGTACCGGATTCACATACCATATAATAATATTGCCCGTAAAAATAGCGTGTATGCGCATACAGTGAAGTCAGCCCGCCCTGTATACCCTCTTCGGTTTTGAAGAAATCGGGGGTATAGTCGGTACGTGGTGTTTCATCCAAAATACTATTGGAACAGGAAACAGTCAATAAAGCTAAGACAACAGTCCCCAAAATGTTTTTGAAATTTATATTTTTCATATCTTAAGATTTGATATTAAATAATTAGAAAGATACATTCAAACCAAACAATAAGTTACGGGTTTGCGGCGTGTTTGTTCCTACCGTGAGCATCGTGTTTGCCCTGTAAGGGAGACTTCCGGTTACTGCCGCATTTTCGTTTCCATAAGAATTGGTCACCGGGTCCAAGCCTGTTTCTTTGTTATACGGAGAGAACAGTACAAATGCGTTCTGCAACGTAAAGTACAAGCGGGCGTTGCTGAGACCGATCTTTTTAAACCAGTTGGCGTTCGGGTCAAAATTGTAGCCTAGCGTAATTTGGCCTACCTTAAAGTAGGAAGCGTCAAAATATCCCAGCGTGCTGGAGTATCTCTGATTGTCTCCACTCATGGCTACACCCGGTTTCGGATATTTGGCACCGGTATTTTCCGGTGTCCAGTAATCTACTTTTACGTTTCCGCGACGTCCTGACAGCATATTCAGATAACCGTTGGTAGCGTGAAGCGTACTCACCAGAATACCGCCGTGCTGATAGGTACCAATGATATTCAAATCCCAGTTTTTGTAAGCGATCCGTGTTGTGAACCCGCCCTGCCAGTCGGGATCGGCGCTGATTACCTGACGATCGGCGGCGCCAATGGCTCTAACCGGTGTTCCGTCTGCATTGTAGTCGCCGGTATATTCCACTTTAATCATGCCTACGGACCCACTATTATTTTCTAAAATATCCAGATAAGGATCGCCTTCTTGCCACAATCCGATTTTTTTATAATCGAAAATAGAATTCACCGGATATCCTTCAAACCAACAGTTTGAAGGATCTTCCTTCTGTCCGGAGGCGAGTTCAGTGATTTTGTTTCGGTTGGTATAGAAGTTGACGCCGGCTTCCCACGACCATCCGTCCTTGTTGTCGAAAATGACACCGTTCAGGCTTATTTCAACGCCCTTGTTGCTCATCTTTCCGATATTGGCCAGATAACTGCCTACGCCGGCTGTAGAAGGCAGATTTACACTCTGAAGAATATCGTCGGTCCTGGCATCGTAATATTCGATTGTTCCCGACAGGCGGTTTTGCAAAAAGCTGAAATCTAAACCAAAGTTCCATGTTCTTGTATATTCCCAGTCTAACTCGGGGTTAGGAGTTGTGGCTACGTAGAAACCGGTGGTTTTGTCGTCACCGAAGTTGTATGGACGGGTACCCAGGCTTCCGAGTGTTGTGTAGGGGTTGATTGATTGGTTGGAAGTTATCCCCCAACCGATACGCAGTTTAAGGTTATCCAAGTAACCGGAGGTACTTTCCATAAAGCTTTCTTTCGCGATGTTCCAACCAGCGGAGAAGGCCGGGTAGCTGATCCATTTGTGTCCGGCCGCCAATACGGACGAGCCGTCCCAGCGCATAGAGGCTAGCAACATATAGCGTGAATCGTAGTCGTACATTACGCGGGCCATATACGATTGCAATCCGCGTTCCCAAAAGTCTTGGTTGTCGGGATTATATACAATTTTGTCGGATGGAGCACGCCCTATATTCCAATATTGGAACTGGTCGGACGGAAGATCGGTTGCGCTTACTAATGAGCGGTCGTAATGGCTTTGTTCGGATGCATATAAGCCGTTCAATGTCAGGTGATGCTTTCCAAACATTTTTTCGTAGGTAATCAGATGCTCGATAGCCCATTTGTAATATTGATTTTTGTCCAAAGAAGCGCTAGATGCCGCTGCCGTAGCACTGAAGACATTTGCCCCTCTATATTGTCCCCTTTGGTTGCTGCGATAATCCAGACCCAAAGTAAGTCGATAGCTCAAACCTTCTACTCCCGGAATCTTCACTTCTCCGTACAGCGAGTTATAGGAACCGAACCCGCGTTGATTGTCCGCATACGAATCGCCCAAATTCTCAACTGTATTACGCGTATAAGTCCAATAATCATCCATAAAAGAATGTATTGTAGGCTTCAAACTGCCATCTGCATTATACGGATTAATCAAAGGCGAAGTAGCCAGCGTATTATACAATCCGAGATTCTGTCCGTTGGTAATGTTATAGTTGTTGTTGGTAGTCAGCCCGAAACGCAGGTATTTGCCAATATTCTGGTCGATGGTGGCACGCAGGCTGATACGGCTGTAGTCTTGTCCCGGAACCAAGGATTGATCTTTGTAATAACCGGTACCTACATTGTAGCTGCCGGAATCGTTTCCTCCCGAAATGCTTACATAGTGATTTGTGGTTATACCATTTTTGAACATCAGATCCTGCCAGTCAGTATTTGTTCCCAGTACTTCATCGGTTCCCATTGTCGGGTTACCTTCTGTGTCTTTGTAGATTCCTGCATCTTTGCGCAGCTGGTACAGTTCATCTCCGTTCATCATTGGATACCGGTGATAAAGCGTTTTCACACCATAATATGCATCATAGGTTACTTTGGGTTTGGTTCCTATATTTCCTTTATAGGTGGTAACGATGACCACACCGCCCGCTCCGCGCGAACCATAAATAGCAGTAGCCGAAGCGTCCTTGAGGATGTCGATGCTTTTGATGTCGTTCGGGTTAATGTCCCCGATCGTTCCGCCAAAGGGTATTCCGTCCAGTACCACCAGCGGTGCGTTGTCTCCGGTAAGCGAGCGAGTACCGCGAATGCGGATTTGCATATCGGCGCCGGGCTTGGAATTTGCCTGCGACAATTGTACGCCTGCCACACGTCCTGCAAGGGCAGAAGTAACGTTTCCTGTCTGTATTTGACGGATTACATTCCCCTGCATGGAAGCCACCGAACCTGTCACAGCTTCTTTTCGTTGAGTACCATATCCTATTACCACTACTTCTTCGAGCATCTTGTTGTCCTCTTCGAGTATTACATCTATACGATTCCTGCCAGAAACGTTTATCGTCTGCATTACAAATCCGATAAACGAAAAAGTAAGTTTACATTGAGGGGATACTGAAATGGAAAATTTACCATCAGTATCGGTCATAGTACCATTAGTGGTACCCGATTCTACTACACTGACCCCGATAATGGGTTCTCCCGCAATATCTTTCACTACTCCATTTACAGAAATGTTTTGAGAAAAAGCTAAAGTCGGGATAAGAAAAAATAAAAATAAAAGTCTCAAAGACTTAAAAATTCTTGCATTTCTCATGATTAAGATTCATTATTTACTATTATTAATAGGTTATTTTCTTTTCGATTCTGG
This sequence comes from Dysgonomonas sp. GY75, assembly GCF_015234155.1. Classification (NCBI taxonomy): domain Bacteria; kingdom Pseudomonadati; phylum Bacteroidota; class Bacteroidia; order Bacteroidales; family Dysgonomonadaceae; genus Dysgonomonas; species Dysgonomonas sp. GY75. The sequence goes on from NZ_JADCLQ010000056.1 coordinate 126,890, forward strand.
AAGTTCTAAGTTTTCATAGATATAAATAATTTAGAATTTAAGGTATGGCGCTGTATTAGTCAATCCGCTTAGATTTTATGTAGTACAAACTTATAAAGATCTATTTTTTTTATGCAGAATAAGTGTATCATATAATTTCGTCTGTGTAACATCCGCTTTTTAACTATAACATATACTTTTCTCTACGTTACATTCGCTTTTGAAAATTACATATTCCTTATTATTTTTTTATATTTGCATCTATACTGCTTCTAATATCTGGATAGCCATGACAACAAAGAACACGAGGATAAAAGTATTTGTTCTGATATGTATTTTTTTCCTTGTCGCAAATTCCTATATATTTTCACAAATAGGTAGATTCTATTCCCCTGACGAAGACTTATCAAACAGTCTTATTAATCAGGTATATCAGGATAAGAAAGGATTTGTGTGGATTGCGACCGAAAACGGATTGAATAAATTCGACGGAATGAAGTTCAATATCTACAAGCATTCATCCGAAGATTCAACCTCCCTGAAAAATAATTATGTACGAACCATATTCGAAGATAGCCCCGGTAATTTCTGGGTAGGATGTATCAATGGCCTGATGAAATATGACTGGGCGACGAATTCATTCAGGGAAATAAAAATGTACAAAGAAAGAAACCTGGTTTCGCCTCATATCACCCGCATGATAGAAACCCGGAATGGAGATGTTTGGGTGGCAACTTCGGGTCAAGGGATATTTCTCATCAAGAAAGGAGAAAGAGAATTTCGCGCGAATCTGCAACTGACAAACCTGCTGGTTAGTAATTATCTGAACTCGATTTTTGAAGATTCGAAAGGGAATCTTTGGATAGGTTCTGAAAATAACGGGCTGAATCTCTACAATCCTGTTACAGGTCAGATAAAAACGTTTACTGCCCCTGCTAATATAAGTAGCAATAATATTTCATCCATAACAGAAGACAAACAAGGTAATATATTTGTAGGCACATTAACAGGAGGGCTGAATAAGTATAATGAGCAGACAAAGACATTTGAAGCAATAGGTTCCGACAATAATGCGCAGTTACTGATTAAAGACTTGCTGCTGACCAAAGAAAATATATTGTATATAGGCACAGACGGGCAGGGATTGAAGCTATACAACAGGGAGAGGAATATTGTTGAAGATTATAAAATCAGTTCTGCTCCATTCGATTTTTCGAAAGGGAAAGTTCATTCGATTCTTCAGGACAGGGATAATAACTTTTGGCTTGGTATTTTTCAGAAAGGGATAATATTTATTCCCGGTACGGAGAAGAAGTTTGATTATTACGGATTCAAATCATTAAAGAATAACCCTATCGGTTCCAGTTCGGTAATGTCTATCTATAAAGACAGGGAAGGCATCACATGGGTAGGTACAGATAATGAAGGAATATACGGAATTAATAATAAAGGAGAAAGGATTGCTCACTTTATGCAGACTTCTTCACCGTCATCCATTTCAAATATCATACTTAGTATCTTTGAGGACTCTAACAGTAACATGTGGGTAGGTTCATATACTAAAGGACTGGCAAAACTCAACCGGAAGACGGGAAACTGTGAATATATTCCGGAATTGCTAAATGAAAAGATATACTGTATCGCCGAAGACAGCGAGAAGAACCTGTTGATAGGTACCTATGGTTCCGGCTTTTTCAGGTTGAATCTGGCAAGTGGGAAAATGACTCATTATGAATCGCGGAAAAGTGAGAATGATGACTTTTCTATAGATGAACTGAGTAATGATTGGATCAACGATATCCTGTTCGACAGTGAAGGGCTGATTTGGATCGCACATTATAAAGGAGTAAGTTGCTATAATCCGAAAAAGAACACCTTTTTGAATTATCTCAGTCAGAATACAATATTGCCACATACAGTGGCATATACCCTCTTTGAAGATAAGGACGGTAATATCTGGATAGGGACGTCCGACGGATTGAATATCTTTAATAAGAAAGAGCAATCGGTCAAAAGCTATTCGACCAGAGACGGATTACCCAACAATGTTATATGTGGTATACGGGAAGATAGTGAACGTAATATCTGGATAAGTACCTATTTTGGTATTAGCAAGTTTATTGCCAGCGAAAACCGCTTCATCAATTATTATACAGGTGACGGCTTACAGGGTAATGAATTCACTCGTGGAGCAAAGTTTGAGGATACATCCGGTAAAATATATTTTGGTGGTATTTATGGGGTCACCAGTTTTTATCCAAAGGATATAACCGAGGCCAAGAAAGAGTTAAAAGTGTTGATTACGGATTTCTTTCTATTCAACCGGGCAATAAAAATGGGAGATAAATCGGGCGGCAACGAGATTGTATCTACATCGGTTATGGATGCAGATCAGTTTACTTTGGCTTACACAGACAATACATTCAGTATAGAATTTTCGGCACTGGAATTTTCGAACCCTGAGCGCATTGTATATCAATATATGATTGAAGAAATCAGTCAGGACTGGCTTAATTCCTATCCCGGTATGGGACGTGTTACCTATACAAACCTGAATCCGGGGACATATACTTTCAAATTAAGGGCGAAAGACCATGATAATTATTCGGATGTAAAAACAATAAGGATAATAATTACACCTCCGTGGTATCAGTCTCCATGGGCATATGCCGCCTATGCAGTGTTGAGTGTCTTGTTGATTTTGTTTATTGCAAATTATATCTATACCCGTATCCGTCACCGTCAGGAGGAAATGAGGCGGCAGCATCTGGAACAGATAAATGAAGCCAAACTACAGTTTTTCATTAATATTTCGCATGAAATACGCACTCCGATGACTTTAATTATAAATCCATTGGAAAAGTTGTTATCGGAAAATAAAGATCAGAAGTTGCAAAAGACTTATGTGATGATATACCGGAACGGCCTGCGGATTCTTCGTCTTATAAACCAACTGATGGATGTTCGTAAACTGGATAAGGGACAAATGCAGTTGCATTTTAGAGAAACTGATATTATAGGATTTATAGACGACCTGATGATGACGTTTGAGTATTCAGCTCAAAGAAAGAATATCAGTTTCAATTTCAGGCATGAGGTGGATAAGCTGAATGTGTGGATCGATTTGAACAACTTCGATAAAGTCTTACTGAATATAATATCAAATGCTTTTAAATATACACCGGATAATGGTAATATAACTATTGATCTATCTACAGGCCAAGATGAAAATGTAAAGGGAGCATTGAGGAGATATTTTGAAATTTCAGTAACGGATAATGGTATAGGCATCGATAAGGGTAAAATAGAGCAGATTTTTGAACGTTTCTATCAGATAAGCAATGATTTTACTAATTCTAATTTCGGAACAGGTATAGGCTTGCATCTCTCTAAATCCTTAGTGGAGTTGCATCATGGAACCATCTTCGCCGAAAACAGACCGGACATGCCAGGTACTCGTTTTATAATACGGCTACCTTTGGGTAGCGATCATCTGGTAGCCAGGGAACTGGAAGATGGAGAAGAATATAAAGTTGCGGCCGAAAGAATTTCTCCGACCTATGTCTCGAATGAACTGCTGAATAAAATAGATGTTGAAGGTGGCGATAAAAAAATAAAACCCCGGACGAAATACAGGATTCTGGTAGTTGAAGATGAAGATGAAATCCGGGAATATATTAAGGATGAATTGTCGTCTGAATATCGGATTACAGCAAGTGAGAATGGAAAAGAGGCTCTCGATCTGATATTGACGGAAAAACCCGATCTGATAATCAGTGATGTGATGATGCCTGAAATGGATGGTATAACACTTTCACGTAAGGTGAAACAAAATATAAATATAAATCATATACCGATCATTCTGCTCACTGCAAAATCGACTCCCGAAAATAAAATAGAAGGTCTGGATATAGGCGCGGATGCTTACGTTTCCAAGCCTTTCAATACAGACCTATTGAAGAGTACCATAGCCAATCTGATTGAAAACAGGGAGCGGCTGAAGAATAAGTTCAGCGGACAACAGCAGCCCGAGGATAAAATACAAAAGATAGAACTGAAGTCTTCGGATGAGATACTTATGCAACGTATCATGAAGATTATAAACGAAAATCTTCCCAATCCCGAACTGAATGTGGAAATGTTGGCTATGAATGTAGGAATGAGCCGTGTACATATGCATCGCAAACTGAAAGAACTGACAAACCAGTCGGCCCGCGATTTTATAAAAGGTATCCGCTTGCGACAGGCGGCAACATTGCTCTCAGGTAAGAAACTTACTATTTCGGAAGTAGCCTATGCAATAGGGTTTTCTAATCTGTCTCATTTCTCTAATTCATTCAGGGAATTCTATGGAATGTCTCCAAAAGAGTATCTGTCTGCACATCTTTCTCCGCCGTCACAGAATGAGGAATAAATTCTGTTGAGATATAGAATAATCCTTATTTATTATTCTTTTACGATAAATGTTACAGGTGGAAAAGTAAATGAAACCATCATGTAAATGAAGTTTCGGCAAAGGCTCTATATTTGTTTACTCTACATTTCCACATCTGCAAAATACGCTAACTTATAAAAATAACTATTCATTGGTAAATTTAATCTTTTGAGAAATAGGGTTATCATAAATTAGTAAGGTAACCCTGTTTTTTTATATTAAATATTGCTGTCGGCGTTTACCGATGCTGACTTGGAGGTATAGATGATATCATCTTCTTCCGTCTGATGATTGTAGATTATGTGCGTGTTTATAAGTAAGTTGAATAAAGTATATATCTTAAGTCTTTATCTAAAGGAAGAAAAAACGCTAAAACTTTACTATTAATGCGTGTTTAAATAAACTATCCGGCATTTTTGTTTGTTTAGTTAAAGAAATTATCTTTGTACGAATTTAAAAAAAAGAAGTAAAATGAAAAATTTAGTAGAAAAATTACACAAGGATTTCGCAGACTTTGCTAAAGATGCAGCTGCACAGGTTGAGAGTGGAAACAAAGCTGCTGGACAGAGAGCAAGAAAAGTATCTCTTGAAATCGAGAAAGCTTTGAAAGAATTCCGCAAGAAATCTATTGAAGCAACAAAATAATAAAAGCAATAGCATTTATTTTAAAAAAACAGGATAGTCCTATGGACTATCCTGTTTTTTATAGTGTTTTTTCGAAACGTATATTTACAATTTAGAGAACGTCTATACACCTTTCCAGCTGCACACCCCGTGAGCCCTTAAGCAAAATATAGCTATCTGCGATAGGGTTCTCTTTCAGATAATACTTTAAACTGTCCAGATCCTTGAAACGCGGATAATCGGTTATAATACGACTAAAATTATCTCCTACGAATATAACCCTGTCAAAATTGTGATGGGATACATAGTCGGCTACTTTCTGATGTTCCAGATCCGTGTCCGGGCCTAACTCCTTCATATCACCCAAGATCAGTACTTTGTGATTTACGTCCATATGATCAAAGTTTTCAAGGGCTGCATGCATACTTGTCGGATTTGCGTTATATGCATCTATGATGAGCATATTCCTATCTGTTTCTTTTAGCTGTGAGCGGTTGTTTGTAGGCTGATATTCTTCAATTGCTTTGCATATTAAAGAGGCTTTTACACCCAGATATTTACCTATAGTAATAGCTGCTAATGCGTTAGATAAATTGTATTCTCCTATAAGATTAGTCTTAACCTTATTGCGTCTGGTGCCAAATTTCCATTCAAATTCGAGAAATGGCCTTATAGATAATACCTTTCCGGATATAAACAAGTCTTCTTCCAATCCGTAATATATGGATGTAATACCTTCCGACATTTCCCGTAGCAGGGAATTGTCATAATCGATAAAGATTTTTCCGTCTCTTGTACTCCTGATATATTCGTATAATTCGCCTTTGGCTTTGATCACATTTTCATATGAACCGAAGCCTTCTATGTGGGCATGGCCAATATTGGTAATGACTCCGTAATTAGGCATCGCCATTTCAGAAAGTACTTTTATCTCTCCTACATGGCTGGCTCCCATCTCTATAATAGCTATTTCATGCTCTTTTTTTATACGAAGCAGTGTCAATGGTACTCCAATATGATTGTTGAGGTTACCCTGAGTGGCAAGAACGTTATATTCCTGAGACAAGACAGAGGTGATTAATTCCTTGGTAGTTGTTTTGCCGTTTGTTCCTGTTATACCTATCACCGGAGTCTTTAGTTGTTTACGGTGGTGGTTTGCCAGTTTTTGCAATGTATCCAGGCAATCTTCTACCAATATAATATTGGGGCGTGTAGCATATTTCGACTCATCTACAATAGCATAACTACATCCCGAATCTATTGCTTTTTCGGCATACTCATTTCCATTAAAATTGGCGCCTTTCAGTGCAAAGAAAATAGAATCTTTTGGGCTGTTGCGTGTATCTGTTGAAACTTCCGGGTATTGTTTATAAATTTTATACAGTTCCGATATCTCCATAGCACTTTTAAGATGATGTTTTTTATAACAACGTTTATTTCTCTATTATTGTTTGGTCTTTGTATGAGTCTATAAGATTATTTAAGGCTACACGAATGTAACGTTAATTATTCATATAACGGATGTTTCTTAACGTTTTTTACTTTATGAAAAACTGGACTATATTCTTATTTTCAGTCTCAATAAAGCTATTTAATTGAGGGAATATTTATTGCGTTTTAATTATAATTTATACGAAACAAAATTTCAATATTACTGCCATTCTATATCTTTATTTCAAGAGACTCTTTCATACGAAACTAATAGTAAAAACCATAACGATTAATGCAGTTAAAAGAGTTTCATCAGACTTTCTTTATAGCTATTGCCAATAGGTAATTTTTTACCGGCTATATGAAGAATATTCTTATCTATCAGCTCTATATGCTTTATTGATATAATGTAAGATTTATGTATCCGGACAAACAAGTTGGATGGTAATTTTTTTTCCAGATCTTTTAAAGAAGCCAGAGAGGTTATTTTCTGTCTGGTGGTATGGAATGTGACGTACTCTCTTTGCCCTTCTATGTATATTAAATCCGGATAATTTATTTTGTAGATTTTATATCCGCTTTTTACTACAATATTATCTTCTTCCGGTTTTTCGGGTTGTACCTGAGGTCGGGCTTGACTTAGCAAAGGACTATTTGACGTATTGATTTCCTTTCTTTCAACGACTTTATTTATTGCTTGTAAAAAACGGGGAAAAGCTATCGGTTTCAGCAGATAATCGATTACATCCAGTTCGTAGCTTTCCACTGCATATTCCGAATATGCAGTTGTAAATATCACAAAAGGTGGATTTTTGAGGCTGCGTGCAAATTCGAGCCCTGTAATTTCCGGCATCTGTATATCGGATAACAAAATGTCAACTTTTTCTTTCCGTAAGATATCCATTGCTTCAAATACATTAGCCCCGGTTCCGGTCAGTTCGAGAAAAGGTAATTTTGAAACATATTCCGACAATAACTTGCGGGCATGATATTCATCGTCTACAATGAGTACTTTAAGCGTTTCCGTCATAACTTGCATTTTGTGAAGATTCAAAATCTATAGACAACTCAATTTTAAACGAATCCGGATTGTTGAATATTTCCAGGGAATATCTATTTTCGAAATAAAGATCAAGACGCCTTTTTACATTCTCAATCCCTATCCCGCCCCCATTAGCCAGAGGCTTATTTTTGATCAATGGCTGACTGTTTTCGGCAACGAAGTATATTTGTTTCTTTTCCACCTTCAACAGGATATGAATAAAGCTATTTTTATCAACTTCTAGAGGCGTATGTTTGAAGCAGTTCTCCACCAAGGGTTGGAAAATCATTGGAGGTACACAAATATTTGTATCTTCTTCGTTCTTGTATACAAAAGTTATATCCTTATCGTTCTCGAACCTGAGCTTTTGGAAATCAATAAAGTTATGTATATACTCAATGTCTTTCGATAGAGGTGTTAGTTCCGTTTCACAATCTTCCATTACATAACGCATCATCTGAGCCAGTTTCAACACATATCCTGATGTATATTCATCTTTGAAGTAGGTCATTGAGTATATGTTATTCAACGCATTAAATATAAAATGCGAATTAATCTGGGATTTCAGTACCCGTGCCTCCAGCATTTTCTTTTCGGATAAGAGCTTCTCTTTTAACCGGGCGTCTTCAGCACTTTTCCGGGAAAAGAAAATTATGTTGGCAATGGCATATATCAGTATAAAAATAGTCGTAAACCTTGAAATAGAAAAAACAAATTTAAACTCTTGATCTGTTTCTATAGCTAACTCTTTCAGCATATATAATTCAAATCGAGCGCAGATATTGGCAAATAATACAATCAATATAATCGAAAAGATGAAATAGAGGATTTTCCTTTCTTTTATGAGTAATCTGGGAATTAAGATATTGTGAGTTGTATAATATATTGCCACCATACAGATAAAGTTTAACGTACCTACTTTTAGCGACCATTCAACACTTATCCAAAGATTCTGTATAAATCCGACCGTATAGATAACCGACCAGATAAGAATCGACTGAGCTTTGGCGGATGAGCGTATATAGCTTAATATTTTATTCATATATGTAGTATTGGAAAAACTTATTAAATGTAATAATAATACGAATATAAAAGCAAATATATTCAACCAACCCGGCGATATTATCAGCCAAACCACTGAAATCTTCAATAAACAGACTTTTTCTAAGATTTTTATCTATAAAACCCGGTCGTTGAATGTTTTCAAAATATTGATACAGATAGTTTTGTGGTTGGTTGAATAATTTTTGGGATGTTCCAACCCTTTTCGAATTTTGCAATCAAATATAAGTGTACTTACAATCTCAATTTATAATGTAATGGATAAAGTTAAAATGATGAATATGAGGGGTGTGAATGTCGATTCACTAATTGGACATGTCTTTAAATTATGGATGAGAACCAAGAAACAGATATTGGATGAATTCGGCCTTACCGGACCTCAATATGAAGTGTTATCTGCAATTTACTATCTGGGAAATTATAAGAAAGAAATTATACAAATAGATCTCTCCGAAGAGACAGGAATTGATCCCATGACTATTTCTACTATACTCCGTAATCTGGCGAAGAATAATATAATTACCCGTATGCGGGGGACAAAAAATACCCGCGTAATATATATTGAATTCACAGATGTGGGAGAAGCGCTGTATACGATGGCGTCGACAAAGATGTCTTTATGCTGTAATAATATATACCGCAATATTGACGAAAAGAATCTTACCAGCCAACTCTTAGTACTTTCTAATGAATTAAACAAACTAAATAATTAAATGATGATGAAAGCGAAAATGATTTTTAGTGGAACAATAGCTCTGTTAGCATTTGCCTCATGCGGCAACAGTAATCAAGCAAATCAGGAAGCAGCTCTTCAGGAATACCCTGTAATAGCTTTGAACAGGCAGGTGGCAAACATGCAATCTGTATATCCTGCAACGATCAAGGGACAGGAAGATATAGAAGTAAAGCCTCGTGTGGATGGTTATATAGAAGCTATATATGTAGATGAAGGCTCAGTGGTAAAGGCCGGTCAGGCGTTGTTTAAGATCAATTCTCCTGCGTCCGAACAGTCCTTAACTTCTGCCAAAGCCTCTGTAAATAGTGAGAAGGCACGGGTTAATACAGCAAAAGTGGATGTAGACCGCTACCGCCCTTTGGCCGAAAAAGGAATTGTGAGTGAAGTACAGTTATTGACTTACGAAAATGCTTATGAAACGGCTTTGGCTACTCTGCAACAAGCAGAAGCAACACTAAAGAATGCACAGGCAACAATAAGCTGGACAACAGTAACCAGCCCGGTAAATGGGGTAGTGGGTTCGATTCCATACCGCACAGGCAGTCTGGTAAACAGCTCGAATACGTTAACAACAATAGCTAATACGGGAAATGTTTACGCATATTTTTCTTTGAATGAGCGTAGATTGATGGATTTTCTGGATGGTGTAGAAGGTTCTACTCAATCTGAAAAGATAAAGAATATGCCTCCGGTCACACTCGTTCTGTCTGATGGATCGGAATATGAAGCAAAAGGACGTATAGAAACTATAACCGGAACTGTAGATATAACAACAGGCTCTGCAAACTTCCGCGCGGAATTTCCTAACCAGTCAGGCAAATTGAGAAGCGGGACTAGTGGTAAAATAATTATACCTAAAGTTTTGGAGGATGTTTTTGTTATACCTCAGAAGGCGACATTTTCTCAGCAGGATAAAGTGTTGGTTTTCAGGCTTCAAGGTGACTCTGTAAGCCAACAGATAATATCTGTTCAAACAATGCCCAACGGGCAGGACTATGCAGTAACCGGTGGACTGACAGATGGGGATAAAATAGTATCTGATGGTGTAGCAACTCTTAGAAACGGAATGAAGATATCGGTCAAAACAAACCTGACAGCTTATAATTAACAATTAGCAAATAACATTAATAATAATCCCGGATTTTATCTCCTGTAATTCAGGAGGTAGAGGGAACATATACCTATTAAAATAAAAGAATATGCTAAAAACATTTATCGAACGTCCTGTATTATCCACCGTGATATCCATTATCATCGTGGTGTTAGGTATAATCGGAATGAATATGCTGCCTATCGAGCAGTACCCCGATATAGCTCCTCCTACCGTACAGGTAGAAGCTTCATACAGCGGAGCAAATTCCGATGTAATAATGAACAGTGTGATTATACCATTAGAAGAGGCAATTAATGGTGTTGAGGGGATGACTTATATGACCTCATCAGCCGAAACAGGTTCGGCCAGTATAACTGTTTATTTCAAGCAGGGAACAGATCCTGACATGGCAACCGTGAATGTGCAGAACCTTGTGAATCAGGCTTCATCTATACTACCGGCTGAGGTAACGCAGACCGGGGTAACAGTAAGAAAGCAGCAAACAAGTAATATCCTGATGATGTCTTTTGTATCTGACAATCCGGATTATGATGCTAAATTCCTGCAGAATTGTGCTAACATTAATATTATTCCTCAGATAAAACGTGTTTATGGAGTTGGTAATGCATCTGTATTTGGTGCAAATGATTATTCGATGCGCATATGGTTGAAACCAGATGTAATGGCTTCATACAAAATATCGACCGACGAAGTTATCGGCGCACTGAAAGACCAGAATATCGAGGCGGCCCCGGGTCAATTGGGTGAAAATAGCAATCAGGCGTTTCAGTATACTTTGAAATATACAGGGCGATTATCTTCGACAGAAGAATTCGAGAATATTATTGTCCGTTCTTCCGAAGGTAAAATAGTGCGGCTAAGTGACGTAGCCAAAGTAGAATTGGGCTCATTAATGTATAGTGTTACTACCTCTACAGATGGTAATGCAGCTATTATGATGGCTATCAGCCAGACGGCAGGCTCGAATGCACAGGAGGTTATAAAAAATGTAAAGGCAGAATTGGATAAAGCGCAAAATGATTTGCCTCCGGGATTGAAGATCACTTACCTGATGGATGTAAGCGACTTCCTTAATGCATCTATAAGTAAGGTTATTACTACCTTGCTCGAAGCATTCCTGCTCGTATTTCTTGTCGTATTCGTATTTCTTCAGGATTTCAGGTCTACACTTATACCGGCTATCGCTGTTCCTGTGGCTATTGTAGGTACATTCTTCTTCCTTTGGATAATGGGTTTCTCTATCAACTTGCTTACTCTCTTTGCTTTGGTACTGGCTATCGGTATAGTGGTAGATGACGCCATTGTCGTAGTCGAGGCAGTGCATGCAGAGCTGGAAAGTGGAGAGAAAGATCCGAAAAAAGCGGCCATTAAGGCAATGGGTGAAATCGCTCCGGCTATTATTTCTATTACCCTGGTTATGTCATCGGTATTTATCCCTGTCAGCTTTATCGGTGGAACGAGCGGTATATTTTATAAGCAATTTGGATTGACTCTTGCAGTTGCTATTTTTATTTCAGCAATAAATGCATTGACACTGAGTCCGGCACTTTGTGCTCTGTTTTTGAAGCCGCATGACGAAGACCATAAGAAAAAGAATTTTATACAAAGATTCTATTATTTCTTTAATATAGGGTTCAATGCAACCACTTCAAAATATAAGAAATCTCTAATATTTTTAGGTAAAAAGGGGCATCGTTGGATTACGGTCAGTATTATACTGGTAAGTTCTGTTATACTATTTGGCTTAATGAAAGTAATTCCTACCGGGTTCGTACCACAGGAAGATAGTGGGGCCGTAATGGGGATGATAACCCTTCCTCCCGGCTCATCACTGGAGAGAACCGATTCGATAGTGCAGATAGTCAATGGTATGGCAAATGAGATACCAGAAGTGAAAAATATAGGTAGCCTCAGCGGGGTAAGTTTCATGAGTGGAATGGGAAGCTCGTATGGATCTGTTATCATCAAAATGGATCATTGGGACGATCGTAAAATTACAGCAAATGAAGTCGCTGCAATTATGACGGAGAAAACAAAAGCGATAAACAATGCGACTTTCATGTTCTTCGGTACTCCTACTATCATGGGATTTGGTTTGAGTAATGGGGTTTCGGTAAATCTACAGGACAGAACTGGCGGAGACATTTATAAGTTTTACGATGTTACCAATGATTTTATTGCCAAAATGAATCAGCGGGAAGAGGTTATGATGGCTATGACAACGTTTAATCCTAATTTTCCACAAAAACAGTTAGAAGCCAATATTCCCAAGATTAAGGATGCGGGTATAACTCTTAGTGATGTAATGGGAACGCTACAGGCATATATTGGTAGCCAGTATATATCAAATTTCAACCTGTATGGAAAGCAGTTCAGAGTAATGGTGCAGGCAGCACCCGAATATCGTTCGAAACTGGATGATCTGGATGGCTTATTTGTAAAAACTGCAAGTGGAGAAATGGCTCCGGTAACCGAGTTTCTTACTATAACTGATGTTACAGGACCGGAGACCCGTACACGATTCAACTTATATTCTTCGATGGAACTGACAATTATTCCTAATTATCAGGGAGGGTTCAGTTCGGGAGATGTGATCAAAGCAATTGAAGAAGTAAAAGACCAGGCGCTGCCTTCGGGGTATAGTTACGAATTCTCGGGAATGACACGTGAAGAAGCTGAAAGTAGTAGCCAGACCGTACTGATATTCGGACTGTGCTTGATATTTGTCTATCTGCTGTTAGCAGCATTGTACGAAAGCTATATTTTGCCATTGGCGGTTATATTTTCATTACCTGTCGGCTTGGCCGGGGTATTTATCTTCCTGTCGGCATTCGGGTTAAGTCAGGGTATCACCAATAATATTTATGTACAAATATCTCTGATTATGCTAATCGGATTATTGGCTAAAAACGCGATATTAATTGTAGAATATGCGATACAACGCCGTCAACAGGGTATGAGTATTATCGATGCAGCAGTAAATGGAGCAGTTGCCCGTTTCCGCCCCATTCTGATGACATCTTTTGCCTTTATATTCGGCTTATTGCCATTGGCAATATCTTCCGGTGCGGGCGCAATTGGTAACCGTTCGATTGGTATCAGTGCTATCGGAGGTATGCTTATAGGTACGCTTATCGGAGTATTGATAATCCCGTCTCTTTATATCATATTCCAGTCTATACAAGACAAGGTTAGTAAGTCGGGGATGATAAATTCGAATGATGAATTTATAACACAGCAAAATCAAAAATAATTATGAACAGAAATAAATATACAAGAGGAATCATTCTATTGGGGCTTATAGCCCTGATAGGATTACCATCCTGCGGAGTGATGAATAAATACAAAACACCCCAACCGGATTCTAAAAATCTATATGGTGAAATGACATCATCCGATACTACTACCATAGCCAATAAGCCATGGAAAGAATATTTCACCGATACCTATCTCGTTACTTTAATTGATGAAGGCATCCAGAATAATTTCGACTTACAAATAGCCTATACCCGCATTCAACAGGCCGAAGCTAGCCTGGGTATGGCCAAGGCGGCATATTTTCCGGATGTATCTCTTGTAGGACAGGTAAATCACTCTCGTAGCAGTAATGGACAGAATGGGAAAGACGTGCTACGTTATCATTCCACAGACTATACGCTGGGAGTATCTGCCAGTTGGGAATTAGATATCTGGGGAAAGCTTAACAGGCAATCGAAAGCTAAATATGCCCAATTTTTGAGTAGCTACGCTTACAAGAATTTGATTCAGACATCTCTGATTGCTAACATTGCCACGTCATATTATTCCTTACTGGCCTTAGATGAAAAGTTGGCGATAACTGTAGAAACGATAAAACTTTTGGAAGAAAATGTAGAAACAATGGAAGCTCTGAAAAAGTCCGGACTACAAAATGGAGCTGCAGTAGAGCAAAGCAAAGCACTATTGTATAGTACTCAAACCAGCGTTCCTGATTTAGAAAGTCAAATAAGGGAACTGGAGAATTCAATTTGTACTTTACTTGGTCGTAAGCCGGGGACTATAACTCGTTCGGCAATCCATTCGCAACAGTATCCTCTTCAGCTTGAATATGGTGTTCCTGCTCAGATGCTGGCAAAACGTCCGGATGTGCAACAAGCGGAATTATCTTTCCGGTCGGCATTTGAACTGACAAATGCGGCTCAGGCCAGTTTTTATCCATCTATAACCCTGAGTTCCGGTACAATTGGGTTTGGAACAAACAATACTTTGTCAAACTTTTTCAAACCGGAGAATATCTTTGCAAGTATAATCGGAGGCTTGACGCAACCCATTTTTGCAAAGAAACAGCTGACCGGTAATCTTAAAATAGCGAAAGCACAGCAACAGGAAGCGTTATTGACCTTCGAACAAACGGTATTGAGCGCTGGGCAGGAAGTTACAGATATTCTATTTTCATTTGAATCTTCTCTGAAGAAGAATGAAACTCGTGAAAAGCAAATAGAGGCATGTCAGAATTCTGTTTATTTTACGAATGAGCTTCTGAAAGCGGGAGACGCAAATTATACAGAGGTACTCAATGCAGAACAGAATCTTTTATCAGCACAGTTGAATCGGGTAAATGACAAACTTGAGCAGTTGCAATATTCTGTCAATTTATATAAAGCACTGGGTGGCGGAGTCGAATAAGGTTCCGGACTGTTGATAAAGAATAAGAGGGTGTGGCAATTTCCTGTCGACGCACCCTCTTCCTTAAATAATGCTTATCCTTTTATAAAGAAATGTTCATTTTCCCGGCTCCATGTTTTAAAGCCTCTCGATTTCAGGATATCAATAATCGGTATGGGTTTAAATGGAGTAACTATCTGCAATATCTGTTCACCTTCTAACTTCGACGACAGTTTCAGAATATCCTGCATGGGACTCTCGCCGGATTCTATTACAGGGCGGGCATCGAACCGGAAACTTATTTTACTTTCATCGAACCAAAAAGGTGCGGCTACATCTTCAATATTGTCCGTATCTGCATCCATTGCAATCTCCGATAACCCGGCGGCTTTTCTTAGTTTTTGGATTAACAGGGGCGGGGAAATCCCTGCGACTCCTGCTGCCTGTTGCAATGATGTAACTTTGGCAATGGTACGGCGTAATACAGGATTCTTCAACTTAGAGAAAACCGGCGATAATTCCATTAGTATATCTTCCAACTCAGGATAAGATTCCAATAGGCTGGCAACTTTGGTCTGAAGGTTGATATCCGTTTTCATTGTTACTTTGTTCCATAAGATAACAGACGCTGGTCTCCTTCGAGTTTCCTTAAATCCGTTATATCCTGTGTAACCTCCATCACTCCCAGATATTCGCCGTCATTTCCCCGGAGTGCTGTATATTCAATATAGACGAAACGTCCCATAAACGAAGAGATCCAAAATGCTGCTACATTTTCTTTTCCGCTTTTAAAATCATTTATTATCTGCTCTACAATATGTACACTACCCGGAGGATGGCAAAGACGTACATCCCGGCCGATTATCGAGCGATTGCGTTCAAAGACTTTTTTTGTTCCGTGTGAGAAGAATTTCACTTTATCATCTTTATCCACAAAAGTGACGTCGATAGGCAATGTTTTGAATATTGTTTCCAGTTCTTTTGTAGTAAAGTTTCCAGAAGAGAGGTGTATAGCATCCCCTTCTTTATACGTAAGTTCCCCCACTTCTACTGATTCAGGAGTCCATTCCGTTTGCGGATCGTACAGACTAAACCCGAATTGCGGAGTTTCCTTGTATATCTGGTACCAGTCTTTATCTGTGAGTGTATCGAGACACATTGGCAACAATATCTCTTCTTCCTTCATTATCATACCCTCGAGGGCGTCGATAGCAGGCAAAAGAACCAGCAGGATCAGGGTAGTGACTTCCCCGGCAGAAACATCCTTTGCCAGAAGAGCCTCATGGGCCGCCTTTAGCAATTCACGGGTTTCATCATGTTTTCCCCACATTACTTTCGGAGGCCCTGTAATACCCGCTTTTTCCAGAAATGGGAATAGGAGGTATTCCTTCCGTTTGTAATGTTTATCTACATCCGACAGGTTATTAAAGACACCTTTGAGTTGCAAAAGATATTCTTTCACTTCTTCATCTTTCAGCTTATTACCTTTGTCAAACAGAACTTTTGCCTTTTGGATATATTCTTCCAGTGCCCGATTCTCCCGCTTGAATGTATCTACCGGATGTCCCGGCTGTACTGTTTTTGCTGCTGATGTATCTATACTTCCGTCCAGTACAGCAGTGTGTATATCGCAAAAGCGCAGGACTTCTTCTTCGGGTAAGCCTTCGGATATAAGTTCCTGTTCTACTTCCACTACTTCGTTATAGGGAACAGAACGCAATAGTTCAACTAACCGTTTCCGGACTATTTCGGGAGCTTCATTATTATGTAACTGAAGGATCAGATGCTTGAGCAACTCTTTCCTTTTCTGCGAATTATTTATTACTTCACTCATGGTTATCCTCTTATCATGGTTAATAACATCTTGAACCTTTCTACAGCAAATAAGGCATGGGAAATGTTGGCAGGCATAATGATGGTTTCCCCTTGTTTGAGCAATACAGGATTGCCACCTATTCTGATTTCTACTTCACCGTCAAGTACTTGTACCATTGCATCAAATGGTGCTGTGTGTTCGCTCAACCCCTGACCTTTATCGAAAGAAAACAGGGTAATATTTCCAGCATTGCTTTTTAGTACTTGCTTGCTGATAACTCCTCCGTCAGAATAATCGACGAGTTGGGATAAGTTTAAGACTGTTCCTTTTTCAAATATATTATTCATCTTCTTTATTGTTTTTAATTTGACAATGTGAAGGTATTATGATAATAACAAATAATCTGTCACATTTGTTACACTAAAGAGATTTTGGATAAATACACGAAAATTGGCAACTTTTTAGAGAACAGCCATCAGTTAACAATGAGTTTCTCGCAAAAATGTTAAGGCACAAAGTCTATCCCATCACTCATAATTCATCACTCATCGCTATATTCACTTTTGTTAACTGTGTTTAGTTAAAACCTGACACTTCTGACACTTTTTTTACTATTTTCATCTTGTATGTTTTGCGTTCATTAACTATGTGCTGTTAAAAAGTAACAGAGGTAACAGTTTTTGCAGTTATCAGTCATCAACCCGTAAGATGTAAAAACTTTGCGCTTTAGTGGCTTTGCGTGAAACAAAACAGGACGCCAGCCAACCCATAACTCTTAAAAAAGGTAACAAAAGTAACAGTTTTTTAGCCTTTGTGCCCTTTGTGCCTCCCTTCGTGTACTTAGTGGTAAAACTCTTTACCACAAGGGGCACAAAGATTTACACAAAGAACACTATATAGAAAGTAACTTTTCAGTTAACAGTCATCAGTTAACAATGCTTTTCTCGTAACTTGTAACTGCCCAAAGGGCGAAGTAACTTGTAACTATAAAAAAGTAACAAAGGTAACACGGAAAGTAATTAATAATGAAGAATGAAAAATTAATAATTAGCTTGTCAGTCATCAGTCAGCAACTTGTATCTCGTGTCTTGTTTACTTGTATCTCATATAACTTTCAACTTATTACTCAATACTTACTACTTTGATAAGGTAACAAAGGTTACACTATTTCACTCATTTGCTAATATGCTATTTTTACTACACTTTGTTCCGTTGAACGATGTTTCAAATCTGCTAATTAATTCTTTCAAAGAACTCTTTTTCTTGTAAACTAGTAAACTGATAACTAGTATACTTCAAAATACATAGATAAACTTTTTACTAAAAGATTAGATTTCGGTATGCCTTATAAGAGATTAATTCTGAATAATAGGAATAAAATTTAGTCATAAAAAGCCCCTAATACCGTATAAATATTTATTTAAACGGTATTAGGGGAATATTAAAAAGTTTCCCGTATCTATAAAGAACGGTTTCCTATAATTTTTTCAGTCCTTTAGTCTCATTTTTATCTGTAACCGGTATTATACTAATCGCATACCCTCCGCCCGGAGCTGAAAGTTGTTTTAATCTGGATTTATTATTTACGATAACTTTTCTTATTTCATATGCCTGCGGATTAGTTTTATAATGAGCCTCCTTTGCATCTGAGTATATAGTAGCTATGTATTGTTTATTCGCATCCAGAAAATCAAAGCCGATATTAGATGTAAATCCTTTTTCCCCGGCTACATTCCCTACAAACCAGTTATCTTTTCCTTTGGCTTTACGGGCGACCGTTATATATTCTCCCGGTTCAGCTTCCAGATATTTACTGTTGTCCCAGTCAAGAGCTACATCTTTGATAAACCGGAAGGCATCCATAAACTTCTCATAGTGTTCCGGAAAATCGGCGGCCATTTGCAAAGGACTGTACATTGTTACGTATAATGCTAATTGATTCGCTAATGTGCTGTTTACATGTGATTTATTGTTGGGGTTAATCTTTTCGATATCCATTTCGAAAATACCCGGAGTATAATCCATAGGGCCACCGATCAGGCGGGTAAACGGAAGTACGGTCACATGGTTCGGTTTGCTGCCTCCAAAAGCCTGGTATTCTGTGCCCCGTGCAGACTCGTTCCCTATAAGGTTGGGCCATGTACGGCTAATTCCGGTAGGACGGGTGGCTTCGTGGGCATTTACCATGATCTTATGTTCTGCCGCTTTTTCTATAGCATGCTGATAATGATTGTTTAGCCACTGGCTGTAATGAAACTCACCACGCGGTATCATATTTCCTACATAGCCTGATTTGACTGAAGTGTAATCATTATCATTCATGAATTTATATGCTGCATCCAGGTGGCGTTCATAATTACGGATAGAGCCGGAAGTTTCATGATGCATCATCATTTTTACTCCCTTACTTTTTGCATAGTCGCGAATCGCTTCAAGGTCAAAGTCGGGATAAGGTGTAAGAAAGTCAAAAACATAATCTTTTGGATTTCCGAACCAGTCTTCCCAACCGATATTCCATCCTTCTACCAATACGGCGTCAAAGCCATGCTCTGCGGCAAAATCGATATATTTTTTCACATTCCCGGTTGTCGCACCATGACGGTCATGAGGTTTTACTTTAGAATAATCTGTAACCCCAAGTTGCACACTTGGCAGGTCGTAAGTATAAGACCATTCACTTTTTCCGGTTATCATTTCCCACCAAACGCCAACATACTTCACTGGTCTGATCCATGACGTATCTTCAATCTTACACGGTTCGTTGAGGTTCAGGGTCATATTCGATGCCGGAATGTCCCGTGCATCATCACTTGCTATAATAGTACGCCAGGGTGTACTGCATGGAGCCTGCATATGTCCTTTCGATCCATTCGCATCCGGTGTCAGCCACGATTCGAAAACAAAGTTTTTATCATCCAGATTAAGGTGCATGCAAGCATAGTTGATAAGCGCAGCCTCGTGCAGGTTGATATATAAGCCGTCATCGGTTTTCATCATCAGGGAAGTCTGTACTCCTGTCGGAGAAAACGGTGTTTGTGAAGCATTTGGTGTAATCGCATTTTTCATTAGGCCTCTGATCTCTGAAAGACGGGAAGTCGTATAATCATATTCTTGTGTATCATAATCGCCCGGTATCCAATAAGCCGTATGGTCGCCCGTCATGGCAAACTGGGTACGTTCTTCTTTAATAACAAAATAGATCAGATTCTTTTGTTGAGAAAATTCATAACGAAATCCCAGACCATCGTCGAACAAGCGGAAACGGATGATCATTTCACGGTCTGTTCCTTCCTGATTCAATGTCACAGCTAATTCATTATAGTGATTCCGGATATCTTTAGTTTCTCCCCACACAGGCTGCCATGTTTCATCGAAAGAGGAGCTTTTTGTATCCGCTATACGGAAGTTGTCATACAGCGAGATCTGAGGGTCATTAGTCCCGGACTTTATATCCATTTCCGCACCAAATTCAACTTTGGTTGTATTGCCCATTAGTTCCAGACCCAATTTACTTGGCTTTATTATTTGTTTTCCTTTGTAATCAAGCTGATAGCTGGGAATTCCTCCTTTCTGCAAATAGAATCTCATCACGAAATTACCATCAGGAGATTTTAAATCCTGAGCATGAACTAATCCTCCTAATAAACAGATGCTTATTAGCAAAAGTATTTTCTTCATCCTTATTATTTTATTTGATTGATATATTTACAGTTTTTCTATTATCCGGTACTTTTACCCAGCATTCTTTCGTTGCCTCATTCCACGACCATTCTACTGAAGAAAAATCTGTTTCCTGTTTATTCAGGATTATATTTTCTTCTACATTTCTGACAACCTTGTTATCTGCGGATATGCTGTTCGGTTTTGCCTCCAGGTGATATTTGAGAACGATATTTCGCTTCTCCGATTGCCGGAAACCTTTGTCTTTTGGTTCTATCATAGTTTTATATCCGTCACTCAATGTTGTACATACGAAACCTGTCTTTGAATAAATATCTTTCAGATAGTCCAGATTTTCACCCTCATCTTCATAAAGCTCAAAGCTGGCATTTTCATCCTCATAGTTAGGGAAAATATGGATAAACAGAGGGTAGTCCTTCTTCTCATGTATATACTGCATTACAGGCATCATCGGGATAATCGAACCCTTTTTTACAAATACAGGGATTGTATTCAACGGTGCACGATAGGCAACTGTTTGTCCTCCCAGATAGATTGTCTTTTTATCATTGAAGTCGATCCATTCCCCATCAGGTAAGTAAACACGTTTTACCCGTTCTCCTTTTTTCAGCACAGGAGCCACTAGTATTTCTTCTCCAAAGATGAACTGGTTATCTGTTTTTATAGCTTCTGCATCGTTCGGATATTCCATAAATAAGCCTCTTGTTATCGGTAAGCCTGTATCATGGGCCCTACGTGAATATGTGTACAGATAGGGGAATAGCTGGTATTTCAGTTCGATAGCCGCTTTGGTGTTCTTTTCCACCACATCGCCGAACATCCATGGCTCAACAGCATTATCTCCCTCATGGTGAGCACGGCTCAACGGGCAGAATATACCGAACTGCATCCAACGTGTATATAGTTCACCCATTGCGTTATAGTCGGTAATATCTCCGCAGTAACCTGATATATCTGTAGTCCAGAACGGAATACCCCCCAGTCCGGCAGAAATTCCTACTGCTACCTGATTCTCAAGTTGCCCCCAACCTTCCAGTACATCATTTCCGTTACCGCTATCGTTTGTCCATCCGAATGTGTAACGTTGCAAACCGGCATAGGCCGAACGTGTCATCTGGAAGATTCGTTTATCCGGATTGCGTTTGTCAAACTGTTCTTTTACAACCTTATCCCATGTCAGGCCATATACATTATGTATCTCATCGTGCATGCCTATATGATGTTTCATATTCAGGCGGTCTATGTCTTCTTCATTGCTCCATGCTGGCTCACCCATATCAGTCCAGAATCCGCTTATTCCGTCATCTATTGGCTTTTGCTGATATTTGCCCCACCAATCGGCAACTTCGGGAATAGTGAAATCTACTACACCGCAGTTTCCTCCCCAGGGCCACGGCATATCATACGATTTTCCATTACGGACATCTTTTACGAAATAGCCTGATTTATCAGCTTCTTTCCATTGTATTTCATTCGCCTGTGATACAACAGGGTCCTGCGAGACGATCATCTTGAAGCCTTGTCCTTTCAATGATTTCAGCATCCCCTTTGGGTCTGTATAGTTTCCTTTGCGCCACTCAAAATCCTGTAAATATTGTGTCCAGCCTATATCCTGATAAATTATATCACAAGGGATCTGACGTTTACGGAATTCAGCCGCTATGTCCAATGCCTGAGCCTCTTTGGTATATAACCCCCGGCTCTGAGCGAAACCCAAAGCCCATTTAGGAGGCATGATGGGTTTACCTGTCAGGTCGATATATTGCTGTTGGATATCTTTATAATCTTTTCCGAATATGAAATAATAAACAAATGCCCCGTCCGGTGCTTCAAATGAGTAGTATTCATCTGATTCAGTACCGAATTTGAACTCGGTCTTGTATGTATTATCCAAGAATATACCATAACGGTAACTGCTCATAAAAAATGGAATGCTTTTTGCCAGAGGGTCTTCTGTGACACTGTAGCAGGGGCGGTCGCTATTCCACATCTTATACGAACGTCCGCGGCGGTTCAGGGGGCCTGTCTTTTCGCCCAGTCCGAAAAACTGCTCATCGTTACGCAGAATTTTATATGCTTTTACGGCTTTAGAATCGGCAACGTGCCCTCTCTCTTTAAAATCGCTGAAAACCAGTTTTTGCCATTTATCGAATATCTGTAACTGCATCGGGTTTTTATTTACCCTGATACGCAGCTTCGACGTAAATATTTCATAACATGCGGGTTCGTCATTCACATTGATTTCTCCGATATCCTCGAGGTTTTCATTTATTACAGCAAATGATTCATTGCTTCTTAGAAATTTTCCTGATTGGTCGAACCAGACTTTAATGACGGAGTTGCTGTTTATCGTCAGAGACATCTTCGACCCGTCTTTGCAATTGAAAATAACCTGATTCCCGTTTTTAGTATAGGAGATACATTCTCCGGCAAGTAATGTTGCCGAAGAAAATATCAAACCTGTTAGAAATAACCAAACCTTCTTTATCATAACCTTCTTACCTTTTCCTTATTAATTAATATTCAAGTACCAGCATATCCCAGTATTTAAGCGAAGGGAGTGTCAGCAAAACCTCATTGCCCGATTGAGAAAATTCAGTGTTGATCGCAACTCCTCCATTGATATCGGGAGAGGCAATCCATACCTTCGAAACAGCTTTGGATGCGGTCACTTTTACTTGTATACCGGCAACTGGCGACGGTTCTTTTTGTGTGCCGTTCGTATCTCTCCATTCCATAGAATTAGCCTGTGAAAAGTTTATCAGATGAACCACATCTTTATCTGTGAATTTCTTTCCCACCACAGCTATACTGCCTTGCGATGCAGGCCAGTTTTCGAATGAAAGGTTTCCGCCGGCAGATTGTATGTTTATTGGAGAAAAAGTGCCTCCGTCGCGTAAGATGTTCTGGTATGCAACAAGGAAATCGTAATAGTGAGTCAGGGATTCCTTTGTTTCGGATTTCATCTGCAAATTAGAATTCGGGAAATATTCATTCGCCAGATAGTGTTCTCCTAATTCGAGATGCGAGCCTCCAAAAGAGAATATCACAGCATTGGTAAGCAATATACCGGGTGTATTGATGTAACCGGAATTGTTTGACCGTGCATAATTCATATATGCAGCCAGAACAGTCGCCTTTTCATTTCCGCTATAACTATTATTATCGAGTATAACCTGAGCTAATTGGTCAAAAGTTTTAGATTCGTCCCAGACTTCCGTGTATAGGAAATCAACTTCTGATCTTGCAATGCTCTTTTGCTGACCGTATTGAGAAACTGCATTCATAACCAGTCGCTTGTCCGGATCGGCTTGTTTCATCGCCGAGATAAAAGGTTTATAAGTCTCCTCGAGCTTAACGGCATTTCCTGTATAGTCATAGACTGTTCCCCTGTTTCCCAACTGGTCGATATGATAGCCGTCAAAATCGAAAACCTTATAGACATCACCATGCCTTCCTGCAATATAATCCTGCCATTCCTTATTCCCCGGATTTGTCAGATAAATGCTACTGCGGAAAGGAGCGTCGAGGTGATGATTGTCTTTTTCGGTATGATTCTGGTCTTTGAAAAGATACCATTCTTCTTTTACGCCATCTGCCGCCGCATTGTTCAAAGCTCCGAAAGCAAGATTGTAAAACATGGCTTTCATCCCTTTATTGTGGGCAGCATTGATATATCCTTTGACTGTGGACAGATAATTAGTTCTGCCTATAAGGTCTGCCCATGATGCGGACGGATTATCAACCGTTCCGGCTAATGGACGTTGGTGGTCATACATCCAGTCGTAGAATTGAATGCCGTTGATATGATAACGGTTAAGGGCTTCGATGTTATTTTCTATTTCATTTTCGGATAGCTTGCCATATGAGGAAAGAAAACCATAGCGAGGGAACTTCTTCCAGTCCGATGACACATCGACAGCAATACTCTGGTGTATCTTTTCTGCATTACCAGTTACTTCATATATATCTACCATATACCCTTTGTAGTCGTCGGAGGGTGCAGTCCAGTCCCACGTGGCAGATGACAGGGGTTCTTCCGAAATCACTTTGCCCAAGTGGGAATATCTCACTTTTACATTGCCTGACGGCTTTTCTTTGAGGGTAAAGCGGACTGTCTCACCCGGCTTGTACGAAGCTTTATCCGTATGTAAATCTGCTTTGAAATAAGTCACACCATATACTACGGGATCATTATCCGTATCATAATAATCTTCGCAACTCCACAAAGAGATTGTCAGACAGAATATTAGATATACATAAATTTTCTTCATAATAATATTTTTAAGCAGGAGTGTCCCCGGAGAAGACACTCCTTATATTTTAATTATTGTTTTTTGATTATAATAGTTTCTTTCAATTGATTCAGTTCAATTGTATATGTACCTGATTGTGTGATTTTCCATTTATAATCTACACCTGCTCCCGGATAATTGTATATTATTTGCTCTACATCTCCTGTCGGGTTTTTATCGGCTTCCCCGGCAATGAACCAGGCACCGTTCCAGTCGTCCTGCTTATCCAGTGTGAATTTCAATTCTCCGGCATTTAATGTCCCGGTCCAGGTGAATACATATGGATTGCCCGTTGCGGTCATCGGTGTCGCACTGCCAATATTCCAGCCGTTAGGCGAAGCATCTCCTACCAGATAAATCATGGCAAAAGGAGTGAATGGCACAATATCTATCTTCATATCCCGGGTATCGAGTTTAATCTTGTAAACACCTCCTGTGATTTTCCATTTATTGTCAGGATCACCCGCCCATTTGTCTACATCGAGGTTAGTCCCTTCCGGTTGTTCATTAATAGCAGGACGGAAAAATACAGCATCCCAGTTTCCTGCGGCAGTTCCTATTTTGAATTCTCCTCCTGCCGATAGATCGTCATTGTAATGGAATACAAACGGATCGAGCAGATCTACAGTCATCGGATTGAAATTCCATCCGGTAGGATTACCTACAAACCATAGTTCGCTAAATTCAGGGCCTTCTCCTTTTGTAATACTGATAGCCATCGATATCAGGTTCACTTTGACCGTATAGGTACCTCCTTCTGTAATTACAAACTTTTCGTCCGGATCTGAATCTGATTCACGGAGTACAAGTTTAGTGTCATTTTCTCCTCTATTATAAGAAGGTAAGAATTCCCCTTGTGTTGCTATGAGTTTGAATTCTCCGGCAGAAAGCGCACCTGTCCACGAAAATGCTTTCGGAGTGTTTGTTATCGGCTTCATTTCGGTAGCATCGTCGGCGCTCCATCCATTCGGTGTAGCATCTCCTATGAGGTACAATGTTTTCGTAATAGGCTTATGAGTCTTGATATTTATGGTCTGAACAGGAGAAGTCTGAGATTCAAGATTTTCAGAAGCCACTTTGGCAATAATCCTGTATTGGAATATTGTTTCCGAAGCTGGCGTTATGCCGAATTTATCAATAAGCAGATCATTAAGTTCCTCATTCTTGTACGATTTCTCATACACGTTGCGTCCCATGTCTATGGATATCCCGTTCTCGAAATTACCATCCTGTTTGTCCATCTGAAAAACATATTCTATTGCCAGTCCGGTTCCGTTGTTTGTGCCCGATGTCCAGATGAATTTTATAGCTTCCGATGCAGGATTCAGCGCATCCAGTTCTACAGTTTCCTTTGACGCGCTTATCTCCAATGGCTGGTCTCCTTTATTATATTCCGTATTATCCTCGTCGGTGCACGACCAGAAAAGAAATAATAGTGTAAGTAATGATATTATTTTATATAATTTCATGATAGTCGGTATTTAAAAATTAATATCCTGTATTTTGTTTCAGATTTGGATTTGTGTCTATTTCTTTTTGTGGAATCGGAAAGAGCAAGTGCTTTTGTGAAGCATTTATTTTACCAATGGAATGCAGGAAATCAAGAGCATATTGCCCATTATCCCAACGTATCATGTCGAACCAGCGATGTCCCTCGAATGCCAGTTCTATACGGCGTTCCTGTCTGATTTTGTCGCGCATCTGGTCCTGAGTCAGCCCTTCCACATCGTCACGGTTGGTTAATCCTGCTCTTTTTCTCACCTGATAAAGCGACTCTTCGGCATCAGATGTTTGCCCTAATTCGTTCAGGGCCTCGGCTTTCATCAGTAATACATCAGCGTAGCGCAATACGATGATACTTGCCGAGTTTGTATTATAATCGGCTGAGATTGATAGCGGAACCAAAAACTTACGAACATTATAACCTGTATTTGACATATTGGACTTATAGGTCTTACTATCGAAAGACGGACATCCTTCATACAGGATTGTTTTGTCTTTTCGTAAATCATTATTCTCATATTGGTCTACAAATTCCTGTGTAGGCTGATTCCATCCGTAGGCTCCTCCTACCCATCCTGAATTTCGTGGCCCCATATAGGTGCTGAGCCAGTTTGCCTGATTTTCATCATCCCAGAAACCAGCTTTTGTCAGCCCGTAATATTGAACTTCGAAAAGTGACTCCGATGTATTCTTATTTTTGGCTTCACCGCCGAAACAATCGCTATAATCCGGATTTAATGTATAACCAAGGCTTTCCACCATGTTGCACATTTTGAGGCTTTCATCATACATCCCCAATGTAAGGTAAACTTTAGCCAGCATACCTGCGGCTGCTCCTTTGGAAGCACGGCCTATGTCACTACCCGAATACTCTTCGCGTGGAGGTAAAAGCTCTATGGCTTCTTTCAGGTCAGGAATGATTACTTCGTTGTAAATGGTCATCTTGTCTGTACGGGTTGGCTTGAGATTATCACCCGGTTTAGGAGTAGTAGTTGTTAGAGGCACATTTCCAAATAGTTGTACCAGAATGAAATAATAATGTGCCCTCAGGAATTTTGCTTCCCCTATACATCTGTTTTTTAAAGCCTGATCGATATCCATAGACGGAACACTTTCTAAAACCGTATTACAATACAAGATACCGGGATTGGGGCCACGCCAGATATCCAAAGCTGCAGCATTGTCGGTAGTAGTCACGAAATTGGCTATATCGACAGTCTCTATACCATCCGTACCGCCTCCTGCACCGACTTCACTGTTACCTGCAATAATATCGAGTGTCCAGATACGCATATTATAGAGCTTAGGACGTTGGAGGGGTTGATATGCCCCGTTTACTAAAGCGATGGCAGATTCTTTGTCGCTCAATACTTCTGCGCTAGGGTCTTCATAAGGTTCTTTATCAAGGAAATCCGAACAGGAGACCAGTAAAGATGCTAACATTATAAGACCTGTATATATTATTTTTTTCATGATTTTCTCTTCTTTAATATTAAATTTATAACCTTAGAATTTGACATTTACTCCAAAGCTGATCGTACGTGTAAGCGGATATGTGCTTAGGTCTATACCATTAGCTCCAACTTCCGGATCGAATCCTGAATATTTTGTCATGGTATAGAGATTCTGGCATGACATGTACATGCGTACTGTTTGTAAATAGGCTTTCTTTGAGATTGCTTGAGGTAGTGTATACCCTAATGTCAGGTTTTTTATTCTTAGATAAGAACCATCTTCAACAAACCGGCTGGAATGGCGTGCATTCTTATTCGGGTCGCTGTATACAGCCCTTGGTACTGAATTGCTGGTTCCTTCCCCTGTCCATCTGTCCAATACTTTAGCTGTTTGGTTTTGAGGTACAGCCATTCCTTCCTGCCAGATACGGTTTGCATTGTAAATATCATTACCGGCTACTCCCTGCAGGAATATTTGCAAATCGAAGTTTTTGTAAGCAAAACTGTTATTCATCGAGAATGACCATTCCGGAGTCGGATTACCTATGTATGTACGGTCATTGTCATTTATGACCCCATTATTGTCCAGATCACTGAAGCGGATATCCCCCGGTGCTGTTCCTCCCGGAACTTGTATGGAGGCGTTGTTGACCTGATCCCAGTTCTGGAATAAACCATTTGTTACATAGCCATAGAATGAATTGATTGGATTGCCTTCGGAATTTACCAATACTTTCGTCATATTGATATCATCTCCGGTAAATAAAGGTACACCTTCATTCATGCTGATGACTTTATTTTTATTGTAAGAGACATTCAAATCTGTGTTCCATTCCAGTTCTCCCGTCAGATTCCGGGAAGATATGGTTAATTCCCATCCTGTATTCCGCACTTTTCCGGCATTAATACTTGGTACATAGATATCCGAATATCCTGTTGTGATAGGCACCGCCATCGGTACCAGCATATCGGTCGTGTTTTTGATATATCCGTCTAATGACAAATTAATACGCTGGTCGATCAGTGAAAGGTCAATCCCTGCATTCCATTGCTTTACGGTCTCCCATTTAACATCCGGATTTGGCATTACAAGCGGGTACAGTGTCGATACAGGCGTTCCGTTAAATACATATTGTCCTGTTTTTAGTTTAGTAAAATAGGCGTACTCATTTATACCCCATTGATTTCCCGTAACTCCGTAACCAGCTCTTACCTTTATATCGTTTACCCATTTGTTCTTCTGATAAAAGGCTTCTTCCGACAGACGCCATGCTGCTGCAACGGAAGGGAAGGTTCCCCAGCGATTGTCTTTTGAGAAACGAGAAGAGCCATCGCGACGAACGGTTAATGTCAGCAAATATTTATCAGTATAGTTATAGTTTACACGGCCCATAAATGAAAGCAGCGCCCAGTCATTCTTCGTTCCGCCGACTGTCGGTTGGTTCAAACCGTTAGATAACTGGTTATTCTTGTCGCTCAGAAAACCTTGTACGCTGGCATTCATTTTATTGTATACATTGTTTTGGGCACTCGAGCCGATCATCACATTCAGATGGTGATTTTCATTGAAGGTATCTATATAGGTAAGCGTATTATCCCAAAGGTAAGTAAGGCTTTTGTTGGACTCCTCATAGCGGTATGATTCGGGTTGGGAAATCGGTTTCCAATCGTATTTAGGGCTAAAGTTTTCCTTGTCCCAGAACTTAAAATCTATACCACCCAGCGTTTTGAAAGTAACTTTATCGAAGAAATTGATCTCGGCAAAAATATTTCCCAGCAAATTATAGCCTTTGGTAGTTTGGCTGTTGACTTTTGCATTCCCTAACGGATTCTTAATATCTCCGTACCAATATGCTGGATTGCCCGGGCCGGAATAAGTTCCGTCTTCATTGTAAACCGGTTGTGTAGGTTGTGCGGCCATCGCATCGCGAATACTGTAGCTTCCCTGCTTTTTGGCATCATGGCTTAATGTAACATTATTGCCCAATTTAAGCCAGGGTTTTACTTTCGATTCCCCATTGAATTGTACGGTATACCGCTTATAAGAAGTATCAGTAACAATCCCCTCCTGATCCAGAATACCTGCTGATACATAATAATTACTCTTATCTGTACCGCCGGAATAAGATACGGAGTAATTCTGGATCGTACTTGTCCGGAACAATTCGTCCATCCAGTCTGTTCCTTTTCCCAATGTTGTCGGATCAGCAAAATCGGGTCTTTGCATCAGGTTCTCCGTCCCGCTATAATTTGCGATCATGTCATTGTGGTAAGACGCAAATTGACTTGCATTTAGCATATCGGGCATGCTGGTTGCATTCTGTATACCCCAATTGGCGCTGAATGATACAACACCATCACCGGATTTTCCTTTTTTGGTTGTAATAATAACGACCCCATTTGCACCTCTTGATCCGTAAATAGCTGTAGCCGAAGCATCTTTTAATACATCGACTGTTTGCACATCGTCCATATTGAGAGCGTTTAAAGAAAGGTCTGTCGGTACGCCATCTATTACTAATAACGGTTCACTGTTATTAATTGTACTTATTCCCCTTATTCGGATAGAAACATTACTGCCCGGTGCACCTGAATTTATGATCTGAACACCGGAAGCCCTTCCCTGCAAGGCTTCTCCGATATTGGCGACGGGTTTATCCTGCATCGATTTTGAATCGATGGAAGAAACTGCTCCGGTTAAGTCTCTTTTTCTCATTACGCCATAACCTACTACTACAATTTCGTCCAGCATCTCCGCATTTTCTTTCAAGGTAATTTGCAGGTTGGATTTGCCTGTTACCGGAATTTCCTGTGCTAAGAACCCTACATAAGTTATGGCCAGAATGTCATTCTCATTTACATCGAGAGAGAATTTACCATCGATATCCGTAATAGTGCCATTGGCGGTACCTTTTACTGCAACGGATGCCCCTATGATACTTTCTCCTTTTTCATCGAGGATTGTTCCTGTAATTGTTCTTTTGTTTTGAGCAGATAAGTGAAGTGTAAAAAGTAAAGTCAGAATAAGTAAACCTATTCTACTCACATATGCCCATTTCTTTTTTTGATCTTTTCTCATGGTCTATACGATTTATGAATTTTTCTTGTTTATGGTTAACATAGTTTCTTCAGTTTTGGAGACTGAAAATGGACCTAACCTCTTACATGCAAAAATATAAGCAGTTATTAAGTAAAGAAAATCCACATGGATAAAATATAGATAACGTAAATTGTTAAATATTTAAATTACAGATATTTAAATGCTTTGAAGGTGTTGAAAAATATGGATGTGGTATGCCTTAATTCTTCTTTATTATGCCTATTTTCATTACCATAGATTCAAATTCTTCGCGGGGTACGGCGGCTTTATTCCGAACTCTGGTGCGATAGCTGTAAATGGTATTTGCAGAATAGTGTAAAAAGCTTGCAATTTTGGAACTGTCGGTTATTCCCAGTCTTATTAATGCAAATATACGAAGTTCTACGTTTAATAGTTCGTTTG
The DNA here is from genome assembly GCF_015234155.1 of Dysgonomonas sp. GY75. Lineage (NCBI taxonomy): Bacteria > Pseudomonadati > Bacteroidota > Bacteroidia > Bacteroidales > Dysgonomonadaceae > Dysgonomonas > Dysgonomonas sp. GY75. The sequence goes on from NZ_JADCLQ010000056.1 coordinate 158,208, forward strand.
GTTTTAGTATAAATTGTCCGTCTCTCACCAATAGGGAGTTAAATTCCTCAACAAAGTTAGGGTATAAATGTAAAAATATATTGTCAAAGTTTTCGTAGAGTTCTTTCAGTTCATTGTCAATCATCTCTCTGGATTTTAATATCTTGTATAGTTCATCCAACTTCTTCTCCACCGCTTTTTTATTGAGTGTATTCTGATACTTTTCGAGTTTATTAATGTATGTCGAGCATAAATCAAGGAAATGTCCTATATATGCTTCTTTGATTTGATTTGCTTCTGATAGTTCATTATTTACATCAGAGAGCTCTTTGTTGACGTCATTTAGTTGATTAATAGTTGATTGTAGATCAGTGTTGAGCCCATTCAGTTTTACGTTAGTGTGATAAAGTTCCTTGCGTATACGGGCAACTCTTTTCATTTGCCTGTACACATATATTATTGCTATAATCAGAAATATGGATAATATACTGACAAGAATGAGGAATAGTTGTAGTTCAGACTTTTGTTTGTTTACATTCTCCTGATAGGCAGAGTCTATAATCGGGAATATCTGAGATACTTCATATGTTCTCAATCGTGCATTGCAGAACATTGCATCTTCCATCGACGATTTTATGCAATCATAAGCTCTTTCTACTTCACCTGTTTCATATAGGACTGAAGCCAAGGCCTGCATGGATGCATTCTCTTTGATCGCATTTTTTATATCACAGATAGCGGATATAGCATAATAGTGTTTTTGTAAACCGATGCTTCCTTCTTTTTTGTAAATGTTTGCAAGCGCATATGCAAGCACGGCTTTTTCATGAGTGTCGGATTCTGTCCGGTTTAAAAGATTCTGTAGAATCTGTCTGGCTTCTAGCAACTTATTCTCGTCGTATAGTTTTTCAGCATATACTATTTTATAGTGATTGGACTTTTCATCCAGAACATTGAGCAAAGAATCCCTATATAATTTGCTTTTTTCTATATATATGCGAGTATAAGGGTTATTATTTGAATAATAGTTGTATAATTGTTTATAGCAATCGTAATATTTTATCAATAGCCAGTCGGAAAGATTCTTGTTATTTATTGATTTAAGAATATCGATTGCTTCTATGTACATTCCCGCAACGATATATAGTGATACTAAATCCAATTGAGATTCGTATGCCCAAGCTGGATTATTTAGCTTTTCTGCTATCACAGTATTTTCTCTGGCATAATAAATTGCAGAATCTGATATGTAAGTTTTATATTCATTATAGAGTTTAAGGTTAATGTCATATCGCTGCTCCGGTGTAATATTGGGTGTTTTGAACATTTTTTTTATTTCAGATATTCCTTCTTCTTTCTCTGTCATGTAAAGCTCTTTATGCTCTACTAATTTATACAGGGAAATAAGTGTTGTATCCTGTGATATTTTTGGAAAAACAGCACTAATACAAAATAATAGTATAACGAGGGAAAGTATTCTTTTCATCTATAGTAAAGGACTTTAAACAAAGTTAGTAAAATATATCTTTGTATAGTAGAGAGAATTACCGATTTATGAGTTTTTATGTTCCATCCGCTAAATCAGGCATCCTTCCTATATGCTGAGGACAATAAATCTGGTTATAAAGAAAAAAGGATAATTCAGATTCTTTTAACGGGGTATCCCGAATGATTTTTCAAAATCAATTTTTGCTTGTCAAGGAACGGAAATAAAACTAAAAAAATGACTTTTTAGTTAATGAGAGCATTTGTCTGTAAGTGTTTGTATATAATTATTTTATGGGTGTTTCGTGTGGGGATAAGAGTAATAAACCTTTTTATATCATGCATTTTTTAGAAGTATAAATTTGGATAATAAATATTTTCTATTACCTTTGCACTCGCTTTAATAAAGCAACAGGGAGATTCCGTAGCTCAGCAGGTAGAGCACATCACTTTTAATGATGGGGTCCTGGGTTCGAGCCCCAGCGGGATCACAGAAAGATCAGAAAATCAAAGACTCATTTCTGACAAAACAAGACAAAACTCTCTAAGATAGATTCTTAGGGAGTTTTTTTATTCCCTCCCTCAGACATAATCAGTCATTAAAATACCAATATTGGACATACATTCGTTACGGAATCGTTACGGATTGAGCAAAAGACAAAGTCCGTAACGAATTAGACTGTAACTCGTTTATTTGTCGAAATTTGGCAGTGTTTTGTCCGCCTGACTTCTAACAATTAACAATAGTTTTGAACACTAAAATTTACGTGTTATGAATCTTATGAAGTCAACTTTTCGTGTATTGTTTTACCTCCGAAAAAATGAAGTGAACAAAAATGGTAATTCTTCTATTATGGTTAGGATTACTATAAATGGAGAACAAGTTCAGTTTAGCTCCAAGTTGCAAATCAAGCCTGAACTATGGGATACTAAGAATGGAAAGGCAGTCGGCAAAAGCGCAGAGTCAATGAACACCAATCGCCTGCTAGAATCTATTAGCGCAAAAGTAAACGAATTGTATTATAAACAGCTAAGTGACTATGGTTATGTTTCTCCAGAGAAAATAAAGAATATCATATTAGGTGTAGATACCGATCGGAAAAAGATGTTATTGGAATATTTTTCTGAACACAATGAGTTCTATTTATCGAAGATTGGAAAAGGTACTTCGCTCACAACTGCTAATCGTTACAAACTGACAAGACTTCGTTTAGAAGAGTTCCTAAAAACAGAATACAATCTTTCAGATATTCCTGTTTTTGAGCTGACTCCTGTTTTTGTTGAAAAATTCTCACTCTTTCTCATGAATACACATAAGTGTAATAACAATACAGCATTGAAGTTTATCCAACGATTTAGAACAGTCTTTCATTATATAAAGAATACTGGAGCAGATATAAAGATTAATCCTTTTGGCGGTTTAAAACTCCGCACAACCAAGGTTGTTAGAGAGATATTGACTCAGGAAGAAATTGATACCATCTATGAAAAGGAATTCTTAACCGAAAGACTAGGTCAAGTAAGAGATATCTTCATTTTTATGTGCTATACAGGTCTTAGCTATATTGATGCAGCACAACTAACAGAAGATAATATCAAAACCGCATTTGATGGACATCAATGGGTAATGACCAAACGTCAAAAGACGAGCGTACCCTCTAATATTCGACTTCTCGAAGTTCCACTAGCTATAATTGAAAAGTACAGAGACAAACAAAAAGATGGGAAACTATTTCCCATATGCTCTAACCAGAAGATGAACGAATACTTTAAGGAAACAGCAGCCATTTAGAAAAGGGAGAGCAAACGAAGGTAATTAAAACTTAATCAAAGGATTAAGTAAAACGGCTCTTTTAGCCAAAGGAGAATAAACGCACGAAAAAGCAAAGATGACAGCGAGTTCAGTTACCAAATCATTACCTGAGTAACTTTACGAAACTGGAGTCTATTCGACACTTATTCAATGGTTTGCGTAATTTTGCATAGCACCGGATAACTCTAAGTAAACTAAATTTGTAATTAAAAAATTAGAGTTATGGCAAGAAGTACATTCAAGGTTTTGTTTTACCTGAAGAAAAACAATCTGAAAGCAGGAAAAGCCCCCATTATGGGAAGGATAACTGTAAATAGCACTATCTCCCAGTTTAGCTGTAAGCTAAACATCAAACCCGAACTTTGGGACACCAAAGCCAACCGTGCAGCAGGCAAAAGCCTCGAAGCACAGAAAATCAACCAGCAGTTGGATAACATCAAAACCCAGATCGGCAAGCAGTACCAAAGTATCTGCGACAAAGATAACTTTGTCTCTGCCGAGAAAGTCAAAAATGGGTATCTTGGTTTTGGCGATGAGTTCCGCACTTTCTTTTCTATTGCTGACGAGTTTTACGAAAGTTATGCCAGGCGTGTCGGTAAAGACCGTACCGAAGGCTCTTACGAACAATTGCTAATCAATCGCAAACGGGTAGAGATGTTTCTTCGGGACAGATATAATTTGTCCGATATTCCCATTAAAGAAATTGAACCCCTGTTTATCGAAGATTATTATGCTTACCTACTCGAAGAACGCAAGCTGGCAGGCAGTACCCTGCTTACTGCCGTAACTAAGCTCAAACAGGTTATGCTGATTGCCCAACGTAAAGGCTATATACACGTCAACCCTTTTGCCGGTTTCCGGTTCAAGGCCAAGACCCGTGACAGAGGGTATCTAACAGAAGATGAACTCAAGCGTTTCATGGCAGTAGAGCTCCGCCGATACAAGCAACGCCAGATTCGGGATATTTTCGTCTTTCAAGCATTTACGGGTTTGGCTTATGCGGATGTCAAGAAATTGACTTTCGATGATATTCAAACTTCTTTTGATGGCGAATTATGGCTAATAGCCAAACGTAAAAAGACCAATGCAACATTTTATGTCAAATTATTGCCGATAGCAAAGCAACTGATTGAACAATATCGCCTTGTAGCTAAAAATAATTTTGTTTTTCCTGTACCAAGCCACAGCGATAATATGAACCGTTGCTTGCAACGTATAGCCAAGTTATGCGGTGTGAATAAGCGGGTTACCTCGCATATGGGGCGCCATACAATGGCAACGACAGTGTGCCTCTCACAAGGTGTACCCATCGAAACAGTCTCTCAGATGCTCGGGCACAGCTGCATAACCACGACTCAAATCTACGCTAAAATCACGAATGACAAGATAAGTAAAGATATGGCGGTATTGACGGATAAAATCGGGGATAAATATAAATTGGAGACAGACCGCTCTCAATCCGATTTCAGAAACATCAAACGAATCACCAAAAAGCAAAAAGAAATGTTGCCCCGCAAAAAGAGAGAAAACAACCCCGTTAATCCATCGACCTATATCATCCCCAAATGGGCTAAGGTGGAATAGAATAAGAACAATAAGGATCGAGTCAGCCCTTTTATTGCAGGAGAAAGTCACTTCTTACAAGGCAAACCAGTCAAGCCCGAAGCCCTACGGGTCGGAAACGAAAATCTCCATCCTATGGATAGTATTTTCGCTCCGAGGCTTGCCTGTTTCCCTGCTCGAAATGTAAAGAGGTATCCTGCAACGAAAACGACCGACCCGACGATGACGCATATCTTCAAAAGTAAACAAGCATCCCTGATTAACATCAAGAATGCTTGTTTTCATTTTATGCGTGGGGCAACTTCAACTCCCTCTCCTTAGAATCTGCATATCTATTATTCTATTTTTCATTAGAAAGGAAGCTCGGGCGATCGGTAGTTATTATGCAATACCTCTTGAAGTTCTTTCTCGGGATAAAGTATTTTGCCTCCGATAGCTGTATAACAGATCATCCGCTTATCTCGCAAAGTCTGAAGCGTGCGAGGTGAGATATGGAGATACTCCATCACTTCCTCTCCACTCAGATAACGTTCCTCTGCCAATGTTGGGCGATGCTTATCACGAACATCCTGTACATCGTTCAAGGCTTGCTCTATTTGCCCTTCGAGTTCCTTGAACTCTTCGGACTCATAATTGATAAATTTGTCCATCGCTATTTGTTTGTATACTTCATATCGGTTTTTAGCAATTCAGAAATATCCTCTTCCTTGTAGTAGACCTTACCACCCAGCATTGCAAATGGTATCTTGCCATTATTCCGCCAAGTCTGCCAAGTGCGTTTCGAGATTCCCAAAGCACGGCAGACATCTGCCGAATCCATTCATCCGTCTCTGGGATTGATACAATATAAAGCTTTCAATGCAGCCATATCAGAAGTTAATCTACTGATCTGTTGTTTCAACAGTTCCCATGTATGTAAGTCTATACAAACAATTTCCATAGTCATTCAGTTTAGTTGTTATTATTTTTCGTTTTACTCTTTATCGCTATTAAATGTACTTGCCAGGGAACGTTTTAGCCCTTCGTTGGCAGCACGGGTTATCAGCTCTCTGTTTACCGACAGATGGTCGGCTAGGATATTCGACAACAAAATAGTGGGAGTGATCTCCGGCACAATATGTTGCAATGAGGCAACAAGCATTTGCAGCTTTTCTTTCATCCGAACATCGATATAGACTGGAGTATAATCCTTGATTTTTCGTGTTGCCCAAAATCGATTGGTATACTCTTCTTCGTCTTTCTTGCGAGAAAGCTTGCCTCTGGCTGAATTAGCTACTCATGTGCTATTATCAAACATATCAGATACATCTGGTTGCTGATCTGCTGTTTTATCTTTTTTGATATCTTCACTCATAAAAATCTGTTTTAAATGTTTATAAAATAAGACTTGTTAAAATAGAATTAAGACAGACCCACTCAAGTATCTCTGATCCGATTGGTTTTACCCATAATCTTACATCTTTCGAAAGGATAAGCGGTATACGGCTGTGTATATCGCTGTTTCCGAAATCAAGTGCAAGTATAATCCATTCTCAATCCCTGCCCTGTGAGCATAACAGCTTTACCTAACAGGTTAGGATTGTATACTATTGATTATTAAATTGTTTCAATTGGGATATATACTCAGTAAGGGGTAATTGGGGAATAATGGCTATACGACAAGTATAATGTAATATGCTGGATAACAGCAGATAATGCAAATTCAATAAAGGATAGAAATATTTATAGAAAATATAGGCGAATAAGTTTTTTTAACTACTCAAGTTTATATTTGTTTAGCTCTTCGATCAGGTCTTCTATATTTTCCAATCCGACAATACTTTCCCGCTTGTTGCGGTTACGGCAGTTGAGTAGTTGTTGCATACCGATATAGTGTGCACTATCTCCGTATCGCTCTTTGTTACCCTCTGTGCGAAAGGATATAAAGTCTTTATTGCCATCGGCAACCGATACCCATTGGGCTTTGATGTATTTGTGTTCGCTCAGTTGGTCAAGGAGATAGACCAATGTCTTTTGGTTAGTTACCTGTAGTGGTTCGGAGAGTTTTCCTGAAAGTAGTTTCTTTAGTTCAGATACTTTTATTTTTGAGCGAAACAATTTGATAGATTCTATGCAGTCTGCTAATAGTGCATATTGCTCTTTGCCTAGTTTGGGTAAATAAGAACGTTTGGTAGATTTGGGTTTAGCATTCTTAATAACAACTGTTTTCTTTACTTGTGGTTCTTCCTGATGAATATCTAATTTAGGCTTTGGAAGAAGTTTCTCATATTTTGTACATAAGCGTTCGAGACTAACCAAATCTACCAATTCTCTAAAGTAAGGCAAATCGATTTTATTTAACTCTGTAGTATAGTTGCTTGGAGTTATTGTAGCTATTGGTTTTATAAATGTATGATACTGATGATAAACATCTTTACTTATCTCATCATAAAAATCACTGTACCAAAGATAGTCTTCTCTTCCGTCACGAAGGTATTTGGGCAAGCTTGCCAGAGGAGGATTGTTGCGGATGATATCCAACACTTTACTTTTATAGTGGAGCATTTCTGCCTCGGTCAATTGTGGTTGTGAGACCAGAGCAAGTGCCGTTTCATAGTTGATTGCCGCAAAATCATTGAGACTCTGCTGTACAGCCCGAAATACTTCGGGAACATTACTGTCATGATCTATGTCTTGCTCACCATTATACATGTACTAAAGATAGTAATATTACCAATAGGAGCAATAAGAGTGACTCTATTTTGTCAGGCAGTATAGCAAATAAATGCATCTCCAAGCAAAGCTATACACATCATATTGTCAATGATATAACTATCGATTTAACGATCTATATTTGTCGAAGTATCCATGTCGGATATAGCTAATTTATACAATGATATGAGAAATTTAATCCACTTTCTACCATTCATTTGCTCCGGCTATCCTTGAAGAGCAATAGGCAATACACCAACCGTATTGCTAAATCGGAAGTATCCGATAATGCACTCCCTTCGGAGTGAAAACGTTGCCACCAATTCAAAAAACAAAGAGACTCCCGCCTCTTTATTTTTTTCTCGTCGTCAAATTAGACCCTATGTTTGTAATGTGATTAGCAAAAGTATTCTTATTGGGTTAAATTCTAAATTTACAGCCAATAAGCTTGTTAAACTAATCATAATACATACCATGAAAACAACAAAGCAAATATCCTTAGATTTCACTGAACAACAAATTTACATTGGTCTGGATGTTCATCTCAGTTCCTGGTCTGTGACCATCGCCACCGACTATATTATCGGGCGTACATTTTCGATAAGCAATACCTCCACTGTACTAAGATCAACTAAAGGGAATGATACCTATGGTTCCCTGCTACAAAAGTATCTGCATACGAATTATCCGGGAGGCAATTATCTTTCTGCTTATGAAGCCGGCTTTTGCGGATTCTCTGTTCACAATGAATTAATCAGGTTGGGTATAGAAAATATTGTCGTCAATCCGGCTGATATTCCGACCTCACAAAAGCAAGAAGTGCAGAAGAATGACCGTGTTGACAGCCTCAAAATAGTATTGGCTCTGAGGGCTGGTCAGCTAAGGGGAATCCATGTACCGGATATATCTACATTGAACGATCGTATGTTGCTGCGTGTAAGAGCTGGGATAGTGCATGATATCAAACGTTACAAGAATCAAACAAAATCTATGCTCAACTTCTATGGTATAAAATACAAGACAGATTTTGACGGAGCCAATCTCTCTTTTTCCCGCAGATTTGTAGACTGGATTCGCAATATTGATCTGGGTAGCTCTTCGGGAATGGAGGCTAAGGAAGTTATGTTGGATAAAATATCGACCCATAGAGAGAAGTTGTTGCGTGTCACACGAAAAATTAGAGAATTATCGCAGAATAACAGATATAGCTCTGATTATTATAATTTGATTACTATTCCAGGGATCAGCCTGATTACGTCTATGGCAATCCTTACTGAAGTAGAAGATATAAAGAGATTTAGCAACACCAAGAAATTTATTGGTTATCTGGGATTGCATCCTACATACAGGGCGAGTGGCGAAACACAACAAAACGGGGAAATTACCTTTCGTCACAACAAGTATCTGCGGGTGTTACTCGTTGAGAGTTCTCATATTGCTGTCCAGAAAGATCCGGCAATGATGCAAAGCTTTATACAGTACAGGAAAGAGGGCAAAGAATATAACGTGGCCATCATTAAGATAGCACGAAAACTGGCTTGTAGGATTTATTATATCCTTCGCGATAAACATCAGTACCAAACAGGAGTAGTAATATGAAAACCTCCTTTAATTATAAAATCCATATATCAACTTCTTTTACCTGCAATAGACCACTATACCTTGCTTGTAGATAAACTACGTCAAGTAGATTGTGGCAGTTGCACCTATTCGCTAAAAGGGGTAATGCGATTAAAATGTGAGATCAATATTATTTGCTCCACATTGGATACGCTAATAGAAGGATGTTGATATAGGATAAAGGTTTTTTTAGCCATATAGACAGTGTCAGCAATGAAGAAAGGGAGGCTAAAGATACCTCCCCTAATTTCTGCATTACTGCATACTGTCAGAGAATCTATTGCTGTCAGGTTGCTCCTCAGCGGAGCCTGAGTCCTCTTCAATTCCCTAACCCTAAAGTAAATAAATTATAATGATGTTGAAACTTTTTGCTAAATTATTTGGATTACAACATAGAAGCAAGGTAATCGCACGGGTTACCCGAAAATTGCTTCGCACATTTTCGGACAACCTTCGTGCATACCTTGCCCTTGCAGGGGGCTGTGACCACGCGGAAGATAAATCCGGAGTACCTTGAATTTATCTTCCGCTTCAAAACCCGCTCCCGCCGGTCGCGGATTTTGAGGTCACTGAACAGCCCTTTTCCATTGCTCCCGCTGGTCGCAACGCCAAAGAGCTGTGTGGCAATCCTTCACTTCATCTCCCGTTGGTCGCTTTTGTTACGGCTCGCCTGGATGCAAAAAAGCATCTAGAGATATTCCATAACCATAAAAGGAATCGTTATGGAAAGTAAGAAAAAGGAGAATAAATTGGGAGCGAAGTCTCTCCGCAGAGGAAGGCCAAAGAAAGAGAAGAAGAAACTTTCTGTTTCTATAAATCTCAAACTGACGGAAGAAGATTATAATATCATAAAAGAGAGAGCCGAAAAACTGGGTATGAAAGCAACGCAATATGCCCGTGAAATGACACTTAACGGAAGTATAAAATCACGATTTACATTGGAAGAACTCAATCTGATGCGGAAGCTGGCTGGTATGTCTAATAACCTAAACCAGACAGCCAAACAAGCCAATAAATCAGGGTTTACACAGGTCAGTATAGAATTAGCACATATTGCCTTTCAAATAAGGGAACTATTAGATGATTGCTAAGAATATCAAAGGTAAATCATTCAAAGGCTGTGTATCATATGTGATGAACGATACAGCAACTTTACTTGAAGTGGAAGCTGTCTTGGCCGATAATACAAAGGATATTATCCGCAGTTTCGCTATGCAACGATCCGGCAGGAAAGAAATCAAACAACCTGTCGGGCATATTCCTATATCCTTTTCTCCCGAAGACAAAGGGAGAATGACCGATGAATTTATGCTGCAATTAGCCAAAGAATATATGCAGGAAATGGGCATTCAAAATACGCAATATATTATTGTCAGGCACGATAATACAGATAATCCCCATCTGCATATTGTTTACAACCGTATTGACAACGAGCTAAAACTTATATCTGTCAATCATGATTATAAGCGGAATATCAAGGTCTGCAAGAAGCTAAAGGATAAATATAACCTGACTTACGGTAAGGGAAAAGAAAAGGTAAAAAGGGAGAAACTGGATAATCCCGACAAGGTAAAATACTATATTCATGATGTGATAAAATCTGTTTTTACCAACTTGTAAGAATCCGGCTGATTTAAGATTCAGCCTACAGAAATTCGGCATTGAGATTGAATATAAACACAAACGGACAAACAATGAGATTGAGGGCGTATCGTTCTGGTACAATAATATTGCTTTCAAAGGCTCGCAGATTGATAGGAAATTTAGTTTCGGGAATCTCAAAAAGGAGTTCGAAAAGAATATAGAATTGTTACGAGAACAGGCAAAGAAAGCCCAAGAACAGCCCGAAAAGGAACTTCAGAAAGTACAACAGCAAACTAAAAACAAATCTAAATTACCAGCTATTGGCGGAGTTGAACTATCTTCTGAACAATGGAAAACTTTAAAAGAAGGAGGCTTTATCTATCTGGAAAATATGAAGAAAAAAGATGGAAATGGACTATTCTCATTATACGTTTTCCTGAATGATGAAAAGAATAAAGCTTTTTTCAGTCGTCAAAATCCAAATGAATTTGTCAAATATGGTAGATACGAAATGCGTATCAGGGATAAAATACTTATTGAAAGCGGCTATATTACCAAAGCTAAAGTCAAATGGTATGGCATCGGAACTTTTGCCTATCCTTACCTCTGGAAAAGTGATAAATCAGATATGGAATACAAGGAATCATGGGACGATCCACGATTACCCAAACCTCAAAAAGTCGAAAAGAAACCAGATATGCCTACAATAATCCAGAAGAAAAATAAGGGGAGGAAAATATAAGGATTTTCTTAATTGAAAATGTGTACTTTAATTTATTCTTCAATAATTGTCAATTATTACTTACTTTTGTTTAATTAATCTCTAGAATATTAAATTTGAATTATTTACCCAATCACTATTATGAGAAATTGCCTTTTTATTCTATTCTTAATATTGCAATTTAGCTGTTCTTCGGAAATTAAAAATGAAACAGTAAAAGATAAAGAACATAATGAAGAGGTTTCAATAGCCAATGAATGGAATGACCAGGCCCAGCGTTACTATGAAGAAGAAGGTCCGAATAGTGCGAACTATAGAAAAGCTGCGTTGTTGGCATATGAAAAGGCTATTGAACAAAATGATGATTTGCAGATAGGATTTGCATTGATGTATTTGGGTGAGCTAGCGGCAATCGATGAAGGAAATACAGGACGAATAAAGAAAAGTCAGGAAGCAATTAAATATTTTGAAAAAATAAATGCAACAGAGTATATAGCACAAGGTTATGATAATATTGGCTTGTCTTATAGCATGATAGGAAAATATGAAGATGCTATCTTAAATCATAAAAAAGCATTGGAAATACTTGAAAGTGCAGAATATGAAGATGAATCAAGGTTGTGGTACTTTATGTTTAATCTTGCGTTGGCATATTCTGGTAAAGGAGACGCGGAAACGGCTCTTTTTTATTATAAAGAAGTTGAAAAATTAGCTTCGTTAAATAATGATTTAGAAATACTTTATGAAACATACAATTCCTTTGGGGCTATTTTCGATAAAACAGGAAAATATCAGGAGTCAATCAAATACTATGAAAAAGCTTTGACCTATTATGAAAAAGAAAAAGATATAAATAGGGCATGCCATCTTTTATTAAATCTTTCTGTACTATACTCAGAACGGAATAAGATTGAACAAGCATTATTCCTTTCACGGAAAGCTATGAAGCTCATTTCTGAATATCCAAATGAAATTTATTATGCAGACAGAGCATATAGAGAGCATGGTTCATTTTTGATAAATGCAGGATTATATCAAAATGCTTTGGATACATTATATTTGGCAAACGCACACACAAAAAATGATAATGAAGAACAAATCTATCTGAACCATATAGCTTTGGCTGATGTTCATAGCGAATTGAATAATTTGGATTCCTGTTCTTTTTATTTGCGGGAAGCCGAAAAATTATTAAATAAGAATGAAGAGTTACCAAGCATAAGATATCATCTTATGGCTGAGTCTCACCTATTCCACCTGAAGGATTTCGAGAAAAGCATCTTTCATTCGGAGGCATTCTTAAATGTGGATGATAGTTTACATCGGATAGGAAAAATAAATACTTTAAAAGTTCTAAATCATTTATCTGAATCATATAAAGAGGGTAGAAGTGACTATAAGAATGCATTTAAATATAAAGAAAAAGCTTATGTATTGAGAGATTCATTATATAAACAAGAGCATAGTAATGCGATTGATGAGTTCTATACAAAATATGAAACAGCCCAGAAAGACTTAGAGATAAGTCGGCTCAATGAAGAAAAACAAAAGGAACGTTTTCAAAGAACATTAATTATTTCAATAAGCTCATTTATAATTATACTGCTTTTTATCGCTTTCCTTTATAATAGAATAAAGAGATTGAATAAAGAAAAGGAGGCCCTATTATTAGCACACCAAATAGAACAGAAAGAACAGGAATATCAAAGTTTGTTGAAAGATTCGGAACAAAAACTAACAGAGCAGTATATTGCAGGACTTGAATCGGAAAGGACAAGGCTAGCCAAGGACTTACATGATGGTATTGCCAATGATTTACTGGCTGTATGTATGCATTTGGAAAATAATTTGGATCATACTTCTGCAAAGAAGCAACTTCATGATGCATATAACAATATACGCAACATATCTCACAATCTAAATCCTCCTATAATGGCAGATGTGACTTTTGTAGATATCATGCAAAGCTTTGTCAGAAAATACAATACTCTTTCGGATATAAAGCTACACTTGAATATAGCTACAGATGAAGAATGGAACGATTTGCCTTCGGTATATGCTATAGCATCCTATCGTATAATTCAGGAGGCTGTAAGCAACTCGATAAAACATGCCAAAACAGAGAACATATCAATTGATGTTATCTATACAGGGCAAAATTTATCTGTTAATATCTTAGATGATGGTGTAGGATTTAATCCTCAAAAAATCAAAAAAGGTTTGGGATTAAAGGATATGGAAGATAGAGCAAGAGTGATGCAAGGCTCATTTGAAATACATTCAGTTATTAACCAAGGAACTAAAGTATGTTTCACTTTTAATATCCCTTCTTATCTTTAGTTTGTTTCCTTACCGGGAATCCATTTGTCAGAGCTTTGGTTATAAGCTCTTCAGAACTGTTTACAGAAAATTTATCAAAGATACGGGCTTTTGTTTTAGGTACAGAGTTTTCTTTATAGGGAGTCTCTTTCGATATTTCTTTGTAGGTTTTCCCTTTTGCCAGCAACTGGATTATCTCCATTTCCGAGTCCCTGAAACTAATATCTATTTCGTTCAACAAGTGAGAATCCGGGTTCAAGTCATTATATGGAACCGATAAATACCTGAATCTTTCACATATATATTTCTCTCCATCCAATACTGCATCGATTGCACTTTTCAGAGGTTCCAGATCCGGGCCTTTCAATACGATTCCATTTACATTTGCAGCTTTATAGTTTATTATATCCCATATGCCTTCATGCTTAGTATATATTATAATTTTAGCCTCAGAGTCATATTCTCTTATTTTTTTTACAAGCTTTAATCCACCAATATCTTGTAATTCAATATCGATAATATATACATCATACTTCTGTGCCTGTATTTGTTTCAAAGCCGGAATACCTTCACTAAAAGTCATTACGTTAAGCTCGGGCATACAAGAATTCAGATAGGCTTTGATTCCCCATAGGATTCCTGCATGATCATCTATAATTAAAATTTCCTTTACCGGTTTTTTATATTCCATGGCTCTGCAATGATTAATGTATATAAATGTAGACAATCTATATGCGATAAATTCTATTTATTTGACAAAGTAAATTAAAATTATAAAAATACAATAATATATATGATATGGAGTAAAAAAAATAAGAATATTAATAGGGTGAATGATAAGGTATTCATCTATAAAAGCGAATTGGAATATATTTCAAAATGCATATTAGACTGTCCTGATATTGAAACGGGAGGTAACCTGTTCGGCTTCTGGACACACTCTGGAAATCCTATTATACAATATGTGATAGGGCCGGGAATAAAGGCCAATCATGAAACTACTTTTTTTAACCAAGATAATGAACATCTTTTGCGAATCGGTAAAAGACTGATAACAGAACATGCCCTGCAACATATTGGCGAATGGCACTCTCATCATAAACTAGGATTGGCAAGGCCAAGCGGACACGATTCATCAACCATAATAAAAGGAATGCGGAGTGCGTCAATGGATAAATTCTTACTGATTATAGGTAATTGTAATGACAGGGTATCTACAATAAATCCTTTCCTGTATACATCAGACATCCAATATTCTGTCCCAACATGGACCGTACTGGACGAGGAAAGCCCAATACGTAAAGAATTTGACATTCGCTATCCTGAATTGAATTATAAGCCACTTACTCCGGTTGCCCGCATTGCAAATATTAATATCAATTCAATAGATGAAATCCAAGGCACATCACAAGAAGGGACTATCCCTCAAATGCCGGACTGGATGCAGCAAGAAGATAGTCATACAGATCTGAAAAAGATTATTGACTTTTTGTCGGGAACACATAGTATAGTACAACCACTGATTAAAGATCGAATTATCTGTATAAATCTGCAAGAAAAAGATTCTCTTCTGCAGATATCCTTCCCACCCGGCTTTCCTTTAGAAGCACCTGAAATATACGTCTTTGAAGGTAACGAAAAGATCTTGATATCAGATGATATAATGTGGAACAACACAAATGCTTTAGCCGATGACTTTATAAATTATTATTCAATAACAGTCCAAAATTGTTGATTATGGATATAGATAGATTAAATTTAGAAAAAGCTGTGTTAAGCAGGTATTTTCCTCCATCAAATTATATGTTTAATGATATAGGAACACGGAATGCTCATTTACTTGTGGGGGTCAAGACAAACTCTGAAAAAGTATATACGTTAAAAATCGATTTGTCACAAAATTTCCCATATAATATACCTAAAGTCTTTATAATACACCCTCAGCCTTTGCTATCCCGATATGGAGGGAGTCTGATGTCTCCAAGTGCATCAATGCATGTATTGCAGGGAGAAAGTGGTTGCGTACGTATTTGCCATTACGGGACGTCTAGCTGGTCTGCAAATGTAACCTTATATAAGGTTATCCTTAAATCTAGAATGTGGCTCGAAATGTATGAAAATCATCTGAAAACAGGATATGATATCGATAAGTTTTTACCTCACCAACCGTAACTGATTTTATAAAAATATACTGATATGAAAAAGAATACGTCTCAAGAGCTAGGAAATGCTCTATATGAAAACAAAGTAAGTAATACCGGCAATAATTTAGTATTTAATCCTCAAACAGGAAATTTTGAAATTGCACGTAAAAATGAAAAAGTAGACCCGGATGTAACAGTAGTAACTCAAATGGCAGAAGAAGGCTTTGCTTATCTATATTAAAAAATCTATTATGGCATCAATAGTTTATGTTTATCAGAACCAATTGCAGAATTTGATTGATAATAATATACAAGAAACAAACGGAGTCGCTTTTGAGTGGAAGGGTGAGGAGGTATTTCATGTATATACTCAGTATCCTGAGATTTCACCATCGGGCAGTCCGTCTGTATGTATGTACCGGTTTTTTGAAGAAGAGAAAGCGCTAAATGAGTGTAAGCCTTTATTTGAACAAGAATCCCTTAGATACTATAATGCACAAAATGATTTTAATAGTTCTATTATTGGAATATACTTCTGTATTACAGATAATGTTTTATTAAAAAAGGGATTTATAAGAAACCGTGAGGGAATTAAAGACATAGATATCAAATTTGTTCCAAACAAAAGTGATTTATATTCACGGAGTAAAGGACTTCTCGAAACAGATATTCTTGAAAAGAAACATGTTCTGATTATTGGATTAGGCAGCTTCGGTTCGCAGATAGCTGTAGAGCTGGCAAAGGCTGGTGTTGGTAATTTCAGCCTGATTGATTTTGACAGAGTCGAATTGCATAATATCGCTCGTCATATTTGTGGAGTGAATGAATTGGGACGGCTAAAGACAAATGCTGTTTCAGATGCAATAAAGCTGAAAAATCCATATGCTAATACAGAAAAAACAGATATTGATATAACAACAAACCAAACCTTATTGGAAGAACACATAAAGAAAACTGATTTAGTTATATGTGCTACTGATAATAATCAAAGTCGTTTCTTGATTAATGATTTGGCTGTAAAGCATAAAAGAACTGTGCTTTTTGGGCGGGCAATAACCCGTGCCGAAGGTGGGGATGTTTTCCGCCTCCGCCCGGAAGGACCATGTTATTGCTGTCTTATTGGGAATAACTGGTTCAATACGCAAGAGGAGATCTCAAATTTAGAACGGGCGAGAGAAACCGGTAGTATTCCGGCATATGTATCCGAAAACGATGCAAATGCTATAGTGCAGGTTGGTTTGTCTTCAGATATTGCTCCAATATATAACATGATGGTGAAATTATCTCTTGTTGAACTATCCAGGGATCTTCAGTCCGGTATAGCCTCATTAGAAGAAGAACTAACATTTGACTACTACATATGGGCTAATCGTAGAGAAAAATTTTATGATAATTGGGGATCATTTAACGGAGCTGGTAATATGCCAACAATAATGAAGTGGTATGGTGTAAAATTAACAAAAGACGAAGAATGTCTTTCATGTAATAAGTCACGCTGATACATGGCAAAGAAGCTGAAGATCGGAAATAAATATTTCAATCCGGAAACTGGAATGTTGGAATCTACTGCCGGATCGGATAGTACGAATACATTCAGAGCTCTGGAGTTTATCCGGCGATTAGAGCCACGAAGGGCTCCTGTATATCAGCGTTCTTTGTTTGACCGGATCAAGAATTCTATTTTAAACGGAATTGATAAGTTTACTGAAGATATTCTTCCTGTTTTTATCTGGATTATTTATATCCTCTTTGTTATTCTGGCATGGGTGCAGGAAGGTTTTATTGTTGGTATTATTGTTGGTGTTGTTGGTTTTTTTCTGACTCCGATTGTAGCAGGAATATTAGCAGGCATACTAGCTCTTCTTTCTTTAATATTGGGTAAACTTCTTTATTCTAAAACGACAGCCATCATTTCTTGTATGCTAATAGCTGGTATGATTCTCTGGCAATTTATTCCTAAAGAATCGAGTGTCTCATACGGGAATTTACTGAATAAGAATAATGAATATGTGATTTATTCTGATGTAGCGAATATTCGTTCCAGCCCTTCAGATAAAGATAAAACGAATATCAGGTCCTCGTTGCCTTTAGGAACTAAAATAACGACACTAGGAGAACCTGAAAATGGTTGGCATAAGGTAAACTATGATGGTTCATTTGCATATATTTCTCAGAATGTAGTAATTAATCAATCCGATTATGCAATCTTGTCGACGTTGTTAGATAAAAATAATAATTGGAAAAGCATTAATACTATAAGAGACAGGAAGGCATTACTAGGGTATTTCAAAAACAATAATTATTCATCAGAGCATACTTCTCCGAATAATAATTCTAATATCTGGAACATAGGGCAATGTATAACAGGAAAGAATATCTATTTGCAAAAAATAGATATAAAAAGTATAGAAGTTTTGGGTATTATATTAGAAAATATCACATCTGAAGAACGAAAGTTAATAGCATTCATATTTGGTTCGGATGAAGCTCTCTTAGACACTTATGAATGGCAAGTGAAGGATCGGAAAGGTATCCAGTGGTTTACGGTACAAGGTAATCAATTGTATGTCGTATATGAAGATATTAAAAAAAATGTTCAGAATGAAAAACATGGAAGCCAGCAATTGGAAACACAAAGGGATACACGAAATAAAGATGCTTATACAGGAGAGCAAAACCAGCAAGGAAGACCGCATGGAATGGGGACATATATTTGGGCTAATGGCGATAGGCTCGAAGCCAGTTGGGTAGATGGAATTGCTTCGGGGCATGGGACTTTTACTTCTCACGAAGGGTGGGAATATATAGGCACTTTTGAAAATACGAAATTTCACGGAATTGGTACTGTTTATTATAGAGATGGTAGCAATAAGACCTTTAGGTTTGTGAAAGGGGAAGTGGTAGAAAATATTAAATAATATATATAACTATGGAAACAATCGGTGGTATAATTGTGGTAATTATTGGGATTGCAATTCTTCTTTTTCTCCTGAAGAAAATATTATTCGGATTGGGTTATATATGGGCCATAGTAGGCCCTTATGTAAAACCTATGTCGATATTTGGTCTTTTAGGGGGTGTTGTTAGCTACTTTGCGATCAGCAACTTTCTAACCGGAATGGTTATTGGTGGCATCATAGGTCTGATACTGAAAATAGCAGGTGCTTTGGATACAAAATGTCCTGATTGTGGGAGTAAGAATACCTCAAATAAATATTATTCGAATGGTATCGAAATCAAAGTAGAAGGAGGAAAGCATTGCGATGATTGTGGAAAAAACTTTTATAAATAATAATAATGTTCCTATTCTCATTATATAATATACTCATATCTCATAATGCTCAATTTAGAGCCAAATACATATCTGAATTAGAGAAAGATCAGGAGCTTTGCAACCATTTAGAAAAATTGCGAAAAAAGCGAGACTCTTTACTGCATTGTCATCCCGAATTCAACAAACAATATAGTAAAGACATTTATAAAGAAATGGACCAAATATGGAAGGAGCGATCTAAGTTGTTCAGGACAGAACGTTATATGCAGTTTGTTGATGTTTGTCTGTATGCTGTTTCAATTATAATAATCATTATATATGGGAAGGAGCATCCCTATTCGGTTATTATTTTACCAATTCTGGTAATATATCTGTTTATCCTGATAATGAAGGTAGGATCTAATCATGTCTCTGGTTTTCATGAATCAAACAAGAATGAAGGATAAGGCGTACTCCGAAAAGCCCAAATAGAGTAGGAATAATTTCAAATTTTACAGATATGTTGACAGAAGTATTTGAAGTTAGCGAAGTTTCTTGCAATGCAGGATGCTGTGATTGTTTCAGTAAATGAAACATGTCTGGTGGTAGCCTTAAAGAGGCTACCATTTCATGAAAAACTTAAATTAATTTATA
This sequence comes from Dysgonomonas sp. GY75, assembly GCF_015234155.1. Taxonomy (NCBI): domain Bacteria; kingdom Pseudomonadati; phylum Bacteroidota; class Bacteroidia; order Bacteroidales; family Dysgonomonadaceae; genus Dysgonomonas; species Dysgonomonas sp. GY75. The sequence goes on from NZ_JADCLQ010000056.1 coordinate 178,034, forward strand.
AATTAAATAAAATATGCACTTTCCACATCTTAATAAAAGGAATATATTTATAATTCCGGCAGGTGATTTCTTTAATAAAGAGAAAGAATCTTGTTATTTGATATTTTCTCCTTTAGCAAATTGCTTTTTATTAGCTTTACCTAATGAGGTTCTTGCCTTGGAAAAGATGGTGAGCGAACAAAAATCAAATGATCTGTTAAATAAGCTTGAAAAACATATTCCTCTAGAAGGCAGAAATCTCTATTACGATGGATACGATTCAACAGCAACACTTTACATTTTACTAAATGAAAAGTGTAATTTTCATTGTAAATACTGTTATTCTGCCGAAGGACGTTCGAAAGCAGAACTTACTTTGGACGAAATTAAGACCTCTCTTGATTTCTTCTTATCAAAGGATAGAAAGTCACCTGTGTGTAGAAAAATTATGTTTATAGGAGGAGGAGAACCTACATTGTCTTGGACTCTTGTAGACCAAGCCACAGAATATGCAGAAGAAACAGCTATAAAAAATGGTATCGAATTAAAGAAGGAATTAACTACAAACGGTTCTATACTAACTCATGAAATGCTGGATTTTTATAAAAAGCATAATTTCGAACTGCAAATTTCATTTGAAGTTATTCCAGATATACAAGATGATCAACGTGGTCAATTTAATAAAGTCTCAGAAAATCTGAAGCTTCTTGGAGAGAATAATATAAAATGCAGGATTCGGTCTACTATTACTGAATTAAATGTAAAACGCCTGGAAGAGATGATTGAATTGTGTTATCGGGAATATCCTGATGTTGATTTATTAATATGTGAACCAGTAATTGATGCAGATTATTTTAATACTCCAAACAAACTACAAAAATTTTATGCGGAGTATTTTGAGTCTTTTACAAAAGCCTTTCCCATCGCTAAAAAGTATGGGATTAAAATATTCTCAAGTTCCTATGGAGCTATTAATACATTGAGAGAAAAGTTTTGTGGAAGCCTTTACTGTTTAACGCCTTATGCGACTTTTACCACTTGTGCTTTTACATCGTCTCCGAATGAAAGTGGGTATAATGATGCTGTTTTCGGAAAAATACAAGAAGAAAAAATAATTTTTGATGATGCCGCTTACGAGAGACTTACATCAGCAAATATTAACTCGTTTCCTAAATGCATTGATTGTTGGGCAAAATGGAATTGTGGAAGCGGCTGCCCCAATCAAAGACGTGTTTATAAACCCGAAGTATTTGACGAGGTATGTGTTTTTACCAGACAATTACTTCGCCATAGCCTTTTAACGGAATTAGGTGACAAATTCCAAAAATCAACTGGGAAAAATTTTATTTCCGAAATAGCATCTAAATTATAATAAGAACTATGAAATTTCCACTACTTTTCCAAAATGACATATATGCAATCCCAGTGGGCGATATATGGAATATTCCACAAGATAAATTATATTTTATATACTCTCCTCTGAGCGGACATGTTTTGGTAGCTAATGAAGAAGAACTTGTTAATATTGAAAATATATGTTCGGGTGACAATATCGGGACTGATGCCCAAAATAATCTATTAAAACAATTAAAGGAACAACGCAATCAGAATGTATATGAAATTCCGGATAGCCATGATGGTATTACAGAAATTGATATATTGATGAATTTTAAATGTAATTTTAGCTGTTCTTATTGTTATTCTGCTGCAGGTCGTTCTGCTAAAGAAGTCTCATTCGAACATATTAAAGTACTTGTCGATTATTTATTTTCGCCCGAACGATCTCAAAAAAGAACATATAGAATAAACTTTTCAGGAGGAGGGGAACCTTTGCTTAGTTTCCCTTTAATAAAGAAAACGGTGGATTACATTAAAGAAAAAGCTAAACAGTCATCTTGCGAATACAGTCACGGATTAGTAACAAATGGCAGTCTTTTGACTCCTGAGATTATCGATTTCGTTAAGGAGCAAAGAATTAATCTTGTTGTGTCATTTGAGGTTTTAAAAGAATTTCAGGACTTAGAAAGAGGTAGTTATGATAGTGTTGCGCGTAATATGGATTTATTGCTTCGAAAAGAATGTCCTTTTGGTATCAGAGCAACAATCACCCCTATAAGTGTTCACAGTATGAAAACGATGGTTGAAGAACTTTCGGTTCGTTTTCCTAAACTGAAAGCTATAGTTTTCGATACTGTATTATCTGCTGATTTATTTAATACCCCGCAACAATTAGGCGACTATTATGGCAATTTTTCGAATGAATATTGGTCTGCAAAAGAATTAGGTGCTGAAATTGGCATTGAAGTAGCTTGTAATTCTGTGGAGCTTGCAAGTATATTGCGAACCCGTGCATGTAGAGGTAAGGTCGTTCTTACTCCTAATGGGGACATTTCTTCCTGTGCACGTGTTTCTTCACCACAAGAGGATTTATATGATGAATTTATATATGGGAAAATAGATAAAGACTGTTTAGTAATGGATAATACCAAATTTTCCAATATTATGGAAGAAAATAATATTTATACGCGCAGGGAATGCCGCGAATGTTATGCCCGTTGGAGTTGTGGAGCCGGATGCTGGCTGTTTTCTAAATCTTTCCCAAAAGAATTTGAGGAACCTTTTTGCAATTTTACGAAGGATTCTTTAAAGAAAAATCTTTATGAAATTATCAGCAAGAGATATAGCTCGGTACATAAACAAAGTTTATGGGATTACATAAACGGGCAGATAAAATATAACCACAGTAACTTATGATTTCGAAAAAAAAGCTAAATATATTGTTGGTAATCCCTCGCTATGAAACTTATGGAGATCGGGGGCATTACGTTATGCCATTGGGAATTCTTTATGTGTCATCTTACTTGAAACATTCACAAAAAGCAAATGTGTTAACAATTAATCTGAATCATAAAGAGGGTGATGAAGAAGATATCCTTTCTACTATAATTCATCAATCAGATATTGATATTTTTGCTATAGGAGGTTTGTCGGGAGAATATATTGATATTTCCCGCATGGTAAATTTGGCGCGAAGAATAAAACCTTCCATAAAGATTATTGTTGGTGGAGGTATTATGACTGCCGATCCGGAAGTTACTATGCAAGCTTTGCCAGAGGTAGATTATGGTGTGATAGGAGAAGGGGAAATAACAATTGTAGAATTAGTAAATGCTTTGACAAAAAATCAGTCGGTTAGCTATATTAAAGGCGTCATTTTTAAAGAAGAGGGAAAACTGGTTAGAACGCCTCAGCGAAAAGAAATTGTAAATTTGGATGAATTGCCTTTTCCTGATTATGAAGGATTTGATTATGGGACTTACCTCAATGAAAATCCGGATATAAGCGATGATGGAATAAAGTACTCTCAGGTCTCAGTAATCGGAGGTCGTTCGTGTAAATATAATTGTACTTTTTGTTTTCACCCTTCAGGTACGACTTATCGCCAACGTTCACTAGACTCCATTTTTTTAGAAATTGACTATCTGGTTTCCCACTATAGTATATCATATATTGCTCTGCGTGAAGAGTTGTTTGCAACTGACAACAAACGGGTAGAGGACTTTTGTAAGCGGATAGAACCTTATGATTTCATCTGGTCGATTCAATTACGTATTGATAGTATAAACCAGGAATTAGTAAATTTATTGAAAAATACAAAATGCCGCTATGTATTTGTAGGAGTAGAAAGTGCCAGCAATGAGGTTCTTCGTAGCATGCGCAAAGGCATTAATCTGGCACAAATAGAAAAAGCACTGAATATGCTTAATGAAGCAAACCTTAATTCTCGTTCGGGAGTTATTTTTGGAGATAGTGCAGAAACATTTGATACGGCTATCTTTTCTCTCGAATGGTTTAAGAAGAATCGTAGTTGTTATAGAATGTTTGTAGATATGATTATAGCATTTCCCGGCTCTGCTCTTTACAAAAGAGCTTGTCAGAATGGCGTTATCTCAGACCCTGTCCAATTTTTGAAAGATGGCTGTCCTATTGTAAATGTTTCGAAGATGAATACCTCAGAATTCCTGCAACTGGTCCGGCTAATCGAAGATATAAACCAACGTCATTATAAAATTGCAGATTACAGTGAATTAGAAGTAGTTAAGAGCCTTCATTAACTGGATGTATATTAATATAGATTAAATAAAGAAAAGTATGTTGATTTGGAGATTTGATTCAGCTGCAGAAAACAGGCTGAAAGATATACTTGAAATTGCAGCTCCAACTTCTTATGAGGTGATGATGGGAAATTATTTGCGGAAAATTTGGACTGCACAGAGTCTGGATGTTTCATCGGATGTTTTGGGCAATGTCTATGCTTCTTTGCCAGGTGTTACTCCTATTCATATTGGATTGGTAGCTCATATGGATACTATAGCAGTGCAAATCTCCAAAGTATTACCTAATGGTATGCTTCATTTTCGTTCCCTCGGATTAATACCACAGGTAATGGGAGGGCAAAAAGTTAATATTTTATCTGATAATGGCCTGATAAAAGGTATAGTCGGTTTTGATCCTTTGGCCCAATATGGCGTCTCAAAGGGAATTACTGATGAGGATTTATGGATTGACATTGGTACGTCTTCTGCACAAGAGTCGTTATCACAGGTAAGTATTGGTGATTTTGTCGTGTTGCAAACCCAATATTTAAGATTGGGAGAGAACCGCATTTCAGCGAGTGGACTTGACGATCGCATAGGTCTTTTTATTATAAATGAATGTATGCGATGGTTTACATCCCGGGGAACATCTTTATGCCTGCATGTTATTGGAAGTGTACAGGAGGAGATTGGATTAAGAGGTGTTTCAGTTGTAACTAATCATCAACATTTAGATGTTTGTTTTGTCCTTGATGTTGATTTCGCTACCGATATAGCAACATCATATGAAAATCAGCCTGGAGAATTGTCTTTGGGAAAAGGAATAGGAATGCACCGGAAGGCAGATAACAACATTGTTCTGCAACGAATTATGCGGGATGTAGCTGAAGAGAAGGGATTTCCTTATCAAATAAGCCTAGGACGGCGCATTTATGGAGGAACTGATGCATCTGTGCTTCAACTGCAAAAAGAAGGTATTGCCACAATGAATATTAATATTCCATGTCGATATATGCATTCAGCTTCTGAGATCTGTGATATTCGGGATATTGAAATTGCAGTTAATTTATTGATTGAGGCAATTAACCGGATAGCAGCTTTGAATAAAAAGAGTTTCATACCAGGGATTGATTAGTTATGAGAAGAGTGATTCTGGCTACAACAGGTCCTTCTTTTGTATTGAGTTCTTTAATAGAAGAACGATCAATTCATTTGGCAGGAATAGTGCATTTCAACCCTGTTACGACAGAACTTCTGCACCCTATAACAGAAAAAGGTATAGACTGTTACATATATGACAATGATATAAATTCCCTAAAGGAATGGATTGAGGTTCGGGGACCGGACATTCTTATAATATATAAAATGCCTTTTTTGTTACCTAAAAATATTTTCTCTCTACCTAAATTTGGTAGTATAAATATTCATCCCTCTTTATTGCCTGACTACCGGGGGCCCAACCCTTGGTTTTGGGTATACTATAATATGGAAACTATGGGGGGAATTACTATTCATAGGGTTGATAAATATGAAGATCATGGGGAAATATTGATTCAAAAACATTTTGATATAGAATTGGGTGAAGAGTTGTATTATCTGCAATTAAAAGCTGAGAAATTAATATATCCTGAATTGTTGAATTTGGTATCACACATTGATACGGTAAAAGGTATACAACAAACTTCAAACCCTTTACATGATAGGTCTCCCAATATTTCAGATTATTCTTCTATTGTAAATTTAGATGATATGGATGGAATCCGTATCTGGCACTTGCTTAGAGGATTCCCTCATCTACTTTATTTATTCACTAAAGGATGCCAATGTAAATATAAAATTGGAGGCTTTATTAGCGATCCTGATATGAAGAAATGTGATATTGGACAAATTATTAATGACGGCAAAAACCTCTATCTATATTGTATTAATGGTAAGATTTTGTTAATTAATGAGATGACAGGAGAATAAAATAAAAAAATAGATTCTTTTAAATATGAAATCCTCAACTATCACTATCTTTGTATTCATTGTAAGTTATCCGACAAAAGTGTAAAATAAAGCGAATACATGTCAAAAGAACCGCTTCTAAATCATTACCTCGTTCAAAACTACTCTTTATAACTATCAGATAAAGAGTTCAAATTTTCAATAAAGCTGTTATCTGAAGAAGATCTCTATAATCTGCGGAATCAATAAGCTAATAACCTGCCATATCGCGAGGTATAACAAAAATTAGTTTAAACTATAAATGAGCAACTTATGAAAATATGTTAGCCAATAGGCAACGATTCACAAAACGGCTAAAATTCATGTCGTAGATGCGGTTTATTAACAATGACTTGGCTCTGGCCTTTGTTATGATCTCAACAAGATGCTTACCACGACCTTGGTCATTATTCAGCCGTTATTGTTCTTTATCTTTCGGGATGTGATGTGGCACACAATATTTTGACAAACTGCCTTTGGGGCAAATACAGCACGAAGAGGTACGTCGCCTCGAAAGCTATATGCCTCAGACCAAGCCTTACCTCAATCCGAAGCTAAAGATTATCGACATTACGGTTAAACTGAATACCAACCGTACATCCTACATGGCGTAGGTAATCTGATAGATCCATGAGAGCGAGCCGCGCTGTTCGTAGGCCGAATAGTTGACTACCCCATGGCGAAAGCATTTTGTCCGTAGTATAGCCAACACACAATAAAGAGTCAGGTACAAGAGACGACTCCTATGAATTGACCGATAGTCTCGATATATTTATCAATGGGCATCGCGGAGTATTATTCCGTTGGAGTTTTGACATAGATATACCGCAAAAACTTTCAAACAACCTATTCCTATTCGGCACAAGCGAACTCAGACTGCCACTTTGGTCAACCGATCTGGACGACAATACATTCATCGTGCTCGATCTTGATGCTTTTTTAGAATTTAATTATGGAGTTAATAAATGACTATTAACTCCATAATTTATGCGAATATTATTGATTAAGAAATTAAGATGAATAAAATGAGGAAGAACAAAAATAGTATAATGGAAGATTAAATATATCTTTCTAATTACTATAATTCGGGTTTTGGGTCAAAACACCGTTTGATCTATCTATTTCTGACTGAGGAACCGGAAGAAGAGCATGCCTGTCCTGATAGTTAGTTTTGCCAGCTGCATGTAACACTTCCATAGCCGTACCCCAGCGAACCAGATCATAGAAACGATCGGGTTCGAGAGCGAGTTCAACTCGTCTTTCTTTTTGAATAGCTTCCCGTAATTCGACTTGGTCTGTTGTGGTTACTTCCGGAAGAATAGAACTATCTCCACCTCTGGCATGTGCTCGTATTTGTTCTAGATAAGCAAGAGCATTACCTGTCTGTCCCAGTTCATTTGCTGCTTCGGCAGCCATCAATAAAACATCAGGATAGCGAATGATACGGATATTAACCCAAAATCCTTCGTTTGTATATCTTGCTCTCATAGTCGGATTAGTATAGGCTTTTTTGTTGAAATAAGCACCCATTGCTTCTGATATTGGAGATTCGCCATAAGGTCTGTTTGTATTTTCTGCAGTCTGTTCTTCTCCGGGTCTTCTGAAATAAAGAAGTGTTGCATCTTTACGAGGATCACCATCTTCAAAAGCATTTCCCAGTTCTTCCGTAGCCATGTGCCACCCCCATCCCAGATTCCATTCACCGGAGCCTCTGACGCCCTGAACTTGACAAAACTGACTACCAATATCTGTGCTGCCAGGTAGTGCGGCAGTAGCAGTACATTGCAATTCGAATATAGATTCGCCACAGTTTTCCCCTTCATCTGTAAACACTTGGTCTACAGCAGTATTTAAATTATATAATCCCGAAGTAATTATATTTTCAGAAGCTGCTAGCATATTAGACCAGTCGTTGCGCATCATATATGTGCGGGCATGAAGGGAACGTGCGGCCCCCCAGGTCAAACGTCCTATATATCTGGATTCCCAAACTGTTGGTAAATATCTTTCAGCAAAAGTCAGATCTTCATCTATCAGTGTATATATTTCCATTGCCGGACTTTTGGGGATGTTGGCTTCAGCTGCATCTATAATTCTAAAGTCGATTTTAGGAACATCTCCCCATGCTCTTACCAGATTAAAGTAACAGTATGCCCTAAAAAATTTGGCTTCCGCCTCGAGACTATATAAGCTTTCATCGTTAATCCTGTTCAAGGTATCGATAACTGTATTACATTCGTGAATAATTTCATAATTGAAGTTCCAATATGTACCTAATATACCATTGGATGCATTATACTCAAAATTATCCCAGAAACTTGCATTATCGGGTCCATCATTAGCTGTACTTCCCTTCTCTGAATCTTCGGAACGGAACATATGCACAGCAAAGGCCGGAATACCTGCTGTGATGTTATAGCTTCTCATTTTAGCATATATTCCAAAAATATTGGCTTCTATGCCTCCACTGGTATCATCATCTGCAGTAAAGCTTCCTTGGGGACTTCTATCTAGAAAGTCGCTACAGCCAACAATCGTTATAGCTATTACAGCTATTATAATTACATATACAAGTTTATTAATGTTTTTCATACGTAAATAAATTATAGTTTATAGTCCCTAAATAGGACTTTTAGTTATTAAATCATTATTTCAGGCGAAACAAGAGAGAGCACTTATCGTAATAAATGCATGGTTATTGGATATATTAAAAGGGAACAGCCAAGAAGATTAAAATTTCATACACGTGCTCACAGGTCACAATCTTTGGTGCTAAGCTGTTGAAGTCAGTTTCATAATCGGCTTATGTGTTACCTTTGAGATAACTGGAGCC
>NZ_JADCLQ010000057.1:0-17271 GCF_015234155.1 Dysgonomonas sp. GY75
TTTACAGGCGCATCAAGGCCAAAAGCGGTGCACCAACAGCCATAAAAGCGACTGCTCGCAAGCTGGCAATTATTTTTTACCGGATGCTCAGGGATAAAAAAGAGTTTTCGCCTTTACCTCTTGACGAGTATAATCACTATTTCAAGGAACGAAGAATTAAATACGTTGATAAACAGGCCGCTAAGTATGGTTTTAGATTAGTGCCTATCGATAGCGTTTCTTAAGAGTTAGCAGTCATCAGTTAACAATGTTGCGCTTGGTTATACTGAAGTGAATTTCGTAACTCATTACCTTATTTATATTTATTAACCATGTTTAGTTAAAACCTGACAAACCTGACGACTTTTCACACAATTTTTATTATCACTTTTTCTTCTAAAAACTCCGTAACTTCATCTTAATCAGGGATGAGAGATAACGCTTGCAAAGATGCAAAGACACAAAAAGGTAACACTTGTAACACTCTGTACAATTAGTAGTAAAGAACAACCAACTTTGTCATGCTGAGTGAAGCGAAGCATCCGTAAATAAAAAGACTCCGTGCGACTCCGTTTACTTTGTGGTTAAAAATAAAAGGTAACAAAGGTAACACAGAAAACAATTAATAATTAAGAATGAGAAATTAACAATTGGCTTGTCATATACTCTGAGCAGGGCGAAGCATCTCGTCAGTCATCAGTAAATAACTTGTATCTCGTGCCTTGTTTACTCGTATCTCATGTCCCATATAACTTTCAACTTATTACTCATTACTTACTACTTCCTCAATCTGTCCTCGATGTATATCCCGGAGGCAGAAACGGATAAAGATTCACCTTGGGCTTCTCTACCGGAGCGGCGGACGGTTGAGCAACAGGAGGCTGTTCCATGACTTTACCTTGCCCATTTTCCACTTCTAATTCTTCACTTTTCACTTTTAGTTCTTCTTCCAGTTTCCTGTCCACAGCAGCTACTACCTCCGGATTGAGCGAACCGCCCGAACGGAAGCCGTTCTCCTGCAATATCATCAGCTGACGCCTGGTCTCCTCGTCCTGTACTTCGATAACCAGCGGACGGCGTGCCGAGGCCAGTAACCGGTCTTTGTCCTTTTTCCTTTCCTCACGGTCGAGGACATACTTTATAGCGCGGATGCTGGGTGGACAGAATTTCTTTTCCACTATGCGGTATTTTTCTACATCGTTTACCTGGTCGTTTTTGTCGGGAACGTAGGTGATTTTCTCTTTTTTCTGCACGTACCCCTCAAGTAACTGCTTTAGTCCTATCCGCGCCGAGGCTATCATCACATCTTCGCGGTGGTCGATGGCTTCTTCTACCGCTTCGCCGAACTCTGGTTTTGTCTTTTTCCATTCGTAAAATGTTTTACGGCTGATTTTAAATGATTTGCAGATTTCTGATACGCTGCACAAGTCCTGTTCTATCATACGGACAATCTCCGAGGCTGTTTTTTCTTTATACTTCATAAGGCTTAAATATTAATGTTTAATAATTAGTTTCTTATATAGATAAAGTTTTTTTGATAAATTTGAAGTTGGTACAGACGTCCCGTCTGTGTGTCGCATAGCAAAAAATTGCTCTATGAGTAAGACACGGACAAGATGTCCGCGTCAGCGGGTGAAGCACTTGTATAACTTGCCACCCTTTGGCGGAGAGGTCGGAACTGTATTGTTTGAGTCGCATTAAACAAACTTAGTACACGCTCCGCCTTTTGCAAAAAAAAAATTAAACAACTTCATAATATATCAGAATAAATTGTTAATTTGCGAGAAATTAACATAAAAATGTCATCATGCAAATCGAACCAATTATAAACGCAAGATTCAAACAATTTAGGCTAAAGAATAGTCTTGAAAACGAGAAAGATAGTGTTGCTTTTGAGAAATTTGTAAATTACACTATTTATACATTGTATCATCCTGACGCCTTCAGTGCAGACTCAGAACTATTAGAGTTTGTTAGTGTCGGAGGTCCTGAGGATATGGGAATCGATGGAATTGCAATAAAAGTAAACGATATTATAATTAAACATCGTGATGACATTTCTGATATTCTAAAATATAATAGTAAAAAACAAATCGATGTAGAATTTATTTTTATACAATCTAAATTTAAGACTAATTATGATAAAGGAGAACTAAATAATTTTGTTGACGGGGTTAGAGACTTCTTGGGAGATTCTCACAATTTCCCGATGAATGAAGAAATACAAAAACATCTTAAATTAAAAGAACACTTACTTAGTGATGAATTAGTACTTATGTGGGAAAATAACCCAAGGGTAACTATGTACTATGTTGCTCTTGGACGATGGCAAAATCCCGCAGATTTAGTTGGAATACAAAAGCAATTTGAGCAGGATATCGATAGAATGAATGTTTATGATAAAGTAAAATTCAATTTTATTGATAGCGAAGGTTTAAGGGATATCTATGATAGTATACAAAATACCTTTAGTACGACCATTGACACAAGGCACATTATGCCTCTTACAGAGGTGAATAATGTGAATAACTCATGCCTTTCAATAGTATATGCAACAGAGTTATTAAAACTCATAAGCACATCAGATGGAATTATTAGGAAATCCCTTTTTAATGACAATGTAAGAGATTTCCAAGGCACAAACCCCGTAAATACTGAAATATATAATACAATACAAACAAAGCCTGAGAATTTTATTATTTTAAATAATGGAATTACGATTGTTTGTGATGATTTTAAACAAAATAATACAAAGATTTCTATTACTAATCCTCAAATTGTAAACGGTTGCCAAACAAGTCATATAATCTACGAAGCATATAAAGCAGGCTTAAATATAGATACTGTACCTGTTTCTATAAAGTTCATTAGTACTACAGATGAGGATATTGTAAATGATATAGTACGTGGTACAAATAGACAGAATATCGTTTTTGAAGAGGCTTTTGAAACGACAAAAAAGTTTCATAAAGATTTAGAAGAATTATTTAAAGCTCTATCTAATGATTATGCGACAATTTACTATGAGCGCCGCTCTAAACAATATTTGAATAATCCTACAATAAAACAAACAGAAAAGGTCAATCTAAAAAACCTAACCCAATATTTCATTGGGATGTTTCTTAATGAGCCCCATGCATCTCATAGACATGAGTCTGTATTGTTAAAAGAGTTTTCGGACAAAATATTCTTAGATTATCATTCGAAATTACCTTATTTTGTTACTGCCTATAGTTTTATTTCTTTTGAAAAGTTTCTAAGAGAAAATAAAACTGATAAATACATAAAAACATATAAACCCCATATTTTAATGATGTTTAGGCAATCTATATCAGGATATATGCCATCTTTAAGTAAAGAAAATATTGTTGATAAACATTGTAATTTAATATTAGAATACTTAAAGGACGAAAATAAATTTAAAATAAAGATTAACGAGATAATCGAGATATTCAAGAAAGCAATGCTTAAATGGACTTCTGAATTAGGTAAATCTCAACGAGGAACAAAAGATGTTGAAGCATTCACTAAGCATCTATTGAGTGAAACTAATAGTTATTATAAACTGTCTAATGAGGTTCTTGAGAAAAAGCAATTGAAATTTGTCGGACAAGTTTTGAATGTTATAAAAGATAGATATGGTAACCATTGTGGCTTTATATCTAAAGAACCAAGTGATATCTTTTTCCATTCAGGGGATAATCCTGATATAGATTTTTACAATCTTAAACAAAAGTCTGTTATTTATGAAATTTTACCGACTCCTAAAGAAAATTTAAAAGTTAAAGCTAAAATTCTGACAGTCATTTGAGATGCCATGTTACAAGACAAGTTTTAAAAATTAAGGTGTATATCCTTTGTTAATTGACTTAATAATCTGTATTTATTGAAGATATCAGATTAAGTCGTTATTGAATATTAAATTCCGTTTTCACCCTTTGTACAGTAGCAGAGCTAACACTTGTTAATTTCGCTGTATTACGAATGCGATAATCACGTTTAAGCAAGGATATGACTTCTGAATAATCTTGCTTTTTTGTTCTGCTGTTTCGATAGAGTTTTTTTTGCGACCCAATTTACCACCATTAGCGATATAGGTTGCACTCGCTCGCACAGCCCCCTCTGTGTGTTGTGTAAAAAAAGAAGCCTTTTCTTCAAAGGCTTCCATACTTCTCTCTTAAATCTTTCTTTCAACGCGAAGCTGCACCGACAAATATTGCGGCAATGGCGCCCCAGAAAATGACAACAAGTATAATACCTATTACCATCCATACCAATTGAGCTTTTGCCCAGTTGGCCTTACTTTCAGGTGTATTGCTCCCAAAAGCCCATACGAACAACATTATGAAATTTACTAACGGAATGATCATTATAAGCATAGTTACAAGCCATTCTCCCATACTAACCACAGATTTATTGCCCTTGGCATACTGTTCTTGATTTTCCATAATAATGATTTTTTAATTAAAAATAGTACAACGAAAACTTCGCTAATGAGTTGATTTATAGTGTAAGTTTTCGTTGTACTAAGATAAAAATAAAAATGTTCTTTTCATTAATTGTATAAGCCTTCTTTTTATACCCCCGGATAATCCTTCGGCAATACTCCAAACTGAGCCTTGAAGCACTTTGCAAAATATGATGAAGAGCTGAATGCTACTTTTTCACATATCTCGGAGATTGGTAATTCCCCTTCACGTAACAATTCTGCCGCTTTATTCAGACGAAATGTCTTCAGGTAATCATTCGGAGACAGACCTGTGACACCCTTCATCTTGCGGTAGAAGCTGGATCGGCTCATAAACATAGTCTCAGCGATGGTGTCAATGGAAAAGTCCGGTTCGGTGATGTGCTTTTCTATTTCAGTATGGAGCCTCTCAATAAATTCCTTGTCTTTCTTTGGCATAGCTATGTCTATAGCTGAGGAGGCAGGAGATGTCGTAATTATTTTTTGGAGAGATAGTCTGAGTTTCAGGAGATTTTCTATCTGCTTGTGCAACTGTTTGATTGAAAAAGGCTTTTCGAGATATACGTCTGCACCATATTCCATACCTTCTATCTTCGCATCGAGTGTTACTTTTGCTGTTAGTAAGACAACAGGTATATGGCTGGAGCTAATGTCGGATTTGATGGTTTTGCACAATTCGAAACCGTCCATTTCGGGCATCATCACATCGCTTACAACGAGGTCGACGTTATTTTCAGATAATATTTTTAAGGCTTCTTTTCCGTTGCCGGATTTCATTATAGAGAAGAAAGGGGCTAGCGAATCGGCAACCATATCGAGTAATTCTATATTGTCTTCTACCAATAGAACAGTGAAATCTTTGAAAGAAGAGGTCACATTGATTGCTGTATCTATGACTTCGGATGATTGTAAAATTTCTTCTGTTTTAACAGATTCTAAGAGAGCCTCTTCGTCATATAATTTAGGAATGGACAGAATAAACGATGCTCCTCCCCGGACATTATCGCTCAATGACAGGTTACCTTTGTGGTTTTCCGCCAGCATTTTAGAGAAAGCCAATCCTATACCTGTTCCTGTATTCGTTTTGCTCTTTGTTCCCGTTTGATAAAAAGCATCGAAGACCTTGTTTTTTTCTTCATTGCGAATGCCCGGTCCGTCATCAGATACACTTATCTCAAAGTGGTCGTCAAAAGATTCGAGATGAAGTTCTATCCTTGACTTTGTAAATTTGATAGCATTACCCAGAAGATTAACGATGATCTTCATAATCTTTTCTTTATCGACCAAAGCGCATATCTCATATTCCGGTAATGAAATGCTGAGGTCGATATTCTTTAACTCCGCCGAATGGGTGAATTGGGTATATATTTCCTGTAGAAGGCTATTTATATTTTCCTCTTTAAGAGTAAGTTGTATATTTTGATTTTCTATTTTCTGAAAGTCCAGAAGCTGGTTAACGATGTCGAGTAAATAATTTACATTCTTGTTGATCACCGTCAGGTAATTAGCTGATTTTGCATCTTCGTGCCGTTTCTCCGTTAACTTATCCAAAGGCAACTTTATCAGACTCAAAGGGGTTCTGATTTCGTGTATCAGATTAACAAAGAAGCTTATCTTGGATTGATAGACCTCTTTCTCTTTTTCTATACGGTATTCCTCCATCTGCCGGCTTAGTTTTCTGTCCGACCGGGTGATGAAATACCTGATAATAAAGAAAAGAGAAGTGATAATGCATAATGCGTAAATAATATATGCAGGTACAGACCTCCACCAAGGGGGTAAAATTCTTACTTTGATACTTGTACCTTGTTCATTCCATTTATTGTCGTTATTCGCACCCTTTACTTTGAAGGTGTATTGTCCGGGAGGCAGGTTCGTGTAAGATGCTATATTTGAATTTTCGCTATTTACCCAGTCCTTGTCAAATCCTTCCAGCATATACATATATCTGTTTCTGTTCGGTTCTTCGTAGCTAAGAGCGCCAAACTCAAGAATAATACTATTATTGTCATAGGGTAAGGCTATTTGCTTTGCCATATATATGGGTTCGGACAAGTTCAGTAGTTCTTTGCTCTTAGTCTCGTCAGTGTTGTACAATCTGATATCTACAATGTAAACGGGAGGGATATAGTTGTTTTCTTTAAACTCGTTCGGGTAAAAGGCATTAAATCCGTTAATACCTCCAAAGTAAAGTTTCCCCGTACTGGCTTTCAGGGAGGATTTATAATTGAACTGATTGCTTTGCAGACCATCTTCTTGTGTGAACAGTTTTCTGATTGTCTTATTTTGAGGATTTACTCTTAGTAATCCGGCATTGCTCGATATCCAGAAATCTCCCTGATTGTCTTCTTCTATAGAGTAAATAACATTGTTGGGTAAGGCTTGGTTCCGGGAGTCGAAATCGGTAAACAACCCGGTATCTGCATTAAAATAACATAAGCCGCCGCCATTTGTACCGAACCACATTCTGCCTTCTGTATCTTTGAAGAGGGTGATTATAGCATTGCTTGTTATTGAATTGGATGTTTTTTCGCCATGTGTATAATGCTTCCACTGATTGTTTTCAGGATTATACCGGAATGCGCCGGAGTTGGAGGTTGCTATCCACAATTGGTTTTCATTATCTTCCAATATGTCCGAAACGGAAGTCATAGTCCCGACAAAATTGAGAGTTTCGAAATTATCTTTTGTCCGGTTATATTTGCAAAGTCCCCAACTGGTACCGATATAGATATCGTTCCTGCTGTCTTTGTAAAGCGACAGGACATCATTACTGCAGATTGTAACAGACGACTCTCTGGCGTGATAATATTCCGTCATTTTCCTTGTTTCGGGATTGTATACTTTCAGTCCTTCGGCATAGGTTCCTATCCATAAGTTTTCATCATCGAACAATAAGGAGCGGACATCCGGCTTTTGTATTTTTCCGGGTATCGTGTGTGTGTCCAGCTGCTGTGTCCTGTGATTAAGGAATTTCAAGCCGTCTTGCGCGCCCACCCAGATATTTCTGTCCTTATCCTCACAGAAGCGGCTGATTACTTTACCCGTACTCAGTAAAGGTATGTAGGTGGGGCTATAATATTCGAATACTTTTGTTTGTTGCGGCAGGTAATTTACTCCACCCAGATACGTGGAAATCCAGAAGCCGCCTTCGACATCCTTTAATATACTGTAGATAGACTGGTCGCTCAGGCTGCGCGGGTCCAGAGGATTGTCGATGCGTATAAATTCATTGTGTTGTATATTGAATATATACAAACCATTATCCGAGCCAACGAGAAGCTCCCATTCCGAAAACTGCGAAATGGCTCTTATAGTTCCTATATTCTGATTGCTGCTGTAATAAGATATCTGCATTGTGGTGTTGTTCAGCACTCCCAGATTATTTGTTCCCACACTGAACCAGACCTTGTCGCCAATAGTTTGTATACAGTTTATTTTTAGGTTTCCCTGATCTTTTTTATCAGGGAACAATGCTAACGATTCTATATATTTGCCATCTTTATCATAACATATCAGTCCTTCCTGCAACGAAGAAGAATAGATCAGCGAAGAGTTGTCTTCGCATATATCCCATGCAAATGATGTTTGCTGGCTATTTTGGATTAGAGTATCTGTTTCGGGGTTGTATATGAAAAGCCCTTGTCCGAGAGTTGCTATCCAGATAAGTCCTTTGCTAGTTCTGATTATTTTCCGCACCTCTCCGCTGATAGAAACACCATATTGTGTCTTTCTGTCGAAATGCCTGAATCTGTCTCCTTTCCGGTCATACACATACATGCCGCTGCTGGTGCCTATCCAGATATCCCTGTTTTTATCTTCGAATAATGCCTGTACCGAATTGTTGCCTAATGAAAAGCTATCCTGTATGTCATTTCTGTATACTTTAAATTTTCTGCCGTCGAAACGGTTAAGTCCGTCGCTCGTTCCGAACCACATGAAACCATAGCTGTCTTGCAATATGCACCATGACGAATTATGGGACAGTCCGTCCTCCACCTGATACTTTTTGAAAAAGAACTGCTGTGCAGGCAGTGCATCCGGTAAAAGGAATATTGACAGTAAAAATAGCCAGAATTTATTCATTATGTTTCTTGATGGTGTGGATTGCAAGTGAAAGAAGATTTTGATGCTGCATTATCCAATCGTAACCGATTTTTGCTATTATAGTTATAAAAATAATAAATAGGTCTGCGACCTCACTTTGTTCCGGATGGTTTTTTTATTTTATCTATTTCGGACAAAGCTTTTCCTAATACAGGAAAACCATCATCTCCCCATTCCATCTTTTGTAATCGAGGCGACCGGGTATCCATGTCTCCCGAAGGAAGAGAACCATAAGGCTCTTTATCTATGGCGCGCGCCTGATATAGAAAATATATTTCTTGCTGGTCAGGGGATGGTATAAAGCAAGGGCTACCTGTGCCGAATACCTGATTCTCGGGATTTTGGGTGAAAACAGGTTTATCCGATTTTGTCCATGACGAAGGATTTAGTAAGTCGCTGTTTGCATCGGCATATAACATCCCTACTGAATAGTATGGAGTCCAGGTACCGCTGGCGGAATAGTAGATAAGTACCTTATCTTTCTCTTTTGTATGAAAGTAATGCGGATCTTCATTTACATAGATCGGATAGCCGGTTTTGCTTCCGTCAGGATTTATCCATTGTCGTTCCCATTCATATTCAGGTTTAGAGATCAGTATTCTCTCAGAAGCCAAAGTCCATGGGTTTTCCATTCTGGCAATATAAATGCATTGGGTTTCGGCCTCTATCCTGCGCTTTTGCCAACCGGACCAAATCATATACAAGCCATCGTTGTGGGTGAATACACTGGGAAGAATAGCCCAATTATTGTTCTTATCCGTTTTTACACGCCCTTTCATTGAAAATTCACCGTCAAAAGGATTTTCGGATGTATTTTCTATAACATAAATCTGATGATTATCCGTGTTTCCGTCATCTGCGGCAAAATAGATATACCACTTATTATCTATCCGGTGCAGTTCGGGGCCCCAGATATGAAATGAATTGTTCTTATCTTTTGGTATCCATACTTCCTTGCTTGGTGCATTTTTCAGGTCGGTAATGTCCTGAGTTTGCCATAGTATGATCTTATTATCACTATCCTGGAGATAATAATAGTTGCCGTTATGATATGTGGCCCATGGACGTGCCCCTGTTTGTAATAGTGGATTAGTATATGTTTGGGTGGGGGCGTCTCCGGATTGCTGGGTATTTCCTTCTTTCTTCTTACATGAAGATACTAAAAAGAGTAATACAAAGAGGATTGCCGAGAACTTCAATGTCAGGTTCATGATAATAATATACATTAAACAAATATACTTAGACTAAGCAATGAGTATTTTTTTGGAAAAACAGGCTTAAAGTTAAACTTTTTTGCCGGATAAACCTGATTGTGAAACGAATTCATGAGAATTTTCACCGAACTCCTTCTAATAGTAATCCGATTCTCTGCTATGAATTAAATTATTTAAAATATTACAAAAAGAAAAAATATGCTATATTTGCTGGTTGTAAAAATAAAACGTATTTAATACACTTAATGAACTGAAATTATGCATATATTTGCATAAATATAAAAACGCACAGATGACTCCATTATTTTATAGAGAACAAGAAAAATTCTATGTTTCAGTCGATTGTATAATCCTCGGCTTTAAGGATGGTAAACTATATTTGCTTATTTCAAAGCGTAAATTTGAGCCACAGGAAGGACAAGATACATTAATGGGAGGATTTTTACGATCCGATGAAAGTCTGTCGGAAACAGTATCCCGCGTGGTATATGAATATACAGGCATACAAGATGTATATATGGAACAGGTGGGTACCTATGGAGAAATCGGCCGTGACGAGGGAGAACGTGTTGTGTCGATTGCCTATTATGCATTGATAGATTTGGAGATGTTTGACGAAAATGTATGTGAGATCCATAATGCAAGGTGGGAAGAAGTGGAAAAGGTCGGTAAGCTCGTATTTGACCACAACCAGATGTTGCGAGATACGATCGAAATATTAAGGAAGAAAACGGCAACGCAGCCGATTGGTTTTAATCTGTTGCCCGAGAAATTTACTTTGCCACAGTTACAGGCGCTTTACGAAGCCATTTATCAGACTACTTTGGATAAACGCAATTTCCGTAAAAAAATACTGGAGATGGAAATCCTCGAAAAGCAGGACGATAAAGATAAATCGAGCTCGAAAAGAGGAGCATTTTATTATACTTTCAACAAAGAAAAGTATGATTTACTTCTCCAAAAAGGATATTACTTTTCATTGTAAAAATAAAATCATATTTCATTAAAGATTTATAAGAGAGTTATTTGCTCTCTTTTTTTATACTTGTAAATACTTTTTTTACTAAATATGTTTTACAACATATAAAAAATAAGTGTATGATTAAACACTTATTGCTAATATTGCAAGTGTAAACGCTACACTTATTTAAAGAGAGCCTTATAATAAAAGAACGTTTTAAGTAGCGAGTGCAGAAACAGAATTAATTTTGGTTATGCCGAGTCACAAAAAACGCCTGATATAATTACCATATACATACCATTATGTTGGAATCACTCAAAAAAGAAGTATTTGACGCTAATCTCGATTTAGTAAAACACGGATTGGTAATTTTCACTTGGGGAAATGTAAGTGCGATCGACCGTGAAAAAGGTCTGGTTGTTATAAAACCGTCAGGTGTATCATATGATACAATGAAAGCTGAGGATATGGTTGTTCTCGACTTGGATGGGAATATTGTGGATGGTAAATTAAAGCCGTCATCGGATACCGCTACTCATTTAGTATTATATAAAGCATTCCCGAATATCGGGGGTATAGTACATACTCATTCTACATATGCTACGTCGTGGGCTCAGGCCGGATGCGATATTCCTAATATAGGTACTACTCATGCCGACTACTTCAAAGATGAAATTCCGTGTACACGCCAGATGACAAAAGCGGAGATTGAAGGCAAGTACGAATTGGAGACTGGTAATGTGATTGTAGAACGTTTTGCCGAACTGAATGCCGATTATACACCGGGAGTACTGGTAAATAATCACGGCCCTTTCTCTTGGGGAAAAGATGCTCACAATGCGGTACACAATGCCGTAGTATTGGAGCAGGTGGCAAAAATGGCATACATCGCCTATTCAATTAATCCTCAACTAAAAATGAACGAGGAGCTTATTAAAAAGCATTTTTTTAGAAAACATGGTCCGGGAGCATATTACGGACAGTAAAAATATTTATCATTAACTATAAAAAAATAATATCATGGATTTCAAAGATTTAGAAGTCTGGTTTGTAACCGGCGCACAATTGTTATATGGTGGAGATGCAGTAGTTGCAGTAGACTCCCATTCTACACAAATGGTAAAAGCCCTGAATGATTCAGGCAAACTTCCGGTAAAGATTGTTTACAAAGGTACTGCTAACTCTTCTCCTGAAGTGGAGAAAGTATTCAAAGAAGCAAATAACGATTCTAAATGTGTCGGTGTTATCACTTGGATGCATACATTCTCTCCTGCTAAAATGTGGATCAAAGGACTTCAGAATTTGAGAAAACCATTGATGCACCTTCATACGCAGTTCAATAAAGAAATTCCTTGGAATGAAATAGATATGGACTTCATGAATCTGAACCAATCGGCTCATGGAGACCGTGAATTTGGCCACATGGTAAGCCGCATGCGCAAAAACCGCAAGGTGGTTGTCGGTCATTGGAGTGATGAGGGTGTTCAGGCTAAGATTGCAAACTGGATGCGTGTTTGTGCAGGATGGGCAGACTCTCAGGATATGCTTATCATTCGTTTCGGAGACAATATGAACAATGTTGCTGTAACAGACGGAGATAAAGTAGAAGCAGAAATGCGCCTTGGCTACCACGTAGATAATGCACCGATAGCAACTCTTGTACCATACGTAGAAGCGGTTACAGATGCTGAAATAGATGCGCTGGTTACCGAATACGAAAAGATATATGACTTTGCTGCCGATTCTAAAAAAGGTGCGGAAAAACACCAGTTTGTACGCGATGCCGCAGCTCAGGAAATAGGCCTTCGCCGTTTTCTTCAGGATAAAGGAGCTAAAGGATTTACTACCAGCTTCAACGAACTGGCAGGTATGAAACAATTAATGGGATTTGCTTCGCAGCGCCTTATGGCAGAAGGTTACGGATTCGGAGCCGAAGGGGACTGGAAGTCAGCTGCGCTTGTTCGCACCATGTGGGTAATGGGACAAGGTCTGCCGGGCGGACAATCATTCCTTGAAGATTATACATTGAATTTCGATGGAGAGAACAGCACTATTCTGCAGTCTCACATGTTGGAAATCAATCCGGATATAACAGGTACAAAACCACGTATCGAAGTTCATTTCCTTGGTATAGGCGATGCCCGTACTTGTGCCCGTCTGGTATTCCAGGCTCACAAGGGCGAAGGAGTGGCAGCGACAATCGTAGATATGGGAAATCGTTTCCGTATGATTGTAAATGAAGTGAAAGTGGTAGAACCTAAACCGCTGCCAAAATTACCGGTGGCCTGTGCATTGTGGAAACCGATGCCTAACCTCGAAGTAGGTGCAGGAGCATGGATTCTGGCAGGAGGTACTCACCATTCAAGTTTTTCGTTCTCTGTAACTACCGAGATGTTGGAAGACTATGCCGATATCGCAGGTATCGAACTGGTGACTATCGATGAAAATACAACTATAAACAACTTCAAGTTTGAGTTGAAAGTAAATGAAGTGTACTACTTATTAAATAAATCGTTAAATTAAGGTTCTGGGGTACCGTGAGTAGTGATTATTCTCGGTACCCTATTTTTTAGTATACTAGTTATTAGCTTGCTAGTGTACAAGAAAGAGTCGTAAACTGATAAACTAGTAAACTTTAAAACTAAATAAAATGAAATATACAATCGGACTTGATTATGGCTCAGATTCCTGTCGGGCAGTAATCATCGAAGCTCAATCCGGAAAAGAAATAGCTTCGTCTGTAAAATATTATAAGAGGTGGATGAAAGGTCAGTATTGTGACCCTCAGGCCAATCAATACAGGCAACATCCGCTCGACTACGTTGAAGCATTGGAAGAATCGGTGAAGGAAGCCTTGAGTAAGTCACCTGCCGGAACTGCTGAGGCTGTTGTCGGTATGTCGTTCGATACTACCGGTTCCACTCCTGCCCTGATCGACAAAGACGGACAGGTATTGGCATTGCGTCCCGAATTTGCAGAAAATCCGAACGCAATGTTTATCTTATGGAAAGACCATACTGCTATCAAAGAAGCGGCAAAAATCAACGAAGTGGCTAAACGATGGCCTATCGATTATACAGCATATGAAGGCGGAATTTATTCCAGCGAATGGGTTTGGGCAAAAATCGCTCATGTACTGAAAGCTGATAAATCTATCGTAAACGATGCATATAGCTGGGTAGAACATTGCGACTGGATGCCTGCACTAATTACAGGAACTACAAAGCCTGCAGATATAGTAAGAGGACGCTGTGCTGCCGGTCATAAGGCCATGTGGCTGAAAGAATGGGATGGGCTTCCTACCGAAGAATTCCTTGTGGAAGTGGCTCCCGAACTGAAAGGTTTTAGAGAGAGACTGTTCCACGAAACATACACAAGTGATGTGAAGGTTGGTAATCTTACGCCGGAATGGGCCGGAAGATTGGGACTGACTACAAATGTAGCGGTAGGCGTGGGAGCCTTCGACTGTCACATGGGTGCTGTCGGTGCGGAGATCGAGCCTAAAACGTTCGTCCGTGTTATCGGAACTTCTACTTGCGATATCATGGTGGCTTCGTATGAAGATATGCATGGCAAACTTGTTCCGGGTATTTGCGGACAGGTTGACGGTTCTGTTATTCCGGGCATGATTGGTCTTGAAGCCGGACAATCGGGTTTCGGAGATATTTATGCATGGTTTAAATCTGTATTGGCGTGGCCTTTAGAGAAGATACTGAAAGAATCTACATTAGTAGATCAGGCTACAAAAGATAAACTGATAGAAGAAGCCTTAGATAAGATGATTCCTGTTTTATCGAAAGAAGCTGAAAAAATTCCTACAACCGAAAGTTCAGCACTGGCTATCGATTGGATGAATGGCCGCCGTACACCTGATGCCAATCAATTGGTGAAAGGTACAATTACAGGATTGAACCTTGCCAGTTCTGCGCCGCTTATATTTAAAGCCTTGGTAGAAGCTACAGCATTCGGCTCCAAAGCGATTGTAGACCGTTTCCTTGAAAATGGTATCGAAATAAACAGTGTAATCGGTATAGGTGGTATATCTTTGAAGTCGCCGCTTGTTATGCAGACCTTAGCTGATGTGCTGGGTATGCCTATTAAGGTGGCCAAGTCGGAACAGGCTTGTGCGTTCGGTGCAGCTATGTTCGCATCGGTAGCTGCTGGTATTCATCCTGATATTAAGGCCGCGCAAAAAGCGATGGGGCAAGGGTTCGCTTTCGAATATAAACCGGATATGGTTAAGCATGAGGTGTATATGAAATTATATGCTAAATATCAGAAGCTGGGTAAATTCACAGAAACGGAATTATTTAACTAAATGAAAAATGAAAAGTGAAAAGTGAAAAATTATGCGAAGCGACAATGATTGGGTCTTTATTTTTCATTTTTCACTTTTAGTTTTTCACTTCTAATTATAAAATACTATGAACTGGAATTCACATGAATTTATTTGGCTCGACTGGGTGATTATCGCAGTCGGGATATTAGCGGTGACATGGGCCGTTTGGCGTTCGATACAAAAAGACAAGCGCCTGCAACAGGGTGCCAGTAGCGAAGACTATCTGTTCGGTAAAGGCGAGCCATGGTATATCATCGGTGCGGCTATTTTCGCTGCAAATATTGGTTCGGAACATCTCGTGGGACTTGCCGGAACAGGTGCAAAAGCCGGAGTAGGTATGGCACACTGGGAGATGCAAGGCTGGATGATACTTATTCTGGGTTGGCTTTTTGTGCCTTTCTATCAGCTTATGAATAATAAGATGGGTAAAATCATCACAATGCCCGATTTCCTTAAATATCGTTACACCCCGGCTACAGGCTCATGGTTGTCTATCATCACTCTTATCGCGTACGTGCTTACCAAAGTGAGCGTAACAGCATTTACCGGAGGTATCTTTATGGAGAGCCTTCTTGGGTTGCCTTTCTGGTACGGGGCTATCGGCTTGATTGTCTTAACAGGTATCTTTACCGTCTTTGGTGGTATGAAAGGCGTGATGACATTGTCAGCTATTCAAACTCCGATTCTTATAGCAGGTTCATTCCTTGTGCTTTTCCTTGGATTATCTGCACTTGGTGGTGGTAGTATCCCTGAAGGCTGGACTGCGATGATCGACTATGCTAAAACGCTGAATGTAGGGGAAGATGGTGTTGCGTACGGAACAAATCATATGTTTCATTTTAGTACTGGTGACCCGTTGTATGACGACTATCCCGGATTTTGGGTATTTATCGGAGCATCAATTATTGGTTTCTGGTATTGGTGTACCGACCAGCATATCGTTCAGCGTGTACTAGGACAACGCAAAGGTGAAGATAACGATGTAGTAATGAAACGTGCTCGCAGGGGTACTATCGCTGCCGGTTATTTCAAATTGCTGCCTGTTTTTATGTTCCTGATACCGGGAATGATAGCTGCTGCATTGGCTGCGCGTCCCGACAGTGGATTTACATTGGAAGATCCCGATACAGCTTTTGGGTCGATGGTTAAATTTGTATTGCCTGCCGGAGTGAAAGGTATTGTTACCATAGGCTTTATATCGGCACTCGTTGCTTCTTTGGCTGCATTCTTCAACTCTTGTGCTACGCTCTTTACAGAGGACTTCTATAAGCCGATGTTTAAAGGTAAGAGCGAGGATACGTATGTTCTGGTAGGTCGTATTGCCACAGTTGTAGTGGTAGTACTCGGTATTGTGTGGATACCTGTCATGATGAGCCTTGGCAGTCTTTACGATTACCTGCAGGGTATTCAGTCTCTGCTCGCGCCTGCAATGGTAGCTGTATTCGCACTGGGTATATTCTCTAAAAGGATTACGCCTAAAGCCGGTGAAGTAGGTATGATCGTAGGTTTTATTATCGGTATGGTTCGTTTGCTGACCAATATATTTACAAATACAGGTAAAGACACAATGACCGGCTGGTACTGGGAATGCACTACATGGTTCTGGCAAACCAACTGGCTTATCTTTGAGATATGGTTGCTTGTCTTCATCATGTTGCTGATGGTAGTTGTATCATTCTTCACTGCGAAGCCAACAGCACAACAGATAGAGGCTATCACTTTTACCGACGATTACAAGAAAGTTATCGGAAAGAGCTGGAACAAATGGGATGTTATTGCATCGCTCGGAGTTGTCGCCCTTTGTGCGGCGTTCTATATGTATTTCTGGTAAAAAAGACAGTCTATAATAAATACTTAGATAAAGGCAAGTGTATTGAATAATGCACTTGCTTTTTTGTTTTTGTCTTTTTCGTCCTTTTATGAAAATGTTAAAAAGTAACAGATATGTCAGTTAACAGTTAACAGCATACCAATCCGGCGCTCCGGATTAAAATAATGAAGAAACGTCCTGGATGCTTACCTTGCGTGAGTTTTTGCAGCCCAGGCCGAAGTTTACAATGGTGTTTCGAACCCCATGAACAGCATGGCTTAAACCACAGAAGGTAAAATAATTGGTGATACTTTTCAAAGGTAATCCCGCTTAAGAGTTTAGATTTAGACAATGTGGTTTAGCAAAAACTATAACCATAAAAACTAAAAATAT
>NZ_JADCLQ010000058.1:0-33275 GCF_015234155.1 Dysgonomonas sp. GY75
TTGACTGCTCTTTCTCCCATAAGAAACTCGTATGCGAGGCTGACCTTTTAATGTAAAATGAGAATGATATTCTTCCCAATGATACTTAAAGGTTGGCAAAAATGCTTCAAACTCCGATAAACTAAAACCGGTTAATGATAATAATTGTTTCGGATTTTTTAGAATCTTGTCGTATTTCATTTGTGATTAATCAATCGCAAAGATATGTAAAAGAACGATTTAATAAACTATTAAATATAAACTCTATTATCTTAAATTAAATATGGTTTTTAACATAATTATAAAGATGAGAATACACAAAAGGTCTGACATCATTTTTCATAAATTGTTCAAAGCCCACCTTATATCTGGTTGGTGAAGATTCTATTAAGTACTCGATAATATTTGTTGTCGTTTTTGCAATTTCTCGAATGAAAGTGTATTGCATCTGGCGGTGCTATGTTTCTTTAGCATAAAAATATAACATTTATCCTTTTTTGAATTATTAT
Organism: Dysgonomonas sp. GY75; assembly: GCF_015234155.1. Classification (NCBI taxonomy): domain Bacteria; kingdom Pseudomonadati; phylum Bacteroidota; class Bacteroidia; order Bacteroidales; family Dysgonomonadaceae; genus Dysgonomonas; species Dysgonomonas sp. GY75. The sequence goes on from NZ_JADCLQ010000058.1 coordinate 489, forward strand.
ATTTAATCACAACTGATTCCTTGAATAGTGCTCTATTAAGAGGAGAATATTTTAATATCCTTAAAATAACGACTTTTATTATTGCACTAACCCCAGTTATAATGACATCAATTACTGTCATTTTTGTATTGTATAAATGAAAAGGTTTATGTAAGTTTGTTACAGTTACGGTGTCAACTATAGTTTTTCTGTAGGCACATAATGACCCTCAGTTCGATATATCTTCATCATATCTATGATAAACGTTAATATAAATGGATGCTTTTAAAACTCAAGAAAAAGTAATATCTGATTACAAATCATATTTACAGTCTTTTATTAACATTAAAGATAAAAGAATATCTGATTATGTGAATGATAAAACATTAATCAAAAATATTTTACCAGAGCCACTAATCCAGTTCAATCCTTCATTTGAAAAAGGTAAATCGTTTAATGATCTGGTTCAGGAAAATACAATACATCCCAGTTTACCCAAAGCTCTAGGTTCTTACAGGTTGTATAAACATCAAGTTGAAGCAATTGAAATAGGAGTTCAAGATAAAGGTTTTGTAGTTACTTCAGGAACAGGATCGGGCAAGTCTCTTACATTTTTGGCTACGATTTTTAATGATCTTTTTAAAAGAGGGGTAGAGAAAGAAAAGGGTGTAAAAGCTATATTAGTTTACCCGATGAATGCGCTAATAAATTCCCAATATGAGGAAATTAAAAAGTATGCAGATTTTTATGGTGATGGTTTTCCCATTACATTTGGGCAATACACAGGACAAGAGTCAGGTGATGACAGAGAGCAGATAAAGGATACTGAACCAGATATTCTTTTAACGAATTATATGATGTTAGAATTGATTATGACCCGCCAGTCAGAAAAATGGTTAAGAGAATCAATGACTAAACATCTCAAATATATTGTTTATGATGAACTTCACACTTATAGAGGCAGGCAAGGTGCCGATGTAAGTTTACTGAATCGAAGAATTCAAACACTTGCAATTAATGATTTGATTTTTATTGGAACTTCGGCTACGATGACTTCATATGGATCTCCAGAAGAGAAAAAAAGAAAAGTTGCAAATGTGGCGGCTCAAGTATTTGGTAAAGAATATTCGATCGATGAAATTGTTACAGAACATTTAGAACCTTGTACTGCTGCTAATCTCATTAATTCTTTTCAGTTGGCAAATGCTATCCGTAAGGGTATTGATAAGAACGGAACGGAACTTGATTTTGTAAATGCAGATCTAGCTAATTGGTTGGAGATAAATATTGCTCTGAAATTGAACAATACAATATTAGAAAGAGGTAAACCTTTAAGTATTGGTCAAATAGCAAAAAAGATACAGGAAGAAACATCTTTACCGAGAGACCAAATCCAAAGTGTTTTATCTGATCTCTTACAGTGGGCAGAGCGAATTAATGAAGATAATAGAAAGAGAGGAACTCACAAATCGTTTCTTCCTTTTCGTTTTCATCAATTCATATCTCAAACAGGTTCTATTTCTGTAACATTGGAACCAAGAAGCACAAGATATATAACCTCATCAGATGAACCTTTTGTGAAAATAGAAGGGAAAGATAGAAAGCTTTATCCCTTGCTTTTTTCTAGATATTCTGGTTTTGAATTTTTGTGTGTTGAATTGAATATTGAAGGGAATGAACTTTTACCCGTAATACCTAACAAAGAATTTCTTAACAAAAAAAGATCTGAGATTGATGAAAAAAAAACGAATATAAAAGATTTCAGATTCGGATATATAATACTAGATGAAGGAGAAGATTTCTGGAATACCAATTTTCAAGACATAGTCCCTTCTGAATGGTGGAATAAACAAGGTACAGCATTGCAGCCTTATTATCAAATGGTAATGCCACATGAAATATATTTTAATAGCGAAGGTCAATTTTCCTTTGATCCAAAATTTCCTATCAAGGGTTATTTCATCCCAGCCAAACTACGAATCGACCCCACAGCTCAAGTCATTTATGAGGATGGTAAAACAAGTGATTTTACCAAGCTTTCTCGACTTGGATCGGAAGGTAGAAGTACGGCAACATCTGTAATTTCATATGCAATAGTTAGTAGTCTTGCAGAGCAGGGGGAAAAATTAGAAGATCAAAAATTATTGAGCTTTACAGATAATAGACAGGATGCCTCTCTACAATCGGGGCATTTCAACGATTTCTATACAACCATTCGTCTACGATCTGCCCTTTACTCAGCATTCAAAGAAGACAAAAAAGCACTTGAAATATACGAAATATCAGAAGCTCTGTATCAAAGTTTAGGGTTGAAAGAAAAAGAGTACGCATATAACCCATCAGAAGATGAAGAATTTCCAGAAGAAAGAAATATTCAAGCTTTAAAGGACTATTTAAAATACAGAATATTCCAAGACTTAAAAAGAGGATGGCGGTATACATTACCCAACCTTGAACAAGTGGGGCTTTTGACAATAGATTATAAAAATCTGGACAAACTTTCAGGTATGGATGAACGTTTTGTTGATCTAGAACCTTTGAAAGATATGCCCAAAGAAGATCGAAAAAAATTCTTAAGAAACATCCTAGACTACTTTAGAACTAATTTTGCTCTAGAACATCAATTCTTCAGAAATATAGCTAATACCGAAGAATTGATGCGAGAACGGTTAAATCCAGACTCATTATGGTCATTAGATTATAATGAGAATATAGATAAACCTACAGAAATGGTAATATCAACACCATCTCGTAAGATAAAAGGTAGGTATGTTGCATCACTGGGGCTGCGTTCTAACCTAGGAAAATATATCAATCGCTGCATCATTGAAACAGGTTCCGACAAACTGAATAAAGATGAGTATCAAATTTTTATTGAACAACTACTTGCAATACTTGTCAGAACTAATTTTCTAACAATGGAACAGGATAAGCAAAATCCTGATTTAAAGTACTATAAATTAAGAGCAGATCAGCTACTATGGATAAAAGGAGATGGAACAAAATCAAAGCTGGATTCTACACGTTTCAATTTTCAAGCAGATTTGCCTGAATTGACTCCTAATCCATATTTTCAGAATTTGTATAAAACAGACTTTAGTAAATTAAAAAAAGAATTAGTCGCAAAAGAACATACAGGGCAAATTTCTGCCAGCCAGAGAATCGAGAGAGAAGAGCAATTCAGAAAAGGCGAAATATCTACCTTATATTGTTCCCCAACGATGGAATTAGGAATTGATATAGCCAATTTAAACATTGTACATATGCGAAATGTCCCCCCTAATGCAGCTAATTATGCTCAAAGAAGTGGACGGGCAGGAAGAGGGGGACAAACAGCTCTAGTCTTTACTTATTGTTCTACAATGTCTCCTCACGATGTCAACTATTTTAAAAATTCTGTAGAAATGGTGGCTGGTCTGGTACAACCTCCTCGGATAGATTTGATTAACGAAGAGCTTATCTTAACACATTTAAATGCTTTTCTTTTAATGGAACTTGAGATTGGTGAATTGAGAACCTCTGTGGCTGATGTTTTAGATTTATCTGATGAAAAGCAAATTTTTATACAAAAAAATATACTAGAAAGAATTGAGCATTTAATTTCAATTTCAAAAAATAAATTATTGTCAGACTTTCAGAAGATAGCACATACCCTATTGCCTGAACTTAATAAAACAAATTGGTTTACAGAACAATGGATCTCGGCCAGAATAGAAAAATTTCCAAGTCGGTTTTCTTCATCATTTACTCGTTGGATAAGGATGTTTCAAAATGCCTGTATACTCAGAAATAGAGCTCAGGCAATACTAGATAATCACACATACAAAGCTGATAGTGCAGAAAAAAAAGAAGCTGCTAAACAAGAAAAATTTGCGAGGAAACAAATAGCCTTGCTTAAAAATGAGGAACAACGAAATTCCAGTAATTCAGAATTTTATATATTTCGCTATCTAGCAGCCGAAGGTTTTTTACCAGGATATAATTTTACACGCCTTCCTGTTCGAGCAGTGTTAGGTAAAAGTTATCGAGATGATGTAGAAGTTCTTTCGCGCCCTCGAGCTTTAGCTTTATCTGAATTTGGACCTGGAAATACAGTTTATCATTCGGGAAGTAAATTTAGAATAAACCGCATGATGGTTCCTGATCTCGAAAATGCTGCCGAAAGAATCCTTATATCTAACAAAACAGGGTATGCTTATTTTAATGAAGAAATTAAGGTAGCCAACATTGATCCTATTAGTAAGAGTCAACTGAAAGGGGATGCGATAAAACTTTTTTCTAAGGTCATCGAATTTTCGGAATGTGAGGGTATTCCTCTACAAAAAATATCTTGTATCGAAGAAGAAAGAAGCCGTTCAGGCTACGAAGTATCATCCCATTTCAATTTTCCTCATGGAATTGAAAATGCTGAATCTGTAATATTGAAAAAAGGTGGAGAAAAATTGCTCCAACTGTATTTTAGTAAAACAGCTAACCTTGTCAAGATTAATAAAAAAGCAAGGAGATCGCAAAGTGACGGATTTAAGATTGACCAAAGAAATGGTGTGTGGTTGCAAGAACGTAAACTGAAAGATAACGAGGAATTGCAACAAAATATGGAGGAGATAATGCTTTACACTAAAGATACGGTTGATGTCTTGTATATACAACCTTTAGGTAATATTGGGACTACTCCCGATCAGGTAATATCATTAAGTTATGCACTTAAAAGAGGAATAGAAAGATTGTTTCTCGTAGAAGAAAGTGAAATAGCAGTAAGCGTAATGGGAGATCCTGAGAAACCTAATATTCTTATTCACGAGGCTTCAGAGGGTTCATTAGGAGTATTGTCACAATTGATTTCCGACCCAGTGAAAATGAAAGAATGGTTTAAAATCAGCTATGAAGTACTGCATTTCGATTCGCAAACGAGAGAAGAAACAGAAGAGGGGAAAACACTGCCTCATGCTACTTATCAGGATTTATTGAGTTACTATAACCAAATCTACCATCGACAACTTAATCGCCATATAATCAAAGAAGTTTTGGAACAATTGATGGATTGTGAGCCTCAAATGATACAAGGATCTGAAAATGATAGGGACGAACATTACCAATATTTACTGAGCGGATATGACAAGAATAGTAGCACAGAACTGAAATTAATAAAATACTTGTACGAAAATGGATATGCACTTCCAGATAAGGCACAAGTAAACTTAAACGGTTATTACATTAGTGCAGATTTTGTTTATCACAACTCTTTAGGTGGTACACTTTTATTTTGTGATGGATCTGTACATGATTTGGAACACGTGAAAAAGCGTGATGAGATGATTGATAATATATTAAAAAAGGGAATCTGTGATGTCATTCGCTGGCATTATTCAGAGCCATTAGAGCAATTGGTAGAGAGGCGAAAAGATATTTTTAGAAAAGTGCAATAATTTAGTCGAGAAAACTTACATAGGCAATTATTAAGTACAAGGAGATAATGAATAATAGATATACCCCAGGAAACTTGATACAATATCGAAATCGAGAATGGATGGTACTTCCATCTAATGAAGATCGGATTCTTTTAATAAAGCCACTTGGAGGCTCAGATGAAGAAATCACTGGTGTCTTCATGCCTTTGGCTATAGATACGGAGGTTATAGAAAAAGCAAGTTTTAAAGCACCTACTCCTCGTCAAATAGGTAATTTTGAAACGGCGAAATTGCTCTATAATGCTTCTCGCTTGTCTTTAAGAAATGCTGCTGGTCCATTTAGAAGTATGGGTAAACTTTCCTTTAGACCTAGAGCATATCAAGTTGTACCATTGGTTATGGCTCTTAAACAGGATATTACTAGATTATTGATTGCTGATGATGTCGGAATAGGAAAAACGATTGAAGCTTTACTGATTATTAAAGAACTAATTGAAAGAGGAGAAATTAAAAAGTTTGCAGTAATATGTCCTCCACATTTGTGTGAACAATGGCAACAAGAGCTAAAGGATAAATTAGATATTGATGCAGAAATAATTCGTTCTAGCACAGCTTCTCGTCTTGATAGAATGGTGCCAGATGACCGTTCTGTATTTTATCATATCCCTTATCAAGTCATTTCAGTCGATTATATTAAAACAGATAAACGTAGAGGTATTTTCTTAAACGATTGTCCTGAATTAGTCATTGTGGATGAAGTGCATACTTGTACACTTCCTAAAGGGGCATCTTCCAAAAATCAACAACAGCGTTATAACCTGATTCATGATGTTGCTGTTGATAAGACAAGGCATGTGATACTACTTACAGCAACGCCTCATAGTGGAAAAGATGAAGAGTTCCTATCTCTTTTGGGTTTATTGGATACGAAATTTCAACAATTGAATTTTGAGAAATTAGATCAATCTGACAGAAAACAACTTGCAAAGTATTTTATTCAACGTAAGCGTGAAAATATTCGTAGATGGTTAAATGAAGACACTTTATTTCCTACGAGAGATTCAAAAGAGGTTGGTTTTACATTATCTGAAGATACTAAGCTTTTTTACAATGAGTTAGTTGCATTTGCACGAGGAATTTCAGATGTGGATACCGATAATGAAAATACTCGCCTTTTGCGCTCGTGGGCAGCAATTGCTCTAATAAAAGGAGTAATGTCAAGTCCCGCTATGGCTAAAGAGATGTTGGAAAAGCGTCAGGTAAAACTAACTGTAGAAGATACTGTGGCTGAAATAAGTGCTGAAGCTGTAGAAAATACATTGTTTGAAGAAAATGATTTTGGAGTTGATTTTTCCAGATCCGATTTATTAAATTCGGTAGACTACAAAACGACAGAATTAGACAAACTCAGTAGGCTGATAGAGAGAGCAGAGTTCCTAAATCAATATGTGGAAACAGATTTCAAGATAAAACATACTATTGATTTAATCAAAAAATGGCTAAAAGAAGGTTTTCAACCAATAATATTCTGTCACTATATTGCTACAGCTAAATATGTAGAAGAAAAGCTAAGAGATGTTTTACCCAAAAATGTCTTGATACAAGCAATTACTTCAGAAATGGCTGATGAACAGCGTAAGGAGGAAGTCGAAAGAATAAGTGAACATGAAAAAAGAGTTCTTGTAGCTACTGATTGTTTGAGTGAGGGCATTAATTTACAAGACTACTTCAATGCTGTGTTACACTATGATCTTCCTTGGAACCCTAACAGAATTGAGCAGAGAGAAGGACGAGTTGACCGTTTTGGACAAACATCAAGTCAGATCAAAACATACATGCTATATGGAGAAAATAATCCAATGGATAAATTTATTTTGGAGGTATTGATACGCAAAGTAAGAGAAATTCAAAAAAGTATTGGAGTTACGATCTCAATAGGCGAAAGTAATGCATCTTTGATTGCAGAACTTACTCAAAAGATATTAAAAACTGAAACAGAAGCAGAACAATTAACACTATTTGCTGAAGACAAAGTCAGAATAGATAATGAATTGGAATTAGCTCGTAAGAAGGGGGAGAATCTTCGTTCTATTTTTGCTCAGGAATCAGTCGATGCTGAAACTATAAAGAAGGATCTGCTAGAGGTTGATCAAGCTATTGGAAACCCTAAAACTGTCGAAGATTTTGTTATATACGCATTACAATCATTAGGAGCATCAGTCAATGCTGATATTGAAGGATATAAAGTGCAAACAGCAAATCTCCCTAAACATATACAGGCTGCTTTGCTAACGAAAACAGATCTACAGAAAGGTAAGATTGATGCAAAAATTGCATTCACATCTCCTACGCCCAGAGGTTATCAATATATTGGACGAAACCACCGTTTTGTGGAACAACTTTGCCATTATATTGTGAGTAACGCATTTGAAGAAAAAGGTAATGATTATGGCTTGGCACGAACTAGTGTTATACAAACAAATAGTGTGGAAAGTAAAACTACTTTAGTGATGTTCAGAGTTCGAAATGTGGTGAAGGAAGTGCGTTCTAAAAATGAGTCTGTAGCAGAAGAAATGTATCTGTGGGGGTATACGGAGCATGCAAATGATATGCAAACTATAGAGTTTGAGCAGGCTCACAAGTTATTGGATGAGGCTATTCCACTTAGTAATATGCCTTTAGAACATCAGGAACAACTCTTAGAACAAGAATTAAATTCTTTTGAAACTAAAAAAGACACATTTATAGAATTAGCTACGCAACGTGCAGATAAATTGGTTGAGGCACATAGCCGATTCAAGGTGTTAATAGGAGGACGGAGTTATGAGAAATCAACACCAGTACTTCCTCCGGATATTTTAGGTGTTTATATTTTATTGCCAAAACCTAAAATTCTTTTCTAAATTATGAAACTAACCACAATAAACATACAAGGGAATATTTTTACTAGCGAAATTCTGGAAAAGATTCGCCAAGATGATATAAGTTTCCAAAAACCACAAGATTTTGGGTTAAGACCAAATGAGCAAGTTCGTGACGAAATAAGTAATGCATGGAGTCTTCTCAATACTCATTGGCAAATATTTAAACAAAAGAGAAATAGTTTTTCTGAAGCTGAAAAAGGAATAAGCGAAACTCGAAAATACTGGATTATTCCTCTTCTCAACCTTTTGGGCTATCAGGTAACACCCTCCAATGCCGAAATTGTAAATGGAAAATCTTATGCAATTTCACATAGAGCTTCAAATAAAGACGATTTTCCAATTCATATTGGAGGCAGCGAGCAGTCTATGGATAAAAAGGCTGAGGGCGGACCAAGATTGTCTCCTCATTCTTTAGTGCAAGAATACATTAATTCGACTGAGCATATTTATGGCTATGTTACCAATGGAACTCACTTTAGGATACTGCGTGATGCTACACGACTTTCAAGGTTAAGCTATCTAGAGTTTAATTTAGAGCAAATGATGGAAGAAGGGCATTATGCGGAATTTGCTATTTTTTATCGTTTACTACATGCCTCTCGAATCAAAGATGAAAAAGAAGAAATGAAAGACTCTATTTTAGAGTATTATCATAATGAAGCTTTAGCATCAGGATCTCGTATTCGTGAGCGATTGAGTATTGCTGTAGAATATTCTATTTGTACATTGGCTAATGGCTTACTTGCTCAACATGAGAATGTTATACTGAGAGAATTCTTTGCAAAAAGAGCATTATCAGCAAAAGATTATTATCTACATATACTAAGGTCTGTGTATCGCATTCTGTTTTTATTGGTAATTGAAGAACGAAATCTCATTTATAAAGAGGAAAAGGTGCTAACAGAAGAAGAGAAAAAATTAAAAAACATATATTATCAGTATTATAGTATACAGAGATTGACTTTATTGGTCAATAAGGCTGTCTATATTGACCCAAAGAAAACAGATTTGTGGCAATCATTGATGACTACTTTTAGGCTTTTTGAAGACTCTCACTATGGTAAACATTTAGGTATAGATTCTTTAGCTTCGGGCATTTTTAAACCTACAGCTATTGGTAGTATCGAAACTACTACATTGAATAATAAAGTTGTACTAGAAGTATTTAAATCATTAGTCACATTTGAAAATGATAATAAGCAATCTATTCGAGTCAACTATGCTGACTTAGACGTCGAAGAGTTTGGGTCAGTATACGAAGGGTTACTTGAGTTTGAACCTGTAGTTGAAAATGACGAATTTAGATTCAAGCAGGGTGTCGATCGATCTACATCAGGTTCACATTATACCCCTGAAGAATTGGTAAAACCATTAATAGGTTATTCTTTAGATTATATTATCGCAGACAAACTGAAAGAGGTCAATGCTGAAAGTGCTTTGTTAAGTATTACTGTTTGTGATGTAGCTTGTGGAAGTGGACATATTTTACTTTCAGCTGCCCGACGAATAGGTTTTGCATTGGCTAGATTACGAAGTAATGAAGATCAACCAACTCCATCAACCCTACGAGTAGCTATCCGCGATGTCATAAAGAATTGCATTTATGGTGTCGATTTGAACCCTCTAGCTGTGGAATTGTGTAAGGTCGCATTATGGTTAGAGGCACATGATCCGGGAGAACCTTTAAACTTCTTAGATCATCACATAAAAAATGGTAACGCTATAGTTGGTTTGGCGCATTACGAAGAACTCCAAAGCGGAATTGCAAGTGAGGCATTCAAAGTTATAGCTGGCGATGATAAGTCAATAGCGTCTGCATTCAAAAAGCAAAATGATTCGGAAAGAAAGGCACAGATGAGAGATCTGTTCGACTTGGCTCCTGTCAATACAGACTTTGCGGATATACAAAAATTGATGGATAAGTTTCATCAGATGCCAGAGAACACTTCGGAACAGATTGAAAAAAAAGCTCAGAAGTATAATGATTTAATTCATGATAACAAATGGGCTAGGTTGAAGCAGTTGGCTAATTTACAGGTTGCACAATTCTTCATACCCAAAACAACGAAGAATAAAGAGAATCTAACGACGCATAGCAAATACAAAACTTATCTAGACTTTGGAACAAAGATTGAGAATAATGTTAGTGAGATAATTTCTAATGACAAAAAATTCTTTCATTGGTTTTTAGAGTTTCCCGAGATTTTTCAACAAGGAGGTTTTGATTGTATTTTAGGTAATCCACCATTTTTAGGGGGGCAAAAATTGAGTGGTAATTATGGAGCCAATTTTCTCGAATATCTGAAATATACATACAAACCAATAGGTGCAGTAGATTTGGTTACTTATTTTTTTAGACGCATTTTTGATATAATTAAGACTAATGGCTTCCAATCCTTGATATCTACAAATACTATTGCTCAAGGTTCAGCACGTGAAGGAGGCTTAGATGTTATTTGTTCTGGAAATGGAGTGATTAACCATGCCGTTCGTTCTATGAGGTGGCCTGGACAAGCCGCAGTAGAGGTTTCATTGGTTACCATCTATAAGGGTGAATGGACAAAAGACTTTATTCTGGATAATAAATCAGTAGAACAAATAACTTCGTACTTGGATGATTCCGAAGTTTTAGGAAAACCTATGCCTTTAGCATCAAATAAGGGAAAGAGTTTTCAGGGGAGTATTGTGCTCGGAAAAGGATTTGTTTTATCTCCAGAGGAAGCTGAGAAACTGATCAAAAAAGATCCACGTAATAAGGAGGTGCTTTTCCCATACCTAAATGGCGATGACTTAAACAACGATCCGGAACAAAAGCCCTCTCGATGGGTTATTAACTTTTTTGATTGGGATGAGGAAAAGGCAAAGACTTATCCCGATTGCTACGAGATAGTAGAGAGATTGGTGAAGCCTGAGAGGCAACGCTGGAAAATAGATAATGATGGTAACGAAATTATTAGTACATATGCTTTAAGAAAACCATTACCACAAAAGTGGTGGATATATGGAGAAAAAAGACCTGCGTTATATAATACGATATCTGAGTTAGACCAGGTAATAGTTATTCCATTAGTTAGTAAATATTCTTCATTTGAGTTTTCGGATACAGACACTGTTTTTATGCATAAATTAGGGGTTATCGTTTTAAACGATTTTCACAGCTATACAATTCTTTCTAGTTCAATACATAACTTATGGTGTTGGAAAAACTCATCAACTTTGGGCTCAGGGACTTTAAATTATTCAACTACAGATTGCTTCGAAAACTATCCTTTTCCTACAAGTATTACAATTTATTTAGAAAACATAGGACGTAAATATTACTATCAAAGGAAGTCTTTAATGAGTAAAACCGGATTAGGCCTGACTAAAATCTATAATCTATTTCATTCAAAAGGAATTCAGAGCTCTATAGACTCGAATGATAATCAAGTTAAATATCTGAAAAAATATTTAGAGAAAACCCCATCTACAAATAGCTATGAGGATATAATAGATGGTATTAGAGAGCTACGTAAATTACATATCCAGATGGATCAATCTGTAGTAGATCTATATGGATGGAATGATTTAGAGTTGCAGCATGACTTCTATGAATTAGAATATTTACCCGAAAATGACCGTGTGAGATTCTCGATAGATCCAGCCTCTAGGAAAGAGGTTTTGAAAAGATTATTATTATTAAATTTAAACCAGTATAATGAAGAAATGAAATATAATACTGCCAATAATCATATTAGCAAAAAAAAAGGACAATCTAACTTTGATATATTTGGCAATACGTTATTATTTGAAGACTAAAATAACTTCGGGGAATTATCTTCTGTTCTTTTCTGTTGTACTTTTTTAGGTTTAGTATTTATTTCCCCAGTGACCTCATTCTCATAAAGTTGATGATTAAGCAATAGTAATCGTTTTAGTACCTCCTTGCGAGTATCTGGATGGATAGTAAAACGAATGTTATCATTTTCGGGTAAATATTCTAATTCATAGAAGTCATGCTGCAACTCTAAATCAGACCATCCATAAATATTTATAACCTCGTAGTCTAATTTTACATGTAAATCTCGTAGTTGGTTTAAATAATTAATTGCTTGCTTTATATCTATTCCTTTTTTATTTTGTTTTAAATGCCCATGAAACCAAAGAATATCTTTATCATGATTGATTTGATCGTCATTTAAGTTCTTAGCTAATAGATATAAATTTTTATTGTGAATTAAATTATTCATCTTAGTGAGACCAATATTTAAGTTTTTTAAGATAAAATCGCGAAGAACAAAATATTGATTACCAATATGTTCAATAATATCCAAATTCTTTGGAAATGGAAAGGTTTCAAAAACATTACCAGGTGTATAATTCAAATCAGATTTCATGGTTGTACAATATTTCCAAGCCCAAATATTATGTATTGTTGATTGTAATATGCAAAAAAAGGAATAAGAGTTATCACTAAAAACGACTAAAGCATCTGCGAAGACTATTTTTTGAGGAACAAAATACATAGCTAAGGTTTTACTGATTCGAGCCACAACCATTACCTGGTCTAACTCAGATATCGTATTATAAAGTTCTTTTCTTGGTCTTAAGAATTGCCACCATTTTTCTTTCCCTCCCTTATCCTTTTGAATAAGCCTTTCAGGTTTCACCAGTCTCTCTACTATCTCATAGCAATCGGGATAAGTCTTTGCCTTTTCCTCATCCCAATCAAAAAAGTTAATAACCCATCGAGAGGGCTTTTGTTCCGGATCGTTGTTTAAGTCATCGCCATTTAGGTATGGGAAAAGCACCTCCTTATTACGTGGATCTTTTTTGATCAGTTTCTCAGCTTCCTCTGGAGATAAAACAAATCCTTTTCCGAGCACAATACTCCCCTGAAAACTCTTTCCCTTATTTGATGCTAAAGGCATAGGTTTTCCTAAAACTACAACTTTAGTGAATAATTACTGGTTTTTATTGCTTTAAATCTGTCACTTTGTAGATAATAAACAAATTCACTTCACTAATACTTCAGTTATTATTATGAGTATACAAATAAGCTACCGTTTTGTTGTTAAGAACGAAAAAAATAAGGATGGATTATACCCAATTTATTTAAGAGCATTTTTAAAGGGTCGAAAAATAGAGACCGCTACAACTGTAGCGATTCCTTTGCGGGACTGGTCATTGAGAAATCAAAGGGTAAAGATCCTAAATAAAAACTATGAGAAATATAACATGATATTAGATGCAATAGACAAAAAATCAGTTAAACTACTGGTAAATAATTTCTTAAACGAAGAATATCCTTTAACATTAGTACAGTTTAAAGAGCGCTTGATTGCATCAAATCATACTTCAAATGAGGAAAGCTTTACAGATTATATTTTAGAGTATTTGGACGAAAATAAGGTAAAGTTCAAAGCTGAAACGTGGTTTGGATATAAGTCTCAGATTAGCAAAATCCTTAAATTTAAAAAAAGAATCTGCTTTTCGGATATTACTGAAAAATTTATAAATGAATATAGACAATATATGCTTTATACCCTAGGTAATAATGAAAATACAGCTGGTAAAAGTCTGCGTGTGCTGAGGACTTTTGTCAATATTTCCATTCGCTTTGGATATATAAAGTCAAATCCTTTTCAATATATTTCAATAAAGAAAGTTGATGGGAAAAGGGATTTTCTATCAATTGATGAGCTTAACAAGCTTACAGATTATTACTTAAAAAATAATCTTCTGAAACCAATAGATAAGGATATTCTTGGTTATTTTTTATTTGCATGCTACACAGGGCTTAGATATTCTGATCTAAAAACGTTTTCAAAGGACAGTATCGTTAACGATTCCATACACCTTCGAATGCATAAAACAGGGTATTTAGTAAATATTCCACTCAGTACGAAGGCAAAGATGTTTATCCCAGACAGCCCTTCTAATAGCAATCGTGTTTTCAGAATATATTGTAATAAGGTAACAAATAAAGTGTTGAAAAAAACAGGAGTACAACTGGGATTAAATAAGAATCTTACTTGCCATTGCGGTAGACACAGTAATTATTCTTTTCAGCTGAAAACGAATGAGTTGCAAGTGTCTATTTTTTGACAGGTAACGATTTAGAAACCAGCGAACCTCTACATTTTACCCCATTTTGCACAAATACAAAGAACGCTTTTCGATTACAGACTACAAAAGTAATCGAATATTATTTATCTAAGAAAATTATTAGAACTTTTCTGTTCATTATCCATCAATATAGAGGATTCTTTTTCCCGGCACAAAAAATAAGATTCGAATAGGTCATGCAAGTTTTCTCTTAAAAGATATTTGTAAATATTTTTTAAGAGAACCGCAGGCTTGAACTTGTATTGACCGTGAATGAGAATCTTTACCTTGTGCGGGGAAAAGTATCCTAAAAATAAAAACCCATAGTATAATAAACTACGGGTTGATTTGTCTTTTTGCTCTTAAAAAATGTTTTTCAAGAAGCTCCTCCGGTTTGTGTTTTCCCCTTCTTTTGCATGAATTGCTCCACCTCCGAGGCTTTATAATATACCCTTCCATTATCATATGTATAAAAAGGAAGCAATTTCTTCTGACGGTACCTTGCGATAGTTCTTTTAGTAACTCCAAGGAGTTTGCATAAATCATGATTGTCAAGAAGCGTGTCTCCCTCAAAACAGTCTTTGAGCTTATTCATTTGGTCAAGCGTTTTGTCTATCTTGTCAAAACGGCTTAGTATGATCCGCATCCATTCTTCAAAACTTTTCTTATCATCCATAATAGCCTCTAAAGATTATTATGCAAAGGTCGGCAGGAAAAAGAAAAGGATTTCATTAGTTATACCCTGGTAGGGTATGATTTTTAGAAAAAACAAACTATATTCATTACAATCAACATAATATAGAGGATATTGTTATATAAGAAAGCTAAAATTACAAAAGGAAAAATCAGGAAAATACTCACAAAAAGGAAATATCCGGATCAGGTATAACTAAGGTGTTTTCATAAATAGAACGAACAAAAAGAAAGCGTGGAATTTACACTGTTTCATCGTAAGCGGTACTGGCATACCTTTTTTGCGAAACATGTAATTCCACGCCATACTTACGTATAGCATGAACATTACTGTCGTCCCGCAAAATTTTGAAAATTGCCAGTTTTCTACGATGAGACGTTCAGCGAACGTTATGTTATATACTCATAAAGTATTAAAAAACACTTCTGATGGTTCCTATTTTACATCTGCAAAGATAATAGATTCAACGGGATTATTTGTTATCGTCTTCATCCATTCTTCGCCTTAATGCATCAATCATACGATTCAGATATTCAGTACGGTCGATTTTTCTCTTGCGTATATCCCCATATATCTGGAAGATGTTGCTCATATCCACATTAAATAAGTCTCCCAACTCTTTAGCCAAGACTTTTATGTTTACATTACCAAAACAAACGCTTCTTAAAGAATCAATTCCGTAAATAATTTCCCCCAAAGCTGTTTTCTTTTCTGTCCATTTCAAGTCGGGATGAAAATCCGTATAGGATCCAATCTCCATACCCTCTTGCTGCAACTTTGCGAGCTTTACATTCAGATAGGATAAAAGCCTTTCGTTTGTCAGGATTTGGGTCATCTTTAAACCATAACAGGTAGAGAAACAACAATCCCTTTCAAAATAAGAACTGTCAAGCTGCAATTGAATGCAGGGTTTTCTCCGAAGAAAATAAATCTGGTCTAAATATGTACTTCCTGAACGATAGTATTGGTAAAATTCCGAATTCATATCGAAAAAGAATTTAATTTGATTCTGAATCCGTTCCAGATACTCTTTGCGGCTTCCGATACTGCCGGCCGGCATTCTTATTTCAATATTATAAACCTCGTTATAATATATTAACTGGCTGAACAGTTGAGGCTTCATTTCTTTAAAGAAAAAAATCTCTTCATCTTCATCCTTAAAAGAATAATTGCTTACAAAAGATTTTAACTCTTCAAAGGCGCTTTCTAATCGAGGAACAATCAGCTTTGACTTATGCAGCACGCTACATTCCATCTTTTCTACTTCCTGAATATTCTGAAAGACTTTGTCCTTCAGAGATGAAATATAATTTTCCATGAATTCATTTTTTATTAAATTAATACTAAACGACAAAAACATGGCAAATACACGCCAACCATCACTGCCTGTCAGATACTCTTTCCCGGATTGCAAAGACAATTAGCCGGATGTTCGGAGAGTTTAACAGCTAAACGAACAAACTCACAAATGAAATTGCAACACAAGAGTATCTGAAAATACCGGGTTATTTATTTTGCAAAGAATTTGCAGGCGTCCGACCTTATCATCTGCTCGCATAGCGTCCTATGTAAATCTGATAATATCATTCCTTTTTCCAGTCTTTGTTTTTATTATAACTTTAAATAATAAACAATTGATCTTCTTATATTTAAATTTACAATTATTACACTTTTCTGTTTTTCTGAATAAAACTTCTATTATTCCGGTATTTTCGATTTTTGGGCACTCTTAGGGGAAAACAAGTTTTATGTATTCAAAAATTACAATTTCTTTGTAATGATGATACCCCCTTAATTATAAGAAATCCGGTTTTGTTGTCTCAACAAAACCGGTCATGTTTTTTAGATAGTAGTAGATTAAAGGTATATCCCTCTGATTTTATTCCTCATCATTTAGGAAACGATAAAACCATTACAAAAAGATAAATATTTTTGTAATAATTTATTATCGTTTAGAATATTAAGAGCCTTAAGGAAAATTTTCGCTAAAATTTAAACAGGCTCAAATAAATACTTGTTTTTATTAAGCATTTATCCAAAAAGCTTATCCGGATATACCCTTTCCTCGATTAACTCCTGTATTCGTCTCACTACATCAGGTTTATCGGTAGCATAAGTAACCCCGAACCATTTAGATGGCGTAGGAATCAGTTTTACTGATATTCTCTTTTGTTCAACAAGAGTATTCACCAAGGTAGGGATCAGAAATTCGGCTTTCAGGTTATCTTTATTCCTTTCTAAAAAGTCAATGAAAGCAAACTCCGACAAATCAAAATAATCCGGTGTAAATCCCCACATATTCATTGAAACGGGAGTCGAAGACGATAGATTGACCTTTTGTCCGTTTTCGCCAGTAAAACAAGGAACGCCATCTACGCTCTCAATGTTGGTTCTTTCCACAATTTCTGTCAGGTAGCTGTCCTTGTCAATTTCGCAAATGCCTCTGGCTACAGAACCTCCTTCAGACAATGTATATCCCAATAAATAGCCAATCATGCAATAGGAGTACTTCTTATCTGCCATATTCTTCAACTGTCCAGCTAGCAATTCAAAGCTTTGACGACCATAAAAATCATCGGCATTAATAATGGCAAAAGGTTCTTTTATAACTTCTTTGCCCATGAGCAAGGCATGGTTTGTTCCCCAAGGTTTTTCCCTGTCCGGATTTAGAGTAAAGCCATCGGGTAGATAGTCCAGTTCCTGATAGACAAGTTTTACCTGTATCTTATTTTCATATTTAGATACTATTTTTTCTTTAAATTCTTTTTCAAATGAATGGCGGATAACAAATACAATTTTTCCAAATCCGGCTTGTATGGCATCATATACGGAGTAATCCATAATTGTTTCACCATCAGGGCCTACTCCGTCCAGTTGTTTTAATCCTCCATAACGGCTGCCCATCCCGGCAGCCAATACAAATAATGTTGGTTTCATTTTAATATACGTTCTTGCATTATTAGTTTTTAAATACTTCTTCCACATTCCACTTGTCTCTCCATTCAATATCAATGGAATCCCCATTAAATTTAACTGGCAACCAGATATATCTTGAATTGATAAGGTCTGTCTTATTCCATTTATCGAACATAGCGATATAAGCATCTTCTTTTCCTTCCACTTTCAGGACATGCGTACTTTGTCCATAGAAGGTAATATCCGCATCTTTACCCGAGCAGGGATTGCCCAGCATCTTCCATTCGCCCAGCATAGAATCGGCGGCGGCATATTCTGCCTGATTGGGATCCCATGCCGTACAGCCTGACGAAAGGATGTAGTATTTACCATTACGCTTGAATACAGCCGGAGCTTCACGCGACTGATCGATAAAGTTACGGGTGAATTTACCTGTCGGTTTTAAATAATCTTCGGTTAGTTCGCTTATATACAAGGTTCTGTTTTCTTCGGAAGAATAAACGTGATAGGCTTTACCATCATCGTCTTTAAACAAAGTCATATCCCGGCTCATGGCATCGTTCGGACGTATAGACCCCAGGTATTCGAATTTGCCGTTCGGAGAGTCGCTTACGGCTACGCCTGCTGTGGCCTTTGCATAGTCGTGGCTATCCACATGAAGCCACATCACAAACTTTTTGGTCTTGTCATTATAAATCACCTTCGGACGTTCCAATACATTGGAGTAATGCAGGTCTGATTTTTCATTCACTGTATCAGACGGCAAAACAATACCTTCAAACTTCCAGTCAACAAGGTTTTGAGATGAATAACAGGAAACGCCTCCGGCTTCGGTACGGTAACACTCCCAACCTGGCACTCTGGGATTCCAGTATGTGGAATCCCCTTTATATTCTCCGTACCAATAATATGTACCGTCATGGTAGAGGATGCCCCCACCATGAGCATTAATCATATTTCCGCTGGTATCTAACCATTTTTCGCCTGACATAATCATTTTAGGTATTGTACCGGCCTCTTGTTGGCTTTTCTTTTGCCGATTGCAACCATAGATTAATATACAGCAAAGAATAGACAGATGTATTATATGTTTCATATATGCTATTTCAATTTAAACGGTGTCATTTTAATATATACATTAAAGTCTTTAATCATACCCGGCTTATTCGCTTCAGCACGAGGCAGGTATGAGAATCCTGTAATTTTCTTATCTTCGCCCAGGTCGATTATAATCTGATGGGGATGTTTAGAGTCTGTCTTAGAATAATTCGTATGCCAGAAAGTCGATTCCTGGAGATCGAATACATTAGAGGCTACATTATTGGCATCGTCCAGTTCTTCGCTGTCGGCATAGACTACTTTCCAATGTTGGCGTGATACGGGTTTACCATCTTCACCCGACAGTTCAAGTTCTGCTATGGCTGCATAACCATCTCCTCCATGCGAGCTTAGGGCTTCCAGGCAGAAAAAGCGGGTATCAACCGTTTTGCCGAACTGAATATGCTGCCAGCCATGATCCGGCTTGAATGCACCAGTATAAACAGGTGTTTCTCCTGTCAGGTTAAGATTCTCCCCCAGCTTGCGATGCGCATATGCGCCATTACCCCTTAATATGTCGAGTACCGGTTTTCTTAGTCCTTCCGTTTCCGGTCTGGAAGGGGATGCCATATCAAGGATAATAATTTCATTCTCTCCCTCCTTAAGCCAGCAGCCCGGCATATACAATGTCTGTTGAGGCCCAATCTCCCAATAACGACCAATTGAATAACCGTTAACCCAAACCATACCTTTGCTCCAGTTCATCATATTTATGAACGTGTCGCCTAATTTATTGAGCATAAAAGTGCCTCTGTAATATGCCGGTTGCTTAGCTGTATTTTCTCCTTTTTTATATTCTTTATATCGTTTGCCTTTTGTAAATTCATAATCAACCGGAATATTGTATACCTGCCAATTTTTAAGTTCTCTTGTCGTATTTTTATTTTGTATTTCTACCTTCTCTGTAATACCTTTCCAGTCATAGATTCCCTTTCCGAAGTTCATACGTCCCATAGCCTCCACCAGGATATCAAGTTGTGCTCCTTCTTTTACAGGAGGTAACTTTACAGAGCCTTCGCCTTTCAGGCGGCTAAGGGTTGCGATCTTTTCCCCGTCAAGAAACACCTGGGTCCAGTCGTGGGCTTCGGTAATTATCAATGTTTGCTCTTCCCTGGACATTTCCAGTTTAGTCCTGTACAATATGCTTCCCCATCCCTGATCGAAAAACTCCATCGGTTTGACTGTTTCACTTTCTTTGGCATCAGGCAGATTATCAAACAATGGAGCTATTTCGGTCAGTTCAAAAGCCGGAATTGCTATTGTCGGTATAGAATCCGGTATTTCAGGCAGTGTAGCGCCTTCCGGCAAATAATTCTTCAGCAGGTTGCGTACTTCGTAATATTTCGGAGTGATATTGCCCGATTCTCCTATCGGCGCATCATAGTCGTATGAAGTGCAGGTAGGGGAGAAATTAGGGAAGTTGGCGCCTCCCCAATGTCCGAAACTCGTACCTCCGTGAGTCATATACAGGCTGAAAGAAATATTACGGTCGAGCATTTCTTTCATGCCGCTAACCAAAGCTTCTGCGCTGCGGGTTTCGTGTTTGGCTCCCCAATGGTCGAACCATCCTGACCAGAATTCGCTGCACATAAGAGGCGTGTTAGGACGTAGTTCCTGCAAACGGCGGAACTGGCCGTCTATATTTGCTCCTGTACCAAAGTTGATTGTCCAGACAAGGTCATCCAAAACATTATTCTCAAAGTTGGAGTTCCAGTCGCATTGAAAAAGCGGAATATCAGTAAATCCTGCTCCCTTTACAATATCGCGGATTTCAGCAATATAAGGTTTATCAGTGCCGAAAGCTCCGTATTCATTCTCCACCTGTACCATAATAATATTTCCGCCTTTAGTTATCTGTAAATCTGCAAGTTGCTTTCCAACTTCGTTCATAAAGAGCCTGGTACGTTCCATAAAGTACGGATCTTGCTCACGCAGCTTTATCTCTTTCTTCTTTAGCAACCACCAAGGCAATCCGCCCATCTCCCATTCGGCACAAACATAGGGCCCGGGACGGACAATAACGTACATATCATGCTTTTGTGCCAGCTTACAAAAAGCTGCAATATCTTTCTGACCGGAGAAATCGTATTTACCTTCTTCGGGTTCGTGGTAATTCCAGAACACATACAGACAAATGGTATTCATACCTAATGCCTTAGCTGTCTGAATACGGTGTTCCCAATATTCTTTTGGGATACGTGGATAGTGCAACTCAGCGGCTTTGACGGCAAAGGCTTTTCCATTTAATAAAAAGGTTTTGTCTCCTACCTCAAAGGTTCCTTTTGTCATACAGCTACTAAAAATAATTTGAAAAATACAAATTAATAGTATGAGACGTTTTATATATTTTATCATAATTCCTTATTTTTTATTGCAAAATTATTGATTACTGATCTGATAACGCTTGTATCAAAAGGTTTAGGCATGCAGCTATCTGCTCCTGATTTATAATAAATGGTGCGTTCATAAGCGTTATAATTAAATAATAAAACTATTATGTAAATATTTTTAGTTTTTTCATCGTGTTTTAAAAGTTCACAAAATTCTAATACATTTATGTCGGGAAGAATTTCATCACATATAACAACGTCTATTTTGTTATTTCTTATTATATCCAGCCCTTCTTTTCCGTTTATTGCAGCCAGGATATAATAATCATTTGACAAGATTTTTCCCATCAAGCAAAGTAATTCTTCATTACTATTTATAAGAAATAATGTCGGCTCCTTCATTGATTTTTATGTAAACTATTGATTGTAAGCACTTTATTTATCGAATATATCCAAAGTCCATTCATCAAGCCATTTCAATATTGGTAAATTACCACTAAATTGTATAGGTAACCAAACATAACGCCCGTCAATCGGATTATTGGGAGTCCATCTGTCTGTCATAAATATATATGCATCATTTTTATCATAAACAGAAAGTATATAATGTGCTTTGTGAATGATAAGTAATATCTGCACCTTCACCCACACACGGATTAGGATACAATTCCCATTTTCCCATTATGTCGTCAGCAACAAGTAGTCTAGCTGCATTATCCCCCTTTTACAGATACTATTAGACAAAGAAATAGAATTAGTTTCAAATGCATTCTGCCGATTTATTTAATTTATAATATGTTTATAAAAAGTAAAACAAATAATTTTCTAGTCATATCAATAATTTTCACATAGTATAGTTACATAACTGACAAGAAGAATGAGAGTAAGCTCTTCCAATAGAATAAGAACAGATATTATACCCAATATCTTTTTTCCCTTAAGGAATGAAATAATAATACCCGCAAAAGGATATACTACAGCCATTAGTATAACAATACAAAATATGATTAGATTATTCATTTTCAGAAAACTTGAATCATAGCCGTCTCGCCCCGTTTTTGATCACAACATCGTAAACTTTAGGTTTGATCTTGAATTTCTGTTCGTAGCTTTCAATTGCACGTTTGACGAAACCGTCATAAAGTTCGTTCTTTACGAGATTGATCGTGCAACCACCGAAACCTCCGCCCATTACACGTGATCCGGCAACACCGCATTCACGGGCAATATCGTTAAGGAAATCGAGCTCTTCGCAACTTACGGCATACTTTTGGCTAAGTCCGATATGGGTTTCATACATTTTCTTGCCAACGATTTCGTAGTCTCCCTTTTTGAGAGCTTTGCAAGCATCAAGCAGGCGTTGAATTTCTTCGATAACGAATTCGGATCGGATATAGTCTTCTGCGCTTACTTCGTTAGCTACTTCCCGAAGCATATCAAGATTAGCATCGCGAAGCAGTTCTACCTCAGAATGGTGTTTGCGGATGGCCGCCGTTACGTTTTCACACGATTTACGACGTTTGTTATATGCTCCTTCCGCCAGATTGTGAGATACACAAGAGTTAATCAATACCAGACGATAACCCTCCGGGTTGAACGGCACATACTGATACTCCAATGAACGGCAATCAAGTCTAATCAATGAACCTTCTTTGCCAAAGCAAGAAGCGAATTGATCCATTATACCACACATTACGCCAACGTAATTATGTTCGGTGGCTTGTCCAATCAATGCTAATTCAAAACGGTCAAAGCCTAAGTCGTAGGTATCGTTAATTGCAAAACCGAAACAACTTTCCAGTGCTGCGGAAGAGGACATGCCTGCGCCCAGGGGTACATCGCCTGCAAATACGCAGTCGAAGCCGGGAACGTTTTTCCCTTTTTTTATCATCTCGCGGCAAACGCCGTAGATATATTTTGCCCATTGTTTCGAAGGAAGGTCATTCTCGTACAGGCCGAATTCAGCAGATTCTTCAAGGTCCAGTGCGTAGGCTCTTACTTTGTCTGTGTCATTCGGCTTGATTTTACAGTACATAGCTTTGTCTATTGCTCCGGGTAATACGAATCCGCCATTGTAGTCGGTATGTTCTCCGATAAGGTTAATACGACCGGGCGAAGTGTACATTGTCCCCTCTGTCCCGAAAAGTGATTTAAATTTGTCTTGGATTAGATTTAGTTCCATATATATTCTTTATTTTAAATTTGGTTATTAGATCAATATTTCACTGCATGATCTTTTGGAAATGAATTCCCTTTCCATGCTTTTTTAGCAGTCCAGCCTTGCGAGGGAGAAGTCCAGAATGGATGATTCGCCGGCAAACCTAAAGGAAGAAATACTTCTGAGGTTATGTACATGCTCCCGTTGTTGGTATACCAGTCTGCAAGATGGGGCTGATGACCGGCGAAACCCAGTTGAAGAAATCCACCTTCATTAAAATTACCTTCATTCGAAAATATACATTTCATTGTTGCCGTTAATGCACTTCTTACTTGTCCATCAGGTAATTCTTCAGGAAGTAAGCCTTTCCAAGAGAGTAAAGCTAAAGGTTGAAACACGCCTAATCGATAAGTCATAGAGCGTCCGAATAAAGGGAATGTACCTTCAGGAGAAATAAATCGCTCTAATATAATTCCATATCGTTGCATCCGTTTTTTTGCATTATCTAAGTTCTTCTGTATATCCTCCAGACTTTTATCTCTTAATAGTATTTTTCTATCAACCAATACTTGTAATACCTGTACATACATCGGCTGTATGACATAACTATTGTAATAATCGAATGAAAAATGTTCTCCATCGGAATACCAACCATCGCCAACATACCATTCTTCTATTTTACGTATAGCACTATGTATGCGATACATGTCGTACTGTGCTCCTGCCTCCATTAGAAAAGTTTCTATCATTGCAGAGAATAGCAGCCAATTAGTATATGGAGGGTCTATGCGGCGGAGCTGCTGGAATTCTTTAATGTATCTCTCTTTGGTCAAATCATCGAGAGGTTCCCACAATTGTTCCGGTGCACGAAGAAAACTACCGGCTATATAAGCGGCATCAACCAGCGGCTGTCCCTCATTCCCCCATAACAAATAATCAGGACTATCCGGATCAACTGCCTGAGCATAACTCTTCAATGCCCATTCCCGAAGCTGCTTTCGCTGCTTACCTTCAGCTGTATTATCATCCGGCAAGCTAAGCCAGGGAGCAAGTCCTGACATCAATCGTCCGAAACATTCCATGTATGTAACGTCCTTATTTCGACCATCCCATGTCGGGCTTACTTCTACCTGCATATTTTTCTTTAG
Organism: Dysgonomonas sp. GY75; assembly: GCF_015234155.1. NCBI lineage: Bacteria > Pseudomonadati > Bacteroidota > Bacteroidia > Bacteroidales > Dysgonomonadaceae > Dysgonomonas > Dysgonomonas sp. GY75. The sequence goes on from NZ_JADCLQ010000058.1 coordinate 25,231, forward strand.
TTCCCCTTTACTCATATTACTTAATACAGGAGCGGCTATTTTATAGAGAAGATTGGTCCAGTAAGTCCGGTCGTCAACATATTTATCCTTCACGTTTTTATCTTGTGCGACAAAACTGATAGAAAATATCATCAGACAAGTTATTATTATAATTACTTTTCTCATAATCATAGTTATTTCAAGTCTAGTTTTTATTTTTTGTATTTACTCATTTCCGATGCAGCCAAAAGAAATGCTCCGACACCAAAATCAGCAGTTGTCTCGGGTCCGACATTATTATGTTGATCGGCTCTTTCACCTATAGGCTGAATATATCCGACTTTTCCACTTGGTTGCAAAGCTTTTTCTGTAAGATATTTCCATGCCTTATCAATAACGGGCGCATACATTACCTTGTCAAGAAGATTATTATTTACACCCCATAAGTAGCCATAAGTAAAAAATGCGGTCCCGCTTGTTTCATATCCCGGCGCATGATCTGCGTCCAACAAGCTTCTTGTCCAGAATCCTTCTCCTTGCTGGCTTTCAGCTAAGGCTTTCGCCATATCCTGATATATTTGTATATATTCAGCTCTGTGCGGATTGTCCTCAGGTAAATCTGCCAACATTCTGGGGATAGCGGCAAAAACCCATCCGTTGCCCCTGGCCCAAAAGTCCTTCAACCCTTTGTTTGTTTTATGCTTAGGATAGATATATTTTGCATCCCTGTAGAATAAATGGCTATCATTGTCGTACATCAAATCACGGGCATAAGCAAAATACTCGTATAACTTATCCAGATATTGTTGTTTTCCCGTTATATTGTACATTTTTGTCATTACGGGCATTACCATATATAACCCATCAGCCCACCACCAATAGTCATTATTGGGAGTAGACATCTGATATTCCATTACCTCCTTGGCTCTGGCTATTTTCTTATCATCTTTTACTTCATCCATTCTATACAGGTCGGTATATACTTGGAAGCATATTTGCCAGTCGCCAAAAAGGACAAAACCATCTGATTCACCATAGCTATACTTCCACTCGGCTTTATTATCCGATTTAGCGCCTACCCATTGGTTATGCTCTGCCCAATCTAAGGAATATTTTTTATAGGCTTCTTTTCCGGTAACTTCATATGCTGCTATGTTTCCGGTATGATATGCAGCCGAATGCCAGAATGAATTTGCCGGAGTGGGATTGTTCGATTGCCAATAATAATTCACTTTTTTAATAATATCAATAACTTTTGTATCGGAAGAACCGGTTTTTACCAGCTTTTCATTTTTTTGAGAGATACATCCTGAAGAAACTGTTGCCAGCACAAAAATGAATGTTAGAAATGACAAAATCTTATGACTGTTTTTCATTATAATATATTGTTAAAATCAGGTACAAAATTGCTGTTTTTCGTATACAAACAGGTTTTGTAATTAATCAAAAGCGTACAATAATCAATCAAAAGCGTACAATAATCAATCAAATGCCGTGTTTTATAATAAAAAGAACTTCAATAAATAATAAGTCCGAATTTTCTTTATCAAAAGATCCTGCTTATTCAGAAAAAAGCCCGGACTATTTATAAAATCCGGGCTTTGATATCTATGAAAAGTTGACAATAGTAGTTAATAATATCCAATACATCAATCTTCTAAAGATAAGACCTGTTTATCATTGTTTTATCTTCTTGCTCTTTTTATCCCTTATATATTTCCCTGTTATCGAATCCGTAAGTTCATATCCGGAATAATAGCGGGTTTTAGATATAACCCCTTTGTTCTTACATCTGCTATTTCTCTGACAATTGTCGGCTCTTGAGATGGATAGGTACGATAATAGACAGGCATTATCAACAAGACAACCCTGCGGGATTTAGCAATCAGGTATGCATTGCGGTCTGATTTCTTCCAAGTGGAAAGATCCGGATTTTCATACTTTTTGCGATAAAAAGCAATTTATGTTTTTCTTCGCTTAGAGGGAAAGGATTTACAGAACTCCCGATTTTATCGATGCCAAATCCCTGTGCTGAAACATCAAAGGAAATACCGCCCCATACCATTGCGATAATCATTAAAAAGAAATAATAAACTGTTGCTTTCATAACAATTACTTTTGTATTTCTCTTTCCTTTTCTCTTTTTTCCTTCTTTATGTTTCTTGCATATTTCTCCGTTATCGGGTCCATAAATTCGTATCCGGTGAAATAGCGAAAGGATCTTCGAATACCCTTTTGAATGTCCTCATAAACACTATCCTCCCAATCGGGTGGAGAAAAATAATAACTCCGCCCTACTGTTCGACATAGAATTTCCCTTGCTTCTCCGTTTTCCTCCCAGATATCAATAGAGAGAAGTTCATCATTTTTACCTGCTATGTCTTCCAGTTCCGGATTCGCGTAAAAAAGTATTCTATAATATGTCTTACCCTCTTTGCCGAGTGGGTCACTTTTTGATGCCGTATCCAATGTTATCACTGGCCCTTTTGAAGGATAGGTTCTGTAGTAAACAGGCGCTATTAACAAAGCAACTCGTCGAGACCTTGCAATCAGATATGCATTGCGATCAGATTCCAACCATGTAGAAAGATCAGGATTGGTGTATTTTGCCTTATAAGATGTGGCTAATCTTTCGGCTTCATTTAGAAAATTCTTTCGCTGTTTTTCACTTAATGGATAGGGGTTTACGGAACCGTTCTTCGCCCGCTCCGGATCTACCCTATTTTGTTTGTTTTGGGCCAAAGCTGTATAAAAGATACTATTGCATGATATTGTTATAATGACTGCAAAAAGATAATAAGCTATTGTTTTCATAACATTTTAGTTTTTATTTAGGACTTAAGGGGGATTCTTCAAGCGAACTCCATTTTTCAAAAAAGGAGCGTTGCATGCATTCTCCGGCATGTTTTATCCCGGCTGGATTGTATAATTCGGAACCCTCTCCATCTTGTCCGTATATTTGATTCGCACTATAATCATAGACGAGAATAGGTAGTTTCCGGGAATTTGCAAACTTATCATCTTCTTCGGATGGTCCGGTGGATCTTCCCTCGATACTAGATGGGCAGTAATAAAGCGTTGTATGTGCATGCGCATATGCCACTGCAAATTTCACTGTATTCCAAGGCTCATTCGGAATAAGCTCTTCAGGATCCGATGGACTTATAGTAGCACGTGATGAACAATCTGTAATGTCGTCTCCCTCTTCGGTTTCTCCAACGGAGTAGGACAATCCTCCGTTATTATCCACTTCTGCATATATCCAGAATCCTAATTCTTTACGAGAATCTTCACTTGCGGCCGACAATGTCGAACTCCATAACTGATCCAATTGAAATTCGACTGCTGAAACTATTTCAGTGATTTCAGGGAATTGTACTTCAACTTCAACAATCTCTGAACTGCAAAACTCTCCATCGTGTTCAGTATCCTCAGTTATTGCCTTAAAACGCCAAATTCCTGGCACATTAAAATGAATATTATGGGTTTCATTCATACTGTAACGTCCGAAATAAAAAGTACCGTTCGCACAGTCAACCTCTTCACTATCAATAATAGAGTTATACTCCGGATCACCTCCCAGCTTTCCTATTATGAAAACGCTTGCATTCCCATCTACTCCGGAAATAATAGGATCCATTGCTGTACCCATCAAGCATGAGGAAACGTCAAAACTTAATTCAAGATTAGAGACTGTGATAGATTTTGTTTGAGATACAGAATTTTTCTCCTCTATAGTAAAATAATCATCACTACAAGATGATAGAATAATGAATAAAAAGAATAATGAATAAAAAGAATAATGTTTTCCATATAGAACAGCTCTTTTCCATAATAATAAAGTATTTTTAGTTAAACAATTATCATTTAAGGATTGATTAAGGATTGAATATTGGAATTTCGAAAACCAATATTCGATCCTGAGAAAATTAATATAATTTATCTTACTCCTGTGGCGTATCCCTCCACTCTTCGGAGTGTGCATAAATATCAATAAATTTCACCCCATCCAGTACTGTACTAGTCGAAATACCCATCCAGTATAAGATTTGAGGAACTATTAATGTGTTTTCCATAATCAAATCTCCATTTGCAACGTGTGTCGGAAATGTATTGGGCAGTTCAACAAAAGCTTTATCTTTAACAGGCCGAGTATATTCCGTATCGGTATTAACATAATACAAATCCAAGCCATTCTCAATCTGATTCTTTATTATTAAGGTATCGGACTTGCTTTCGTCTTTTATTTCATTCGGATTGAGCTTCCAATAGGCAAGTAAATCATTAAAACGAGTATCAGTCGGGGCTATATCCAAAAGAATAGCTTGTTGTGTAATGTTATTTTCTGTTAGGGCTTTTTTCCATAAACGGATTTCTGATATATAATAAGGAGTAGGAACACCATTATTAATTCTTATTGGAGAAATGTCTGTAGGAACACCCCTTGACCCGGAGATATCTTTCGCAATAGTTTTTCCGTCCAAAGCCGTAATCCACTCACGGGATTGTTGCGCCATTTTGGTAATACTGAAACAGTAACTATGCCATTGAGGATCATTATATCCAGTAACAGCTTTTTCTAAAGCTCCTGACGACTCAAAGTCGCTAATACGAAAAGAGACTGTGCTTCTTTGCCTGTATAACCCCCAATTTCCTTTAGCTATAATAGGATTCCAGTTATCCCCATTATATGTACCATTTTTTCGCGGCGTCATACGCATAACTACCTCTAAAGAAAAGTCCTTTTCTTCGCTCAAAGCATAACGAATGCCTGCCGATATTGTATCGAAGATCAAAGCATGGGATTTACCATTTTCAAAATAAGCTCCGTACAATTTTTTCCCATTCATTCGCTGTTCTTCATAGTGCGAATAATAGAATATACCGAATGTATTCCGTTCCGCATCTGAGTTTCCTCCATAATTTCCGTCTGCTGTACCTCCATGATTCGAAGTTATTATTATCAACCAATCCTCATAAAAAGTATTTTTCCGTTCTTCAATAGCCTGTAAAAATTCACCTATGTAACCATCTATTCGCTGTAAAGCAGTAATATATCCAGTATTACCGGCTGTAAATCCGCCTGATTTACCCGCTTCGAGCAATTCCGAAAAGGCAACTAAAGTAAAGTCAAAATTACTTTCTTTAAGATGTTTCAATACTTCATCTTTAGTTTCCGCATCGTTTGTCGTTGTAACCGTCTTTTGTGCCGTATTCAGCATATATTTATTTAACTTTTCATATGGCGTTACACACAACGTCGGATTCTCCGGATTATATTCGGCTATATGATTAAGTATATTGGGATATTGTATAACCTTTTCATTCGGATTTGTAGGATCATATTCAATATCGGCAGTATATGAATCATCTTTTATATTATGTTTTTCAGGAATAACACCCGTAAGCATCGTCGACCATGTAACAGGATCTTCCCTGTTCGCATTTTTCAAAATACGGTTATCGCTCAATCCTATCCATGAATATTTGCTATTCTTTAGCATATGAGCAATTGTTCCTTCTTGGGGAATAGAATTTTCCACGACACTTCCCACCGCTCCATCTATATTTATCCACAGTACTTTTCGATGGATGGCTGTTGAAATTACCGAATCGCCGTCAAAGCCATCTATCGCTATCATATCCGGATTTTCATAGTCCGTACAAGAATAGAATACGGAAATACCTAATGTTACGAATAACATCATAGAAATTATATTTATATTTTTTTTCATATTGCAGATGCTTTTATGGTTTCTTATAATATGTTCCGAATTCTGCAAGACCATGCCGTCTTTTCAATTCTTGCTTTTCCTGATCTGTTAAGGCCGGATCTGGTACTATTGTGTTCTCATTCTCTATTTTTATACGGAGATAACGAACCAGTGTCCTTGAACATCCGAAGAAACGTTCGTTTTTCAAATTTGGTTTAAATACAGTCGGGTCTGTTACCTGAATCAATGTAGTCCATGATAAAGTCGGATTATAAGGATCACCTACGTCATTACCGATATATTCTATATGTAAATCAGACATTCGATCATTAGAATTGCCATTGGCTAGATATACTCCGTCTATCCAGGTCTGCTCATGCAAATCTATGATGATATAGTATGGCAACAACAACGATTGCCCCGCGCCATCTTTACCATTATACCAGACAGAGGATTTATTTCCATCAATTATTTTTTCGGCAGTATATGATGACGAAGAAGAATTATCATTGTAATTTCTATCGAATGCATATATTTCCCATTGGCTACGATCATGCCTGTAATAATAATTACTTCCATTGTAATCGCTTACAGGTTGTGGATTTAATGGGTTAAACTCCCATATCTTTTTATTCATCAATGGGTAATTGTTTTCTTTTCCATATTTTCTGACAGCATCAGGCAATTCCATTCCCCATTGATCAAAGAACGGAGAAAAGTCTTGCTGAAAGTGATCGCATAATGAACGGAAAAAGTAGCTGATATCTGAATTATCTATATAGCGTTCCTCCTTTGCTTTCATATTTAGGGCCTTCATTACCTCCCAGTCTGTGTTGTTATAATTTGCCAATTGTACCAGACCCAGTAATTGGAATGCACCGAATGCTGTACTTTGTTCATTACCGAGCCATTTGCTGCTATCGGCCATAGCAAAATCAAGCGCTTTAGGAAACAAAGCTGTTATGTTATCTTCTCCGGGAAAGATATTCCCAAAAGTCCCTTCATCGGGAAAGCCCTTTTGACCTATACGGTAGAGAGGAATACTGCTAATCACATTTGACAGATTAGCGGGCCAGGGATTTAAACGCGTTCTGTATGCAAACATTGAGTTAACAGCCCGATATAAAGCGACTGAATTTCCTGTTTTCAATGTTTTTAAATCAAACAATTCATTGAACATATAATTGTTATTCATCGCCACCACCGCATAATTGCTGCTTCGTAAATAAAGGTTGTTCAGTATTTGCACATCCAATACCACACGTATTGGGAACTCTGGCGCCCGCTGTTTTTGAGGAACATCATTTCCGGATTTCAATCCATAATAGTCATAATAAAATTCTTCAATCGCCTCATCCCACCATATTACCGCGTCTTCCAAATTCGATGAAATATCATCCAAGTTGTCCAATATCCGAGATTTGGGCACTGTAAATGCAAAATGCTTTCCGCGGATTTCCAGCCATGGGACAGTTGTTTCGGACACTTTGCTTTTCCATTCCTGTATATTTGTCTCGTCCCTCACATAATCAGCTGCTTGGTAAACTCTTTCAAACTTCAATGTGCAGGAACCACCTTGGGTCAGCCCTTTACTTCTTTGTATCCAAATTGTTCCGCCTAACGGGCTTTTTATTATATTTTCTCCGGGAAATAAAGCCTGTGTAATGGATACAACAGGAAGGCGTAAGTATGGATTGAGAGATGTGAGATCATCCATATGTGCCCCGATAGTCACCTTGAGTCCCATTGTCTGGCCTTCAACAAAAATAGTTATTTTTTCCCCCGCACCGGCATAAAGTCCTGTACTATAGATTGGTTCCGGAACTTTACTTACTCCTAAAGTAATGGAATCTGTATAATTTTTATTCAAATCCAGAACGATTGTAGCCTCAATATGTTTTTCCTTTAGGGTATCGACCAGCCCGGGGAAAATACGGGCTTCCTCATACATACTCACATCAATACCTTCATCTGTTTCCACAGTGATATTAGGACCATCTTTCGAGTTATCATCCAACCCGTCCTCTATATCATACGTATAAGCTGTATCGCAAGCACAAAACCATATAAAAGGAATAAGAGCAAGGATGATTATAAATATACTTTTTGTTTTCATACGTAAATAAATTATAGTTTATAGTCCCTAAATAGGACTTTTAGTTATTAAATCATTATTTCAGGCGAAACAAGAGAGAGCACTTATCGTAATAAATGCATGGTTATTGGATATATTAAAAGGGAACAGCCAAGAAGATTAAAATTTCATACACGTGCTCACAGGTCACAATCTTTGGTGCTAAGCTGTTGAAGTCAGTTTCATAATCGGCTTATGTGTTACCTTTGAGATAACTG
>NZ_JADCLQ010000059.1:0-23878 GCF_015234155.1 Dysgonomonas sp. GY75
CCGTGGATCAGCCGGAGGCAAAGGCTCCCCTGGCTGCGACCCCCACGCGCGGAGGGACGCAGGATAAATTTTAATGTCGCCATAGTTTAAGATTGGATTGTAATTATTGTTACCATATGTATTGTTCGTTTACCGGCAAATTTCTCGTACTCCCGGGGATTTCAATCCCGGGACTTGCCCCGGGGGTGTTACTGCCGGATTATTGTCTTATCGCAAAGATAGGACAGCTAAACGGAGTTCTGAAATTTCAGCCGGCATATTTACGGCAGGCTATTGGATTTGTTTGTTCCGCTTTTTCCGGTATTCTTAGGTCTTTGCCCATCATCATCTTAGATACGGAGTGTGTAATGGCTGCCGGCGGGAAGGACTTTCATTGCCATACTTGCAAATAATGACAGGCCTGTGTTTAATAATATTTTCCTTACTGCCGGATAAGGCGTATACCTTTCGATCGAAAGCCAGTGAACGATGTGTTATTTTCCTGTAACCGGAATTTGCTTGAATAACTAATGCTTCTGCTGTACTACCTGTTTTCTTATTGACAAGAAAATAAACATTTCCTTTAAAACTATTTTTATTCCTTTTAGAGCTAATATAAAATCCATACTTTGAATTTATATTTGTACTATCTCCATCTATTATGCAGAACTTTTCAATGTCTTGTTTATCCGGTAGCCGGTCATATTCCTGATACCAATTTTTATTAGGAAAGAAACCGCTAATAAATTCTTTATCCGTCAGGAAATTAGCGATAAGGGATGCCGGTTTAAAATTACCCCCTGTATTATCTCTTAAATCTATGATTAAATTACTATATGCTTTTTGCTGAATTGTGTCCAGTAGCGGCTTGATATTTTCTACTTTTTCCAGAAAACTACCTATTTTCAATATTACCGTATTCGAATTGATTTCTTCTAGTGAAGGTTTCTGACTTGTTTTGCTTAATGAAGTGATATTTTTAAATATATAATAATGTGAGAAACCAATATTTCGTACTAATGCAAAGAAGCCAGTTTGAAATTCCAAATCATCTGATGCCGTTGATGCGGTAGATAGCATTTTTGTTCTAACTTCCTTCCATTTTTTTGACTGTATAATTTGGGGGTCAAAGATGTTTTCTTCTGTTATTTTGATAATATCTTCGGCAATTTGTCCATAGTCTTTTTTTGAGTAATCAATTATTGTCTCTCCTTTGTAAGTATTATATAATTCCCCATTTTCCTTAAATAAGGAATAGGAAATGGAATCTCTTTCGATATTTCCAATTACTTTATAGGAAGAAAACAGGTAGTCATAAGTTCCCTCAAATTTATCATTTGTTAAGATCGCATTAAACCTGATAATTTCGGGGTGCTTCAATGAACTTGCAGCTTTAATCAATTGAAATTGAAACTTTGAAGTATAGTCAAGTAAGGCTTTTTCTCTTGTAAAGCCATTTATTGTATTACCATCAACAGCCACATTAAGAATGAAGTCAAATCCATCTTTGTCTTTTATCAAGTATTTCGTTTGAGAGTGTATGTAGGAATGACAGGTTAAGATCATAAATAAAAACAAGAACGTGTGTTTTTTACAATCGTTTCTATTAATAACCTGACCAAAGAATACAGAGATTATTTTTCCTGATATTCTATTTTTTATCATTTGGGACATAATATGATTTTGTTTAGGGTTTTATTCAATATCTTGTCATTAAGTCGTAGTAAATATAATGAAAGAATTACATATTTTGGGAAGTAATCATAGAAAGAAATTATTCAATAAATAGTTTAATAGATAAGTAGCCTAAAGATAAGTGGTAAATTCTCACAAAATTCACACTTGTTTCACTTACACTTGATGATGAAAGATGTGTTTTTTTAATGATTTTAACCTGCGGTCCATCCAAATAACAATTGATGGATTGGAAGGCACTCATAATATGAGTAGAATTCATAAATCAGAGATACCAACATATAATATTATAATACAAAATATAGAAAGAGTGTTCAGATTGATGCCTGACTGCCATGTAATAGTGAGGGTAAATGTTCACAAGGGAAACGAAGAAGAATTTCCTGTGCTGCACAAGCAATTAAGAAAAAGATGGGAAGGACAAAACTTTGAGATTTCAATGAAATATGTTAACGACCACAATAATGGCTGCAAGATTGCCTGTTTAAAAGATCAAGATAAAATTCGATATATTGAGAAATTAGTAAAGAAAGATAATTTTTCACCACTTTCATTGTATCCAAAACCAAAACTTAGCGGCTGTACTGCAATTTTCCTCAATTCTTATGTAACCGGAACACAAGGAGAGTTATATAAATACTGGGTAGATGTCGGAAAATTGGAGCGGGTAATAGGAAACATCTTTGATAATAACAGAAATATTTCTCTCATATCAGAATATGTTTTGGGGACTGATATGTTCTCGGATAAAAAATGTTTATCATGTTCTTTTTTCCCAATATGCGACGGGGATGTAATCTCCGTAGGTTAAATTTCAAGCAAAATAATATTAAATATGATGTATGTCCTATTAGAGAAGAGGATTTTGGTACAATATTAGATCTATATTATAACCAAAAGTTCCCAGCACAAAGTATATCTCAATAGCCTATTGTAACATTGTCATCTTTTCTTTCGTCTTTTTTAATATAGAATCTATTTAGAACACATTAATATTACCAAAATGAAACTCTTTTCCTATTGTATTGTATCTCTTTCTTTATTATTGAGTCCGATTCAGTTATCTTTTAGCCAGACAATGCTTAAAGGCAGAGTTGTAGATAATAAAAATGAAAGTGTCGATTATTATCTGGTAAAGATATTATCTGATCCTGATTCTACAGTCATACTTACAGGTTCATTCATTACAGAAAATTTTAGACTTGAAATCGCAGGAAAAGGAAAGTATATCCTGGATGTTTCATCGATGGGATATAGTAAACAACTATATCCTTTTTCTGTCACAGAAAAAGATAGTATTGTAAACTTACCGGTTATTTCATTAAACAATTCTTCTTACAACCTGAATGAAGTTGTAGTAACAGGAAGAATGCCATTGATTACATACAACAACAATAAGTCAATAGTAAATATAGAAAATAGCGTATTGAGCGATGCAGGTTCTATTACTGATATGTTGAGCAGGACACCGGGACTTATTTCAGATGTCGGGGGACAAATATCTGTTATGGGGAAAGGTAGTCCTATTATTTATATTGACAATAAGGAAGTTGTCAACAAAGATGAATTAAACACGCTCCAATCAAATGATATAAGTAAAGTTGAAATTATAAGGAATCCTTCATCCAGGTATAATGCTTCCGGCCGGCCGGTCATTGTTATAAGGACAAAGAGATCAAGAAAAGATAATACGATGGTTCAACTCTATAATAAATTGACTATCGCAAGAAAAGTGAGTGACAGGGCCGGTTTGCAGATAATTCAGAATATAGGTAGATATTCAGGCCTTTACAGTTACTCATATGGCGTATATAATCAGAAGCAATATGCTGATTATTTCCAAACAATATATAATAAGGATTATACAATGGATAATATCTCAAATACCATTCAATCTTATTCTAACAAAAATCACAATCTTTTTGCCGGTATAGACTATCAGATCCGTAATAATGATTATTTGGGACTAAAATTTGCGGGGAGTTTCACTGATGATACCAGGGATGAATATAGAAACCAAAAGATTACTAAAAGTAATATATCCGAGACCAGAATAAGAGATCTTAATTCTGTCAAAAATAAAAACGACGATTATTATACTATTGACTTCAATTATACAATTAACAGGGATTCTGTTAATACACTGAATCTTAATGCAAGTTATGCACATAAGAAATACTCGGAAAAAACGAACATGGACGAGATTGATATAATTAGTACAGACTATGCGCGGTCTTTAATTAATTCACAAAACAAATATGATGTATATTATCTGTCGGCAGATTATCAATTTGAAGTTATGGGGATAACTTCGCAACTTGGAGGTAAATATTCAAAAATAAAAAACAATGGATATAGTGAAAACCACAATCTGAATACGACAAAATTAAACTCTTATGACAGCAATATTACTAACGAAGAAGTTTCAGCTGCCTATCTTAATTTCAGTAAGAATATTAGAGGATTAACAATTGAGGCGGGTATCCGCTATGAATATACAGACTCAAAAGTTAAAACTACAGAGAGCTTGGAGCACAATAGACTGACCTCAAGTAAATTTTTCCCAAATATAGGGTTAAACTATGTTATTTCTCCTAAAGTTGAATTAAATATCAATTATAATAAATCCATTAGCAGGCAGCTTTTTTCACAAATCAATCCGAATGTGATTTATCTTGATTCGTTATCCTATATTATAGGAAATCCGTATTTAAAACCTTCATATTCCGACAATTTCGAAATTGGTTTAATTCTCTGGAAGAAACTGAACTTCACAGCGAGTGTGGAAACAGAAAAAAATCCTATCGTATTTGTCGGTATTAACGATGATAATAATACTGATATTACACGATTTACTTATATGAATCTGAATAAAGCAAAATTTTATAATACAGGCTTATCATATTCAATAACAAAAGGCAATTATACTTTAGCATTAAACTCTAACCTAATGTTTCCTGATATGACAATAAACTATATGAATAAAGAGAAGAAGATAAGAAAGATGATGTCCTCTTTTACGTTCAATAATAGTTATAATATTCCAAATATTGATATTATAGTTTTTCTTAACTTTAATTATAGGGGACCGGGTGATTATGAAATCAGACGATTTACAGAGCAACATACCCTAATCGCAGGTGTTCGCAAAAACTTCTTAAAAGACAGGCTGAAAGCAACTATAACTATGTATGATATTTTCCATAAGAATAGTGGAGGTAATTACGATACAGAATATGGAAATATTTCAGAGGGCATGAGAATAAATCAGGACACAAGATTCTTGAGAATCAGTTTGAGTTATACCTTTAACAATATAAAAACAAGAGTTAAGAGCAATTCTGCCAACCAGAAAGAATTAAATAGGCTTTACTGAATCAGTATATGAGGAAATTTCCATTTATACAACAGCATGATTCGATGCAATGCGGTTCCACGTGTTTGCAAATGATCTTGAAGTATTATGGTAAGAATTTTACATCAGATTATCTGAATGACTTATGTGGCGTTTCTAAAGACGGTGTCTCATTATTGGGTATCAGTGGGGTTGCAAACCAACTTGGTATGCATTCGATCTGTGGAAGGGTTACCCTTGAAAAGTTAAGTAAAGAAGCTCCACTGCCTTGTATCATACACTGGAATCAAAACCATTTTGTCGTATTATATAAAGTTAAGGGGAATAAAACCGGAGAACGAAAATACGATATAGCAGATCCCGGAAACGGTCTGTTTATCTTTTGATGTAACCAGTAAGAACGATGAATTATGGAAATTGCAACTAAAACGGAAACAGGCAAAAGAAAAGCCAAACATGGCCCCAATGTTAAGATTGCGCGGATATGTAAAAATATGACACAGGATAGTCTGGCTTTCAAAATGGAGATGTCTCAAAATAAGATTTCAGTGCTGGAGCTTCAGGATGAGATCGATGATGAGGCTTTGAATAAGCTTGCAGCGGCATTAGAAGTGCCTGTTTACTCTTTAAGGGACTTTGTGCCGGAGAGGAGGCTATGAAATCATATCATGTATATGATAATGAAATGTCAATGACTCATGGAGATAATTCTAAAGGGGATGTTATGGGGCAAAAAATTGTAGAAAAAGAGGAAAATATTTATTATCCGTTAGATAAGGTGACTGAGTTATATGAGAGGTTACTAAAAGAGAAGGAACAACAGATTAAAGAGCTTGAAGCCAAACTTCAAAAATAATTTTGAGCCGGTGGGTGATAACGCAAAAGAAATAGTCTTGGTTTTTCATCCGTGAAAGGATAACCGGATCATCCTAAAAGCATACCGTCCCCATTACAAGGAATATATGTATCGCAAACAATGTGGCGGTTCGTTTATTACGTTTTGTCTTGCCTCTCCTCCAACAAGTTTGCCGTTTGTTATGAATGTTTCTGATGTCATCCTGTTTTTTATGTTGAAACCGGAAAAAAATCAGATACATTTGTGCTTTTATACGAATAAGATAGATATTCTGGCGATATCAGACGATTGACAGGCTTTTTACGCTTAATTTAGCCTGAAAACTGCCCGTTATTCTTCCTGGAGCTGGGTGGGCATGGGCAAGATTATCCAAATAAGGAATAGGAATACAGATTTTATAAATCGAATAATCCGGAAATATATGAAACAGCAGAAAAACACACAAAGAATACACATCACGGGCACGCCATCAAGCGTTTTCGCCATACCCTGGACCTGAACCAGTATGTTCTGTCCGAAAAAATGGGTATCAGCCAGGCGCTGGTCCCTTTCTACGGACAGAAGAAACTAATCGAGGACGATATGATTGAAAAGTTTGCGCGGGCACTGAAAATTGATCCGCAACTTATAAAAGAGTTGGAAGAAGATCCGGTCACTTTCATTATTGAGAATAATACCTTAGATAAAGGAAATATTATTGTGGGGAATAATATTGAAAACTTCAATCCCGATCCCATTGACAGGATTATAGGATTAGCGAAGGGGAAAACAGTTCTTTACGAACGCATGCCCGAATTAGAGAAGGAGAAGAGTGTCCTGTTGTAAAAAATATTGAGGGAAAAGAAATAGACAATAGTTACACACAGGTTGTTGCGTAGTTGTTTCTTCTTTAGATTCAGTAGTTTGAATTTCTGCAAGAGGTTTCCGTTCTGATTCGTTTGTTTCGGCTAATCCTGTCAGTTTTTCCTTTGGTTGTTGTTAAACAAAAATACATTTTTGTTTAACGTGTTAAAATTTTTGTTAACCTAAAAATAAACGATAAGGGCCTGATAACAACGGCTCCACAATCCATTAGCAGGTTGCTGATGAATTCATAGAGAATCTTTTATTCCTAATTTCCTGAGGTATCTTATATATATTATCGGTAAATTTGAAGCCTTCATCTTTGTTCTGCCACAAATTTATTATATATTTGTGGCAAAATTATCTTAGCCAATGAAGCAAAGCGCTTATAATGAAATAAAACAAAAGATAGAATCCGCTGGGCATGGCACTCTTTTCTTCCCGGATGATTTTGCGGCAATCGGCACGTCCGATGCCATCCGATCCGCGTTGGTCCGTTTATGCCGTTCAGCTCTTCTTATCCGTGTTGCACACGGCATCTATTATTACCCGAAGATCGATACCAGGTGGAAAAGCGGAATCATACCTCCCGGCATTGAGGAAATAGCAAATGGTATCGCTAAACGGGATAAAGTAAGGATAGCCCCTACGGGAGCGTATGTGCTCAATTTATTGGGGCTTTCCACCCAGGTACCAGCCAATGCGGTCTTCATCACGGACGGTTCCCCTCGCCGGGTTACTATCGGTAAAGGAAAAGGTATTTTGTTCAAACATACATCCGAGATGCGTAACTTTGCTTATCAATCCCGTTTGATGATGCTTATTGTTACCGCCATGCGCGAAATCGGAGAAGGGAATGCCACAGATGCCCAGATGGAAATTCTCAAATCCCATTTGAAGAACGTACCTGCCGGTGACATGAAAAAGGATATTCAGTTAGCTCCTGTCTGGGTGCGTAAAAAACTATTGGAGTGATGAAATACATAGACTTATCCGGAAAAGACCAACAGGAGGTTATCCAGAGAGTACAGGCCGAAACCGGACTGAATGGGCAAATCATTGAAAAGGACTGGTGGGTAACAGCCGTTTTGCGGGCTTTGTTTTCATTGCCTTACAGTGGGCACTGCTCTTTCAAGGGCGGGACTTCGCTTAGTAAATGTTGGGGGCTGATCAACAGGTTCTCGGAAGATGCAGATGTAGCTATTGACCGTGAATATTTAGGTTTCAGCGGTACACTGTCTAAAAACCAGATCAGTGACAAGCTCCGGCGCGCTTGCTGCGCTTTCGTCAGGGAGAAACTGCAATATGATTTAGGCGAAAGACTGGCGGAAACCGGTGTTAATGAAAACAAGTTTGTCATTCATGTAAATATTACTCCTGTTACGACAACAGATCCGGAAATTATCGAAGTAGAATATCGGTCGGTCTTTGATGATGAAATGCCTTATATCCGCCATAAAGTAATTGTTGAAGTTAGCGGGAGGTCCATGAGTGAGCCTGTTGTCCTTGTCCCTCTTCATTCACTCATAGACAACGTATTTACTGAAGCGCCGTTTAGTGAACCGGAGTTTGAAGTAAGGGCGGTTGCCCCGCAACGTACATTCCTTGAAAAAGTATTCCTGCTGCATGAGGAGTTCACCAGACCACAGAAGTTGATGCGGACGGAACGTATGTCGCGTCATTTATATGACATCGTCCAAATAATGAATACCCAGATAGCGGAAGAAGCTCTGACAGATGAAAGCCTATACCGTTCCATTATAGAACATCGCCGGGTTTTTATCGGGTTGAAAGATTTCGATTATTCGACATTACTTCCTAAAAGTATTCGAATTGTTCCTCCTGCCGATATTATGGCGGCATGGCAAAAAGATTACGCCACCATGCAGGAAACGATGATTTATGGCGAATCTCTACTTTTTGAAGACCTGATAGAAAAGATACGGGTTTTAAATGAAAGGATCTGTGGATTATCTTACTAAAAGGATTATATCCACTTACTTTTATATCGTAACTTATGTGGTGAGGCAAATGAAGATACTGATAAACAGGCATCACTTCCGGATAAGAGAACATTTAGAAAAACGTTGAAAACCCAGATATAATGTAACTATGGTAGAACAAGAATTTAGTCCTGCGGGCTCCCAGAAACTGGCCGTGCTGATAGATGCGGATAATGTTCCTTACAGCAGTATAAAAGGCATCATGGAAGAGATCACCAAAGACGGTATCCCCACCATTAAACGCATCTACGGAGACTGGACAAAGCCGGCGATGAAGGGTTGGAAAGCATCGCTGCTTGAATACTCCATCACCCCGATCCAGCAATATGCCTGGACCACAGGGAAAAACGCGACGGACTCTGCGTTGATCATCGATGCGATGGATATCCTCCACCGTGAGCATGTGGACGGTTTCTGCATCGTATCGAGCGACAGTGATTTTACGCGGCTTGCCAGCCGCCTGCGGGAATCTGGCAAAATGGTCACCGGCATCGGTGAGAAGAAAACCCCCAAGCCGTTTATCACCTCCTGCAATAAATTCATCTATATCGAAATCCTGCAAAAAGAGGATGCCTCCGAAGATAACGGTTCGAAACCCATGGGACAAACAGAAGCCGTACCGGCCAAGAAATCCGGGAAACAGGCGGACAGCCTGCTTAAAATAGACGAAGAGATAAAGTCTTTACTGCGCAGCGCCGTCGACAGGGTAAGCGATGATGCGGGCTGGGCCAACCTGGGAGACATCGGTAATTCTCTGCGGGTGGTGAAATCCGACTTCGATTCACGCAATTACGGATTCAGTAAACTGTCGGGCATGTTCAAATCGCTGAACGCGCTGTTTGAGACCGAAGAAAGGCCACATAGCAGTAAAAAAAAGAGCAAGGCCATCTATGTCAGGAACAAGCCGCAATGACAGCGATAATAATGTAAACAAAAAGAGGCCGGAAAGGGAAATATATTGCCTGTTTTTCCGGCATTTTTTTATTCTGCGTCTTCTTCCCCATCTTCCATTTTTTCTTTGGACTTTTCTTTCCCTTGAGGCTTCTGCACCAGATGCTGTAATTCGGGATCATCAGCTATACGCTGCATCTCATCCAGGATGATCTGTTTGACTTCGATCTTGATGCGCTTGTAGTTCATCTCCACCTGTTCCTGCATGCGGTCTACACCCCCTTCATCCCTGAAATCCACGACCTGCGGGATGGGCACATAACGGCTTGTCTCGGCCTGTACGGCCTGATTGTCTATAATGATTTTGGCATGGAATATTTTCTGGTCTATGCGCTGGTCGAAATTATCGGATACCGCGCCCACGAACATGCCCTGGGTGAGGTTGGCAATCTTGGATGCCGGTATCAGCGAATCGAGCTGTGTGTTGATCGAGGTGGATACATCCTGTCGGTTGATGCTCATCGACTGGCGTTTCTGCAACACTTTACCGAAACGCTCCGAGAGGTTTTTGGCCGTTTCTCCCACGACCTGGCCCGAAAATATATTTCCGACCGTATTCTGAATCACTTTCGCCTCTTTGTCTCCATAATCCCTGATTAACTGGCTGTAATCCTGGAAACCAAGACATACCGCCACCTTATTACTCCTGGCTGTGGCAATCAGGTTATCCAGCCCACGGAAGTAAATTGTGGGCAGCTCATCGATGATAACCGAGCTTTTGAGTTGCTTTTTCTTGTTGATCAGTTTTACGATGCGGCTGTTGTATAATCCGAGCGCAGCGGAATAGATATTCTGGCGGTCGGGGTTATTGCCCACGCAGAGCACTTTGGGCTCGTTGGGATTATTGATGTCCAGTGAAAAATCATCACCGGTCATCACCCAGTACAATTGCGGGGAAATCATCCTGGACAGAGGTATTTTTGCCGACGCGATCTGGCCCTGTAACTGATCTTGCGCATTGGATTTCCAGGCATCCATAAAGGGGGAGAGGTAGTTTTCCAGCTCGGGATAAGAGGTCAGGATGGTAAAAATATCGGCATAGGGTTTGTTCAGGAATTCGATAGCGTGGGGGAACGTGCAGTATTTCCCTCCCTCATATATTTTCAGGTACCAGATGATGGAAGCCAGCAGGATAATTGGCGAATCTACGAAAAAATCGCCTTGTTTTTGGATCCACGAGCGGTTCAAATTTAACATAATCGTATAGGCCGCTTCGTACGCATCGGATATGTCCGTCATAAAAGCCGGGTTGATCGGGTTGCAGCGGTGCGAGCGGCGCGGGTCGTCGAAATTGATGACGTAGAACTTCGGCTGTATGGCATATTTATCCGTATTATTTATAAGCGTATTGTAGGCTATCTCGCTCAGATCCGGGAATTTGTAGTCGTAGCAGTAAAGTGCGAATCCCTTGTAAATCTGTTGTTTGATAAAATTATTTACCACTGCGTATGATTTTCCACTTCCCGGTGTTCCCAGCACGATACTTGCCCGGAAGGGATTTACCACGTTGATCCACCCTTTGTTCCATTCTTTTCGGTAATAGAACTCTGTGGGCAGGTTTACCGAATACTCGTTCTCCATCAGGCGTGTCTCCTGCATGAAGGACTCGTTCTCCAGGTTGAAGACGTCCTCCATCAGGTTGTCTTTCAGCAGGCGGCTTATCCATAATCCGGCCATCAGTAACAGGATATATCCGGCAGCCAGCGTCATGGTATACAGCGCGGCATTGGCTTCCGGGGACAACGGTAAGGATAATATCCACCAGTCCATAAAGAAAAGGATAAGGCCGGAGAAAAGGCAGGCATATATTTTATCCCATCCAATCTTTTCATTTTTGACCCCCTTTGTCCCGATACAGGAAAGGGCAAGGAATACGACCGCAAATATTTTCGTCCAGAGGATTGAGTTAAACAAACCTGCGGTACGGTTAAAATTCATCAGGATTTTATCGACCACCCCGATATTTATTCCCCATTTGACAATACACCCGTAGCAATACCAGTAAATATGTACCACCACAAATAAAATACTCAGGGTCCGCATAAATTCCATTGTCTTGGCAAGCCCCCTTAAGTCATCCTCGTTCTGCATATCCGTATGATTTAAAATTGTTTTTTTTTTTTAGTTTCCGGATACAAAAAAAACACAGAATCCGCTTGCGTGGAGTATCCTGCCGTTATTTGTCGTGTCCTGTCGTCATTTGTCGTATTTTTTTAATTTTATCCGGCTATCGGGGTAATTCCGTTTAATGTATTATATTTATCCCCCTGATTTTAACCGTATATAAAACACAAGCCCGTCCTTTTGCTTTTTGCCTGCCTGCTTTGCTGCGGCGCACGCGGCGGCACCTGTCATGAGTCAGCCCGATACTATTTTTTGCAGGTGAATTCGGACATCGTATCGTACACTATCCTTGTCAACGGGGTGGAGGCAGACTCTTACGCAGGCGGTTCGTCGCATTCTTCCTACACGGAAGTCAACCAATGGCTGCTGCGTGGGGACAACACGGTCCGTATCCGCTACGACCTGCCCCCGGTAATGTGGATGAGCCCGGCGAAGCACACCTGGATGTGCAGCTCTATTGGGTCGCTTCCGGCGATGAAGAGTTGCTGCCCGGACGTACCGAGTGCGATTATCACTGGAAACACGAATCGGGCGGATTGTATCCGGTTGTTTTCACCCAGCCGTTCGGACTCCCCGGTTTCCCTGAAACGGCGCTTTTCCTTGCCTGGCCGCTTCCGGCGAAGTATGAGGGTGAGCGTGCGGACCTGCAGCAGCAGGATATAGATGCCATATCGGCGCAAGTTGGGGCGTTGGCCGGCGCTTTCCTGCGGCGGGACTCCGTTATTTACCGGTTGCAGCGGGTGAAAATGGAAGACGTCGCCAAAAGCCGGTACCAGGGGAGTCCCCGGGAACTGGAAGAGCTGGAAAGCGAAGCCCTGAACTTCGCCGCCGGCCTTGAGGGGCTGGAATACCACGAGCCGGCGGGGCCGCTCCAATTCCGTGTAACGGGAGAAAACAGGTTTGTGCATGTGGTATGTCCCGGCGCTTCCCGCGCGCTAGAATATACCTTATCCTTTACCTACCGGTACGAGGGGGAGGCGCAGTATTTCTTTATAGACCTGTACTTTGCTAAAATAGATGGACAGTGGTTAATTATCAGGTAAATATGCTAAAAATACGCAGCCGGCACCAAACAAACCGGCTGCGCGCATCCCCGGAAGCATTCCCTGCTAATAATACAGCTAATAATACCCCGGTGTGCATTTGCATTTATCTTTCCGTTGTTTATCCCGCGGATATCCGAAGCGCAGCCCGCCGTTACGGTTGAAGGCGAGATGCGCCTCGAAGAGTTCGCCCTGCTTGTCCCTGAACCCTTTTACCAGGGGAGACTTCCCTGTGCGGAACAGCCCGTCGAGTTGTTTGGCCGTCAGTTTTTTGCCACATACCCGACGGAAGAGTGTCAGGTTGCATTTTGAATAGGCGCATTTGGTCATGCGCTCGTAAAAAGTGATTTTGCCGAGCCTGCACCGGGGACAGATATAAGGTGTTTTAAGGATGGCCTTTTTCGCGCCTGCGATGCTGACTATCTCATCGACAGCTTGTGAGGCCTGCCGGCTTACGGTTTCCATAAAATCCCCGTATGATGCAGGGTCTGTTTCTATCTTCCGTATACCCTTGTCCCATGCGGCGGCGGTATCCTCCCCCGCGATCCCCATATTCCTGGTAAGGGAATACAGCCCCAGTCCTTTCTCTGTAGGTACGATGTCTTTCCCCTGCATCGCGATATAGCCCTTCTTTACCAGCGCTGCGATAATAGAAACCCTGTCCTGGAGTTGGGCGATCCCGGCGCCTTTGCCTGCCTCTTCCATAGCTGAAAGCAGGCTTTCACAGGTAAACAGGAGCGGGGCCTTCGTCTTTTTTTGCACCAGCGAGCAGCCCGTGATACGCAGGTAGTCCCCGGTCAGGAGTTCCGGCCGGCCTTCATTCCTTCCGGCTCCGGTTTGGCTGTCCGCTTCCGCGCCGGAAAAAGCCCTCCAGCCCTCCTTCCGTATGGAGGCGCGGCTTACGGGAAAAACGATGTCGTCGCAGCACGCCTCTATTTCCAGGACATCCTTTATACATGCCGGGGCGAGCGCTTCAAGCATCCTTCCGGCAACCAGGGTATAGATGCCTTCCTGGCGCGCCGTCAGTTTTCCCGGTTTGTTTCCTGTAATGACTATCCCGTGGTGGGAAGTTGCCTTTCGCACATCCACGCAGTGCCCGTTCAGTTTCATCACGGACAGCAGCACAGCTTGTTTTTCCAACGGGGGATACCCCTTCAGGCTTTCTATGAGCTGCGGCATCCGGCCAAACAGTTCCCGTGTGATATGCCGGCATGTTGTTTGCGGATAAGTGGCCAGTCCCATGGAATATAATTCCCGCGCTGTGTGCTGCACCAGTGCCGCATCTATCCCCAGGCGCAGGGCGGCTTCCTTTTGCAGGGCAGGCAGGTCGTAGGGCAGGGGCGGTCCTATATGCAGTTCATGGCTCTCTGCGGCAGTTACTTTCGCTGCGGGATAGGTCCTTAAGTGCCTGTACATATCTTCGGCCTTGTCCGGGTCGTCGAACCTCCCGGCAGCCGCCAGGCGGAAAGAGCGATCCCCTTTGCTGACGGTAATGGACGCTTCCGTGTATGGTCGGGGCTTGAAGCCCCCGACTTCCCGGTAGCGCTTGCATACCATGGCCAGCACGGGAAGCTGCATCCATCCCGGGAAGAGTTGCTCTCTTCCGGTACAGGCACGCAGGGCCGCCCCGGCGTTGATCTCCATCAGGTATGCGGCCTTGTCCCGGGCCATTGCTGAAAGGTATAGGCTGTCGTAGAGGCTTCCCGCCACGGGGTTTTCAATCCCCTGCCTGACGGCCTGTTCGTCCAGCGAGCGCGCCCACAGGCGGGCGAAGGGTTTGGTACAGACCAGGTAGGCGTATATATACCTGAAAGCCAGTTCCCCTTCCCCCGAAGGGTCTGTGGCCACGATGATCCTTTCGCAGCGGGAGAATACGCCGCGGATGGTTTCCAGCAGCCTGAGCGCCGCGGAATCTGCGCGCCTGCCTTTTTTCGTCTCTGTCCTTCGCGGAGCCAGCCTGAGGCTTCCGGCTTTCAGGGGCAGGTCTTTGAGCCCGGCGGTTTGTTCCCGTGGATGCTCCCATGCCACCGGGCAGGTGCCGGTACAAAGCAGCAGGTAGCCGCCGCCCTGCATGTACCCGTCTTTTTTTCCGGATATTCCCAGTACGCATGCTATTACTTTCGCCGCCGGGATATTGTCTGTTATAATTGCTATCATTTGGGTAATCGCTTTTTAAGGTTCCCTGTATGGCTTATACAGGGAACCGGTGAATAAATAATTAAAAAATCAATGAATGGATAAAAGAATGAATAAGAAGAGGGATGTGTTTAACATGCAGGCTGTCCGGGCGTAACGCCCTTAATTTCAACGGTAACGGTCTGGTCCTGCACTACCAGTTGGAGTGTGGCGTCCAGTTCCAGGCTGATGCCGCTGAGCATCAGGTTCAGGGCTACCGGTTCGGTACTCTGGCCGTCGAGCAGCGCGTCCATCTGGCCGCTTCGTTCGAGGTCTTCCTTATACACGCCGAGGTCTTCGAGTTCCGCCCAGTTGACGCTTTCTTCGGGGAAGGCATGCCTTTTGTTCTTGTCCATAATAAAAATAGTAGTTAAGTGGATACTCCTTTACTTTATTTTGGTCCCGCGGGACTGTTCCGCCTGCTGCTGCGTGTTGGCAGCGGTGATGGTCGCCTTTTTGGCCTGGTCGGGATTCTCCCGGTAGAAGCTCAGCAGGTTGGTATCCTTGTTGAGCTTGACGAAGGTGGGTACTTTCGTCCCGTCCGGGGTTTTTGCACCCTTAATCTCCACGGCTTTGCCATCCTGTATGTCCGCCCGCATCTTGGCTGTCACTTTAACCCCTGATATCTCTTTAGGTATTTCGGGTTTCACCTCTTCGCTAAAGCCGTCAGGTGTCCTGCTGCGCTGTATGTCCCCTGTTGCCGGGTGCAGGCGCACGAAACTGTCGTAAGTCTCGCCGCTGGCCCTGACCTGGTCCTTGATAAAGACGGCCTTTCCGGAGGCCAGTTCCTCGCGGTCCTCTCTGGTAAGCAGTACCTGCCCGACATAGCGTGGGATAATGATCTCGCGCTTTTCTTCCGGTGAATCGGGGTTGAAGTTGGAGAACTGCAGCTTTCCTGTGGCCAGGTCGGGCGCCTTGACATACGAATCCCTGAGCTCGCCGGTCTGTTTGTTAACCATACCTTCGACCAGGATTGCCTTTCCGGCCTGCAGGTCGTTTCTCTGGGCGTCATTCAGCTCTACGCCGCCGATCTTACGGATATTGGCGAGTCCCTCCTCGAAGCGGTATGTGACCCTGCGCTCATTGGCGTCCACCCGCAGGTAGGCGTTGAACTCCTTGCCGGACTTGGCAATCATACCTTCGATAAATATCTCCTTCCCCCTGTAGAGGTCATCTTTTTCGTGTTCGAGAAGCCTTATTCCGCTCACTTCTTCCGGGATATAAATTCCTTTTAGTCTGACCGATGCAATTTCCTTTGTCAGCGGATCGATACTGATAAAGGCGGGATAAGTGTTGTTAGTCCTGTCGTAAAGGTCTACTGTGCGTCCCAGGTGCCCTGTCTCCAGCAGGTTCTTCTTGTCTTCGAGGGTGAATACATGCCCGAAATACAGCCTGTCCAGCTCGGGTTCTTTTTTGACCCCGTGTATGCGCAGGGATACCGACCCGTCCTGTTCCTGGCGCAGGGATAGCTTGGCGTCTGAGGTGACATGCGCTCCGCCCTGGCGGATGGAGATGGGGATCAGCTGGTTTGTCTTTCGGCCCTGCAGCAACTGGTCGAGCAGGCCTTTCTGTTCGAGGTACTCCTTTGTGATGCCCAATGATTTGAGTTCGTCCCAGTTGATCTGGGAGGGCATAAACCTGTTCTTGCGGTCGGTGTTGTTTTCAGGAACGGTGTCCTGAGGATTTTTTTGATTTTCCATCGTTACATTTTTTTTGTTATTACTATTTTCCAATGCGGATTTATTGGAGATTACGGCCGCCCGGTACTTGTCCGCAAAAGCGCGGGCCGCCTCTGATCCTATGCCGTTCATATAGCCGGCCAGTAGTCCCACACCCTTTTCAAGGGCTGAAAAGGGTATCCTGAATATTTCCAGCGAGGTTGGGGCACGCGCCTGGCTGTAGAAATTCCTGACCATGGTGATCAGTATATCCAGCGGGTCGGAGATATGGCCCACCTGCAGGAACTCGTTTTGGCGTTCTTTGGTGGCGGGGACCGTTTTGACGCCTTTTTCCGCGTCGGCCGTTTTGACCGCTTCGAGTGTCTTAGCCTCCTTGTCCATGACGATGATCGCCTGCGCTTCCGGTTTTTGCGCACCCCGCTCTTGCGAAGGGCTTTTTTTCTTTTTGATGATTTCTTTTTTTTGGTTTTCCATACACTATGAATTTGATTGACCACTCAAATATATAAATGAAAACCGGATAATTATTTGAATATTAGCCTGTTGTCGTTATTTGTCGCGTACTGACGCGATTTGTCGTAGTGTTGAATTTTGTCTCAAAAAAAATATACCGGTGAGAGGAAAAAAAAGAGGGAAAAGGATAGAAAGGGGTGATATGCTTCGTTTACAAAGCATAGAATAATGTTTCCATATACAAACGGGGTAAGATGCGGAGTTTTGTCGGATAGAATAGTATGAACTGTATAACCCCGATAGTTACCGGGGGTAGGCTGGGATAAAGGGATATAGCTGCCGGGAGTATGTAAAAAACAGCCACATATTACAGTGTGTCTGCTTTTCGACCGGGTGCGCTATTTTTTACCGCCGGCTGATTTAAAAGAGTCAAAATATACCTGCCATATTCCGGCCCTCAGTATTATTTTCCTGAATCGGGTCTCCAGCTTTTCACATTCCCTTATGAATTCCCGGTGCCTGCTGTCGCATTCCCTGCCGTCCATGCGGGCCCACCAGAATATTCCTGCCAAAAGCAGGGGCAGCAGGATAAGTATAACCGTACATAAGGTTATAAATACCTGGTGTGAAAGTGCAGGATGGACAAAAATGTAAAGGGAACATATCATCAATAATGTGGTTGTAATTATGACCGATATGTTTAGAAATCGGAGTGTTGTTTTTGTTTTCATGGTAGTGTAGAAAAAAGAACGTGGGACGTGTTTCATCCCGTATTCGAGAGGCTCTGGTAAACCCAAAGAAACGAGATTGGCACGCCCACGCCTTACCAGGCATGAACAACTGCATAATCTCTCCTGTTTCTTTGTTTAAATTCTACCAGAATTCCTCAAATACAAGAGAAAAATTATTAATTGCCATGTAAATTTTTCAGCAACGCTTTGCATTTACCTGCCACAGAGTTAATATATTTTCCAATAGTGCTGCGCCGCCTGTTATAAAAAATGTCCGGATGGTATCATATCCCGGTTTTGTATCTTTTTGCTTATCTTTGCGTCTATAAATTTACCCGGATATGAAAAATCCGTCTTCCGGTATACAAACAATATCATTTGCCGTACTTCCGGGGCTTTTTCCGGAAGCGGCTGTAATCAAAAAGTCAATACAGGTCCTGCAGGTATGGCGAAATACGTTTTAGCGCAGGCTTCATGAAAGGGTAATAAATGTATAAAATTTAAACAGCGACTAAATATGAAAATCCGGAATCTATTTTTTATCATTGTTATAGGCCTTAGCCCGGCAAGCCTTATAAATGCGCAATCCCCGGCACAGGATAAGGCAGGTGCAGCCCAACTGATGAAGCAGGCCGCAGAGAAGCTCGGACAAGGGGAGTACACCACGGCGCGCTATTTATACAAGCAGGCTTACCGGGCCTTCGCCACGGAAGGCAATTACAGCCTGGCCGTCGAGTGCGGGATACAGGCCGGGGCGCTGTATACGCGCGAATACTATACCAGGGAAAGCCTGGGGCTTTTCCTTGAGATGGAACAACTGATAGCCTCCGCCGAAGAGAAACAGGGCAAGCCGCTGGATGAACTGCGTTTTGCCGTATCCAATGAACGCCTGCAGGTCTATTCCAAAATAAAAGACGCCGTGCGGGCTAAAAATGAGTTAAGCAAACTGGATGAAATAGCCAAACAGGCCGGTAATGATTCCCTGAACAGGGTGAAACTATATTCCGAGGCCGGGTATTATTATGCATTCGGCCTTCATCCGCAGGGGGATGCCGCTACCGGTAAACTTGTAGACAGCTACATGCGAACCAGGGAATACGGCAAAGCCGCGGAAGTCTATAAGGATATAATCGAAAAGGCGAAGGAAAAAAATAATACGGCGCTGGCCGGCCTGGCATACGACCGTTATATCCAGTGGGCCGATTCGGTGAAAGACCTGAAAGCCAAAGATGAACTGGATGCGCAGATGAAAAAATATGAAGGCAGCCTGCGGCTTATCAGTGAAAAAGACGATGCCTTGTCGGCAAGGATGTATATTATTACAGGGCTGTGCATACTCTCTGTTATATTGGCGGGTGTGCTGGTCTTCCTTGCCATTGTCCTGTTGCGCTTTATAGCGCGAAACCGCACTCTGAAGAAAGGAATCGAGACAGCCAATGAACACAATATGCTCAAATCGGAATTCATACATAATATATCGGGGCAGATGGCGCCGACCCTGGATGCGATATCCGGTTCAGCCGGTGAAATTGCTGATAAGGCGCCTGAACAGGCCGCACAGATACAATCCCGCGCCGGGGCTTTGCAGAAATTCTGCGATAATATACAGGAACTGTCTGCTTTGGAAAACTCCCTGGCTGAGCCGTATGAAATGACAGAAACAGATGTAAATTGCTTGTGCCAAACGGCTATGGATAAAGTAAGGGGATATATCCGCCCTGAAATCCCGGTTTCGGTCAATGTCCCTTCCTTGAAAATAAAAACGAACAGGGAACAATTGGAGCGTATCTTACTGCACCTGTTGACAAATGCGGCATTGCATACGCAAAGCGGTTATATCGTCCTTGATTTTAAACGCAGGGGCGCCCGCGTCTTCCAGTTCATCGTCACCGACAGCGGGCCGGGAATCCCCGGGGGGTTAAGGGATAACTTGTTCAAGCCTTTCACTGGAATGAAAGACCTTTCGCAGGGTGACGGGCTGGGCTTGCCTATCTGTTCGCTTATCGCCGTTAAGCTGAACGGCAGCCTGAGCCTGGACGGTACATACAGCAAAGGGAGCCGCTTTATCCTGGAATTACGCCCGTAGAGGACAATCCCAATCCCTTACCGGCAGCCGGATGGTTGCCTGATCCCGTCCGGCTCGGGAATATGCAAGCCACATATATACAATATACAGGAGGTGTGCGTCGAAAGTAATTTTTTCATGCACCCTTTCTTTCTTTTAATGGAGGGTATATTCACATTATTTTCCATCCCATCCTTAAGCGCCTTAGTCTGAACTACACACTGAGTGCAGCCTATACTTAACTTATGTAAACGTTTTAACCTCTTTGCTTATTACAAGACAAAACTAAAAGCGTCTTACCCCCATCCTCATTTTTTTATTCCCGAACCAACCGTAGCAACAATTATCCCGAACCATCTTTTCCCGTACAAGGCAGGCAGCCTTCCTTCCAATAGATATAAACGCTCCCGGAAGGGGAATCCTGTCGTTTTATTTTCCGCCGCAAATTTCCGCCCAGCGGCGGGATGCGCTTCAAGGCCCGGCCCCTGAAGGGGTTTTACGGGAAATCTCCACGCCTCGCCCTGTGGGGCTCGGGTCGTATTTCCCGCAAAAGCCTTGCTTATCCCGCCGCTGGCGGGTGTCGGCGCCTGAAATTAAAATGACAGGATTATGGTATACAGTAAGAAGAAACATTTGCAGGATAATATCCTTGCTATCCGGACGGCTTTACGGCTCAGGCAAGAGCTGCGCGTAGCCACAGCGGAAGAAAAAGAAGTTTTAAGGAGGTATTCGGGCTTCGGTGGCCTGAAATGCATCCTGCGCCCCCACCAGGATCCGGACGATAAAAGTAAATGGCCCGCCGGCCAGCAGGAGCTGTTCGACGATACGAAGCTGTTGTACGGCATTATCGGCCAATACTCCGCTTCACAGGAGCAATATAAGGCATATTGCGATAGCCTGCAGCATTCCGTGCTGACGGGATTCTACACCCCGCCGCCGGTTGCCGTGGCGATAGCCGTGGCCTTGTCCGGGATGGGTATAAAAGCAAGCCGCATCCTTGACCCGAGCGCCGGTACGGGCGTTTTCGTCGAAGCCTTCGGGCAGGTGTACCCCTGCTCACCGGCGGTTTGTTATGAAAAGGACCTGCTGACGGCAGAAGTCCTGTCCGGGCTGTATCCCGGGGATCTGATCCACGGGGCGGGCTTCGAGACGATCGGGGAGCGCTCCCTTGGTTATTTTGATATTATCTCTTCGAATATCCCTTTCGGGGACTACCGTGTCTATGACCCTGTGTTCCGGGATTCTAAGGATGAAGACAAAAAGCGCTGCTGCCGGGATATCCACAGTTATTTTTTCATTAAGGCCGTGGATGCTGCCCGTGAAGGGGGCCTGATCGCCTTTATCACCTCCCAGGGGGTGATGAACTCCCCGGGTAACGGATATGTCCGCCGGTGGCTGATGGACCGGTGTAAGCTGGTCTCTGTCATCCGCCTGCCCGATGACCTGTTCATGGATAGCGCGGGTACCCATGCGCCCAGCGACCTTATTCTCCTGCAGAAGGACAGCGGCAAAACGGAGCAGTCTTCCCGCGAGTACAGCTTTTCCCAAACCCGGCAATTGGGCGGCATCCATGTCAACAACTACCATATGGATTTCAGCCGGGTAGTCCATACCCGCGCGGAAGCCGGCACGGACCAGTACGGGAAGCCCGCGGTAAATTTTCTGTATGAGGGCAGCATGGACGAACTGGCCGGACAACTGCAGGCCATGCTCCGGGAGGACTGCGCCCTGTACCTGGACAGGGGATTGTATGATAAATACCTGGAACAAGCACCGGTGGCGGAAGAAATACCCGAAGAGGTATTCCCCGAAGCCGATAAGGACGGTACTCCGGATATATTGCCTGTCCCCGGGAAAGAATCCAGCCTGTACGACCTGTTCGGCATTCCCGAGGAAGAACGGAGCCAGATCATCCAAAAGCAAAAGATAAAAGCCGGCACGGCGGATAATAGCCCAGCCGTCCTGCTTCCGGGTAGCACGAACAGCGATGTTCCTATGTTGAGCGCCCATAGCATGGCCCCCCGCCTGTATGAAGGCATTTTACTGGATTTCTATAAGGACGGGGTATTGGTGGAGAACGGGGGACAGGTGGGCATCCTGTCGATAAAAGCCGTATGGAACCCGAAGAAGCAGTGTGAAGAAAACGAGTACCTGTTCACTCCGCTGAAACTTGCCCCGGAAATGGCCGGCCGCCTGAAAGCCTATATCCATCTGCGTGAAGGCTATTTCCATTTACACTTTACGGAGACAGCACAGCGGCGTGAGTGTCCCGGGTCCAGGAATATACTCAATTCCCGGTACGAAGACTTCGTCCGTGCTTACGGCGACCTGAACAGCCGTGAGAATTACCGCCTGTTGATGCAGGATGTCTTCGGTAATGAAATCCTGACCCTCGAATACTTCGAGGACGGGAAGAAAAAGCTGGCTGCCATCTTCGACCACCCGGTAGCCTTTATGACGGATAAGGCCCTGCTGGTGGAAAAGGCGGATGAAGCTCTGGCCGCTTCGGTCAATAAGTACGGTGGGGTAGACCTGCAGTATATGTCCGCCATCTCGGGCAAAGACGCGGCTGCCCTGGTAGAAGAGCTGGAAGGAAGTATTTACTATAATCCCCTGTCGAAAGCATATGAACTACCGGCGCGTTTTATCGCCGGGGACGTGATCGCCAAATCCGAAGAGATAGCCGCCTATATCAAAGCGAACCCGCAGGCGGGGGATCTCCCGGAAAGCCGCAAGTCGCTGGAAGCGCTGGAAAAGGCCATCCCCGAACCCGTCCCCTTCTCCGACCTCTGCCTGAGCCTGGGGGAGCGGTGGATACCCGCCTGCTTCTACAACGAATATGCAAGCCGTATATTCAATACACCGGTAACGGTCACCTATATCGCCGACCTGGACCACTTCCATATCGATGCTGAAAATGAATATACCGCCGAAATCCGGAAGAAATACGCCGTCAAGCCGGGTCACAGCAATATCCTCTGCGGGCTGACGCTGTTCTGGCATGCCCTTGTGAACACCTTCCCGAAGGTCACCATGCCCTCGGGGCGCTACAATGCCGCCGGGAAAGAGATCCGCATCCCGGATGTGGAGGCCACCCGCGAGGCCAACGCCAAAATCGATGAGATCCGCGAAGGTTTCGGCGTATACCTGGATGGGCTGCCTATCGAGGCCAAAGGAGAACTGTCCACCCTTTACAACCGCATGTTCAACGCCCGCGTCAAGCCGCGCTATGACGGCCGTTTCCAGACCTTCCCGGACTTGCAGCTGAAAGAACTGGGCATCGACAAACCATACGGCAGCCAGTACGATACCGTCTGGATGATCAAGTTATTAAACGGCGCGGTGGTGGACGTCGAGGTAGGCGGGGGCAAGACCCTTATCATGAGTATCGCCGCCCATGAGCTCAAACGGCTCAAAATGGCGCACAAACCTATGATTATAGGGCTCAAGAGCAACATTTTCGCCATCGCGGACACCTATATGAAAGCCTATCCCAACGACAAGGCGCTGTATCCCACCGGGCAGGACTTCGAGCCGAAGAACCGCCAGCGGTTATTCCATAAAATAAAGAACCGGGACTGGGATGTGATCATCCTGACCCACGAGCAGTTCTTCAAGATCCCCCAGTCGCTGGAAATACAGCGCGACACCCTGCAGGAGGAACTCGATTCGGTAGAGGGTGCGCCCGTCAAGGCAGCATAAGAAATATCCTTTGGCAAGGATTAGGTAAGTGTTCTTTGAAAATGACCTATCATCACCCGGCTTATCTGAAAGGGAAATTAACTGGACAGGGAGTGTAGCATGCCGGGACGACCATAAGTCAGCCAGTTATCAGGCTGCGACTGAATGGGTTGATGAAAAGACAGTTATGAGGATAAAATCTGGATTGATTGAACGATAATCTGAGCGGTATTTGGAATATCTAC
>NZ_JADCLQ010000006.1:0-34048 GCF_015234155.1 Dysgonomonas sp. GY75
CCAACATACAGGGCCCGAATATCATCAAAGGGCAGCCCCCGTATTACTGTGAGAAAAAATACGGCCCCGGCTGGCGGCTGATCAACTCCTGCGAGATGATGTCGTTCCTTGCGCTGTTCGACCAAACGTACAAGATATGGCAATCCAATACATGGCTCGGCATTGATTACAGCCTGCCCTTTTATTCCATGGCTTTGCGGCAACAGGCACAGGACCTGCTGGGGAAATTAACCGGGACGGACATGTCCAAATACCTGTTGACCGATACGCAGGGGGGGGATAGCTTCGGAAGCGAAAAGCTGGGGATCATCGACGACTTTTTCACCCCCGGTGATATTGTCGTCACCCTCAGGCAGTATCCGGGCGGCTGGCCTTATTATCCGGTACCGCCGTTTCCGGGTATTGAAAACTGGTACCCGATGGAAGTGGTGCACCAGGTCAAAGGGTATTGGTATGGCGGCTACCTGGATTATGCCGATCCTGCGAACTATGATAAAGTGCTCTACCAGCGCTTCGAACGCTATAGCTTTTCTTCAACCGTATCCCGCTGTGTCAGAAATGTAGAATAACAAAACCAAGAACGATGAAAACCGGTATCCTATATCAGGCCTTATCCCTGGCGTTTCTCCTGCTGTCCGCCTGTCACGACGGCGATCAGCCGTTTACAGGACCACCCCGGGAGGTTTCCCTTGTACTGACCGCTGCGCCAAGCCTGAAGGCGGCCGGCGGTCCGGACGACCTGCCCGCGGAATACGCGGTAAAAGACCTGAGCGTCTTCCTGGCTGCTCCCGGGGGTACGGCCGTGCTGAACAGCTTTATCCATACGGGATTCTCTCCCTCGGGCGATCACTGCACGCTGGTCAGCCTGCCGCTGGATCCGGCCGCGGCCGCGTTCCGGGATATCTATGTGGTGGCCAATTGCGGGGATATCGCCTCTTTGAACGCGGTAACCTCCGTCGGTGATATAAAAGCGCTGGCAACCCCGCAGGGGCCGCTGACCACCGCGGTGATGCTCAGTTCGGGCCTGCCCATGTACGGGCAGGCGGCAACTATCAACCTGGGCGGCACCTCCCCCGCCAGCCCGGCCGGTATCGCATTGACGCGGGCCTGTGCCAAGCTGCGCGTCACCCTGGAGAATGCGGGGGCCGGTGCGGATAATGCGTTCATTGTGGAAAATGCCGCGCCCTGTA
The DNA here is from genome assembly GCF_015234155.1 of Dysgonomonas sp. GY75. NCBI lineage: Bacteria > Pseudomonadati > Bacteroidota > Bacteroidia > Bacteroidales > Dysgonomonadaceae > Dysgonomonas > Dysgonomonas sp. GY75. Next base: position 1,191 of record NZ_JADCLQ010000006.1, read on the forward strand.
CGCTCTACGCCCCGGGCAACCCATTAACATTCGGCGCCCCGGACCTGATTGCCTATCCGCAGGTAGCCTTAGACCCTGTTTCGACAGGGGAATACGAGGGCATCACGTATATCTATGAATCCATAGAATCCCCTCGCCTGAGAATATTGACTTCAATTAATGGCACCGACAGGGAATATGTTGCAAGTTCGAACTTCCCGCTGCCGGTGCGGGGCTACCTGTATGACATCAGCATCAGGGTCCTTCCCTCAGGCCTTTCAGGCGCAATGGAAGTACATACCTCAAATGTAAGGATATGGAAAAAGGGGTGAAAACAGAAGAAACGGCAGGGCCTGTGGTTAGCAGATCTTTCAGGCTGCACCTGCCACAGGACCGCAGCGTGGATATAACCGTGGAAGGCAGTACGTCCGCCGGGTGCTGCATGGCCGCCTTGCGGCGGGCGGCAGCGCAGTATCCGGGCTGGAGGAGTATAGAGGCCATACCCTGCCATGACCCGTGAAGTACGGACCGGTCATGCCGACGAAAACAGGAACAGGCCTGCCCTCCGGGATTTGCAGGCGGATCAGAAAGCTTTATATGATTATTAAAAATGACGATTAGAATGAAAAAGAATTTATTACTGGCTATTTTATTGATCCTTACCATCGGGATAAGTGCGCAAATACCGGTTCGCACGATTTATAAAAAGGGAGAGGTCGTTTTATCCGTACATAGCGACGGGGCCGCTTGCCGGTTTACGTTATCATCCGGTAAAAATAAAAACACCGGTTCGTCCGGAAGTATTGCGACCCTGGCTGAAAGTGACGCGCCCGGGATATCCGCGTTCCTGTCCGGTTTGCGGGATTTCGTCACGTTAAAGGAAGACCGGCCGATGGCTATACGCCTGAATGACTCTGTACGGATCGAGAAACGCGGTTTCCATACGGAATATATCCGGATAACTGTGGATGGCTCTTCCGGGCATGTGCGCCTTAGCCACAAGGAACTGGATAAGCTATATAAAGAATTTATCGCCTGGTGCGATAAAAATGATATTGATTATTATCAATATCCGGCAGCAGGTTTTGCACGCTCGGATAAATAAAACCGGAATGGCCGCGCAAACAGACTTTGTGGTTATTTGGCTGTGCCACCGGATCAACATTACAGGAAGAAATGCAGACTCAGACACAGAGGTGACGAAAGAGCTGATTTTTCCACAGGGAGGTACCGGATGAATAAACGTATCAAACCCTGACAATCCGGCCTGCCGCCGGGATAACCAGCTTTTTATTAAAATATCCCGGATGGAAAAAAACGACGTAACGTAAATTAATTGCTATACGGCCCGGGCATGTAAGCCATGACTTATTCATAAAAAAACGGAGAAACTAAATAAAACGATGGGATTATTTGAAAAAAAACAAAGACAGCATAGCCCGCAAAGCGAGGTCCCGAGCATAGTGGCTACCGGTACGGTTATCACCGGCCAGGTGAAGCTCAGTGAAGACCTGCGCGTGGACGGGGCCGTGGTTGGGGATATTTGTTGTGAGAAGACCGTGGTCATCGGCCGTAGCGGAGAGGTTCGCGGAAATATCACGGCTGCCTTTTTGGACATATACGGCTACCTGGACGGCAATGCCGCTATCACCGGGCGTACCATGCTGCGCAAAGGCGGTTTTCTGCATGGGGATTTGGAGGCCGGCGCCCGCTTTGAAGGGCGATGTATGATGACCCGCAACGTGTTGCCACAGGCCGGCCGGGACGGACAGGAGCAAGAGCAGGGTTTTACGGATGAATAAAAGCACGGCCCGCACCGTAGCGGATATGTGCTGTACGGTACCGGCAACAGAAAAGATATTATCAGGCAAAATGAAATATATTCAGTTTATTGTCTTTACTTCCGCTATTACACAGGGGGAAGTTTATTGTCTTCTTAAAGGGTTGTCGTACGCTTGCGATAAGCCGGGACAACCCGCTTTTTTTAACAGGATAAAATAATAAGAATAAAACCGCGGCTTTTGGGCTGCATAGAGATAGAAATGATGGAATACGTAAATAAAACAGCCACCCCCGGTTATAGAGCCGGGTCCTGTGTGCCGGCTGTATAACCTGAAAAGCAAACCAATGGATGTAACAGACATTGATATACACACCTGCCGTATCGAAAAGGTATGGGGTACGGACCTGCGGCTTCACAGCCTTATCGGCCCTTTTGTAATGAATCCGGATGTGATCCGCCTGAACGGCGGTTATCCGTTTAAGAATACGGAAGACCACCTGTGGTATATTTCCGTCAAAGGCAAAAATATGGTGACCGGATTTTTATCCGTCCGCGAGGGGCATATCTGCAACGATTTCACCTGGCGGGATAACGATGTGCTGGAAGCCTTGCTGGATAAGGTCCTGTCGGAGATGGAGGCGGGAACCCCGGTCTGCTTTACGGCGGAAGAGTATGAGCTGCCCGTCCTGGAAAAGCTGGGATTCACGGTCGCGCGAAAAAGCGTGCGATATTTTAAAATGGCAAAAACCGTATGAACAGGCGCGGGATAAAGGATGTTTATGAGGCTGCCCTGGAGCGCATCGGCTATATATTCTCGGAATTCGGGAATATATACCTGGCCTTTTCGGGCGGGAAGGATAGCGGGGTGATGCTCAATATGGTCCTCGACTATATGCGCCTGCACGGAATAAAGCGTAAAATCGGTGTGCTGTATATAGACGTGGAGGCTTCCTATAAACGAACCGTCGACTTCATAGAACGCATGTACCTGGATAACACTGACCTGATCGAACCCTATTGGGTCTGCCTTCCGATGACCACCACCAATGCGGTCTCCATGTACGAGCCGTACTGGATCTTCTGGGATCCGGCAAAAAAAGACAAATGGGTGCGTCCGATGCCGGAACATGACTTCATCATCCACAGGGACAACCATCCCTTTGACTTTTACCGGAAAGACATGACCTTTGAGGAATTTACCGCCCGTTTCGGGGACTGGTTCAATACCCGCAATAATGCGGTAAAGACGGCCTGCCTGATAGGCATCCGCATGGATGAGAGCCTGAACCGTTACCGGGCCATACAACGACCTGACAAGAGTACGTTCGACAATAAGAAATATTCGACCCGGGTATCGGATACCACCTACAATTTCTACCCGGTATACGATTGGAAGACAAGCGATATCTGGGTCTATAACGGTAAATACCGGAAGCCTTACAACCCGATTTACGACCTGTTTTATAAAGCCGGCGTTCCCTTGTCCAGGATGCGTATCTGCGAACCTTACGGGGACGAGCAGAAAGCCGGGCTGAACCTGTTCAGGGAGCTTGAGCCCGAAACATGGGTAAAAGTGGTGGACCGTGTCAGCGGAGCCAACTTCGGGAATATCTATTGCGGGACCAAAGCAACGGGAGCTAAAAGGATAAGCCTTCCCCGGGGGCATACATGGAGAAGCTACTGCAAGTTCCTGCTGAAAACACTGCCCGAGGAAACCCGCAGCATATATACCACTAAATTCATCCGGTTTATCCGTTACTGGCACAGGGTCGGTTCACCTGTCTGTAATGAAGATATTTTAGAGCTGGACCCGGACATGGTTATCAATACGTATGCATACAGCAAGCGGGGAAAGGGTGACAAATATGTCGTTAAATTCCGCAGCATCCCGGATGTGTTGCCCGGCTTGGATAACAAGTCCGATTTCCTTTCCTGGAGACGTATGTGCATGGCTATACTCAAAAATGATATACTGTGCCAGAGCCTCTCGTTTTCTATTACCCGCAGGCAGATATTACGGCAGCAAGAACTTCTGGAGAAATACAGGAAACTATTATAAACGATGGAAACAGATAAAATAAATATACAGGTCCAGGACCTGGCAAATGAGATCTGCCGTTTGATAAGCGGCATTGCCGGCATACAGGACCGTATCGATACGCTTAATTATGTGCGTATGCTGCTTCACCGGGTCAGTCCGCTGAACCACCAGCCGGTCGATTTTGTCGCCTGGGAGAAGACCGGGCATGTAGAAGGCAACGATTACAATCCCAACAGCGTGGCTCCTCCCGAAATGAGGCTGCTGGTCACCTCGATCGAAGAAGACGGTTATACCATGCCTGTGGTTACCAGCCCCCAGGACGGCCTGTTCCGGATTGTGGACGGGTTCCACCGCCGCCAGGCTGAAATACGCTCGCAAAAGATATCCGCCGCTACATACGGCCGCCTGCCGGTTACCTTTATCCGTGAGGCGCAACGCGGTCTGGACAACCGGATGGCCTCGACCATACGCCATAACAGGGCCAGGGGGTCGCATGACATCGGCCTGATGTCCGCCATTGTGCGGGAACTGGTCTCTATGGGCAGGTCCACCGCATGGATAGCTAAGCATGTGGGTATGGATATGGATGAGATTCTCCGCTTAAAACAACTGACAGGACTGGCCGCTTTATTTGCTAACAGGGAGTTTTCGGTAAGGGAGGGGGAGCAAACTTAATACGGCCCGGTAAAGCGAGGAGTATAGAGGCCATGCCATGATCCCTGAAGGACTGATCTATCATGTTCATTATTAACAATATCAATTTAGCAGAACTATGGAAATATTATTAGAAACAGATTTTTATTACTGTATACGGGATTACACAGAGAAGCAATGTTATAGTATGGACATTAAAAATGCGTACAAGAGTTTTACACACAGCATATTCTCTTTTTATAAATCTGAAATTGACCACATCAGCCTTTTTCTTATATTGAACTATACCCGTATAGAATTTGTATCCATACAAAACAGAAAATCCGAATACGAATCGGGGAAAAAATGAGGTATTTGATTATCTGGCTAAAGCAATCCTAATGCTGGATTGTGCAATTGAATTAATTAAATCGGAAGATGTATCTTCGAACCCCCGGATACAAAAAAAGAATAAAAGATTCAAATATCAGTGGACCGCAGATATATCTAATCTCGTTGAACTTGCATATGCCATATTAGAAGCAGGATGTGTTGATAATGGCGATGTTGAAATTATGGCATTTGTGGAATTTTTAGGAGAAACATTTAATATAAAAGTTGAACGATGCTCTGATTTTTACTATAAAATGCGAACGAAAAGCGGTAGCAGAACTGCATTCATAGACAAATTGAAAAAGGTTCTAGAGGCGAGAATGGATCGGGATGAAGAGAAAAACACACGCAAATAATGGATTAAAAATAGGGTGATCCATTCGGTCACCCTAACAAGATCAGAATATTATTATTCTTTAGGTAATAATTTACTTAGTTCCGGATCTGCTTTAATACGAATCAGTTCATCTTCAACTATTTGTTTCGTTTCAGCTTTGATGCGATTGTAATTCTCTTGTATTTGCTCCTTCATACAATCCACGCCATTCTCATCTATAAAGCTGGTAATAACAGGAATCTTCTTATAATTTTTCGTTTCTGCTGCTACTTTTGCATTATCCACAACAATTTCAGCATGAAATATTTTTTGTTCTATCCGTTCATCAAAGTTATCTGCGACTGCTCCAACAAACATTCCCTGAGTTAAACTACTAATTTTTGAGGCTGGTATCAGACTATCCATTTGTGTACTGATTGAGGTTGATTTATCCTGGCGATTAATAGTAATAGAAGACCGCTTCTGTAACACTTTTCCAAAGCGATCCGATAAGGATTTGGCTGTTTCACCCACCACTTGTCCAGAAAAAATATTGCCGACGGTGTTCATGACAACAGCAGACTCCTTATCACCATAATCACGCTTTAGCTGCGAGAAATCCTGAAAACCGAGAAGTACAGCGACTTTATTACTACGAGCTGTGGCTATCAGATTATCCAAACCTTTAAAATAAATGGTTGGCAACTCATCAATTACAATACTACTTTTTAGCTGTCCTTTCTTATTCACGAGCTTTACAATACGGCTGTTATATAAACCGAGTGCCGCACCATATATATTCTGCCTATCGGGGTTATTGCCTACCACCAATATTTTAGGTTCATCCGGATTATTAATATCAAGAGTAAATTCATCGCCAGACATCACCCAATAAAGCTGTGGCGAAATCATTCTGGAAAGCGGAATTTTAGCGGATGCGATCTGCCCCATCAATTGATCAGCGGCTCCTCCAAGCCAGGCATCCATAAAAGGGCTCAGGTAATTTTCTAAATCGGGCTTAGATGTCAAAATCGGAAAAATATCTTCATAGCGTTTGTTCAAAAATTCTATTGCATGTGGGAAAGTACAGTATTTCCCATCCTCGTAAATACGCAGATACCAGATAATAGCCGCAAATAAAATTATCGGAGATTCTACAAAGAAGTCTCCCTGTTTTTGTACCCATGTTTTATTTAAGTTAAGCATAATAGTATAAGCCGATTCATAAGCATCTGAGATATCATTCATAAAAGAGGGATTGATCGGATTACATCTATGTGAACGGGAAGGGTCATCAAAGTTTATTACATAAAATTTAGGTACTTTCTTATATCCCTTCTGATTGTTCAACAGATGGTTATATGCAATAGTGGAAAGATCGGGGAATTTAAAGTCATACACGTACATTGAAAATCCTTTTTCAATCTGCTGTTTCATATATGAATTAACTATTGCATATGACTTTCCGGAACCGGGAGTACCTAACACGATGCTGGCTCGAAATGGATTGACTACATTTATCCATCCCCGCCATGTTTTCTTCTTATACCAGAATTTCGTTGGCAGATTAACTGAATACTCATTCTCCATCAAGCGGGTTTCCTGCATAAATGATTCGTTTTCTAAATTGAAAACGTCATCCATTAGTGTGTTTTTCAAAAGGCGTGACATCCACGTACCTGCTACCAGTAAACACAAATAGCCACAGGCAAGCGTAAAAATATAGATGATGCTACCGGAAGAGGATGAAAAAGGTAGTTCTAATAGCCACCAGTTCATAAAGAATAATAGAAAACCGATCACAAGTAGAATATAGATCTTGTTCCATGTGATTTTTTCTTCTTTTACTCCTTTTGTTCCCAGACATGAAAGTGCAAGAAATACAACTGAGAAAAGCTTTGTGTACAGTAATACTTTGAATAATCCGGTTGTCCGGTTAAAGTTCAATAGAATTCGATCTACTACGTCAATGTTGATTTTCCATTCGACTATTGACTCATAACAGAACCAATAAATATGAATAACTACAAATAAAATACTAATAGCCCGCATAAAGTCCATAACTTTAGCGAGTCCTCTCAAATCATCTTCTTGTTGCATACTATGAATTTTTAATTGATAAAATGCAAAGATGAAAGGGTAGTGTGTTATTATATAACTACTTATATCTATCCTGTAGTAAGTGGCGTTAGTATGGCAGTGAGTGGCACAAAAACTGAAAAGAGAAACAAAGCAATCAAGTAGTTTATTTTAATTATATCTTTACAAAAGTTACATTAACAGAACCTATCATGTATACAGCCGGATATAAAGGAACAATTGTAAGTGTACCCAAAGGACAGGAAAAGGTATTTTTCTCTGAAGGAGGAAAGTTTGACCGGGATTTTAAATGTTTCTATTTTACAGACGATGACACTCCTGAAACTTTTGATCACTGGCTCCCTGAAAATACTGTTGCTATTATTGGTGATGGTTTTTATATCCATGAAGCTCCGGTAATATGCAATAGATGTAATAAAAGAACTTCTGTAATATCTCTTGCGTCCCAATCCCTGCATATAAAGATGAAACAGAATAAAAAGGGAGAACGCTGGGATGAAGGCGATGGCTTATATTCTTTCGATCATATCCGCTTTATACCGTTTCCTACAGCGCGACTTATCCAGAAAGTATTTCCTCAATGGGATTATTTGCTGTCTCCTGGAAAGCAAGTAAAATATTGGAGTAATAAATGCCTGCATTGCGGAACAGTGCAAGATGAAGATTTTCTGGCTCGTTCTGTATTCGGTACGTTTAATCACAAGCGTCCTCAAATGAAATGCCACTGCCATGAAAATAACGGCTATGGTTTTCCCATTATCGCCAAAATGAGTGAAGTTGACCTTTATGGTTTTGACGATGGAGATGGAAAATACTCTTTTTATCGAAGAGAGCATAACGGTTATGCTGTCGGAAGCTTATATCAGAACAAAGAAGGAAAATGGTATGAAGAAGATAGGTTCCGGTAAGCAGAACCTATCGTAAACAAACATATTCTATGAGCATTGTATATTTATTACATCTGTCTGCCATAGCGTCTTTTCTTCTTTCTTTTCTTCTTCAACTGCCGATTACTGGCATCAGGGTTAGCCGGGTTGTCAAATACAGGAATATCCAATACAGAATCAATCATATTTCCTATACTCTCCAAATTAACCGGATTGTTTATCGTTGGTACATCTGCCGATTGGATAGTTTGTGATTGTGTATAATCTATATACTCCTTCTTGCTGAACTTTTCATTCAACACATTGGCAGAAAACTCCTTACCGAGCCGTGATCCATTGAGTACGCATCGGTTGTTATGATCGATAAAGGTCGCACCGTATATTCTGCCTTCATCATTACGCCTCAATACCAGATCAATATTTGACGATTGGAGCTTTCTTCTGAATTGAAGCTCATCTTGTGCTGTAACCAATGCTCCGGATACTATTTTTCGTGTTTGATCCCGAATTTTTCCTTCTCTTATCTTTTGAGAAGATTCTGTCATACGCTTTTCCAAACCATCAAAGCCAACTGTTTTACCGAAAACAGATGATTTCAAAGGCTTTCCGACTTTATTTCCGTCCTTATCAAGAGCAGAATATAATAATCCCCGGTATGCCTTTCCTTTCGCTTCCCCCCGCAACTCTTCTATACCTATATTATATAAGGACAAAAGAGCCTTATATTCACCCATTGTCTGAAAATGGTACATGGATGTCAAAGGCTCTATGACCGATGCTATTTGCTTCTTCAGATTTCCTTTGGAAGCATCTACCAGAGAGAGCATCCAGAGTTCTCCTTGACTCTGCCCTTCGGTGGGTATCAGGTTGTACTTGTGTTCCAACTCAATTGTAATGGCTTTACTCCGCTCATGCTCTTTCGAATCTTTTACTTTACTGCCGTCACTTTTTACGCGCAGCGAGACAATGTGTATATGTTCCCTTTCGATGTCTTCATGTTTGAAAATAAGATAAGGCTGATTACCATACCCAAGCTTTTCCATGTACTCACGTCCAATCTCTGTAAGCTGTTCATTGGTCAGCTTGTCATCGGGATGCGGATTGAGTGATACGTGAAATACCAGATTTTTAGTGCGGAAATGTGAGGGAATCCATCTGTTAAAATCAGCCATCACACCTCCGATGCTAAACTTTCCGTCTGCGGGTTCACAAACAAGATTGGCTCCCAACACCTTCGCTTTTCCATCATCAACCTTCTCCTGATTATAAGCCAACGCTCCGAAAAGAGATTTCCCCGCACTTATTTTTGCAACCATTGATCTTGAAATTTTTCAGACAGCTGAACTATTTGCTTGCTTATTTCCACCAATTCAATAGTTGTTTTTTCCAGTTTATAGAGAAAAGCAAGAGCTTTTTTCTCTGAAAAATTACTGTTCAGGGACTTCACAATCTGGTTATAATTAACACCGATTGCCCGGAATTGTGCATGGAAAGCAGATAGCTTTGTCACATATTCGAGCATTGTGCGGTCGGTTTTTACTACCCGGAATTCTTCATTAAATATCCGTGCGGCGATAAACTGAGCCTTCGATTTTACTCCCGATTCTTCAAAAAGAGTCAGGAAACGGATATGTTCCGTAGGTGTCAGGTTCACCGAATACCTGTACTCGGCTTTTTCCTCGGACGGTATCCGTCCTCTTTTAGACCGTTTAGGGGACTTTTGTTTTCCTGTTGTCATAAAAATGGATTTTTAGTGGGAGGCACAGCCTCTTTTGTTTACATGGATCTGCCAATCAAGCAGACCGTTTAATTATTACAGAGCAAATAATATCCGATCCTTTCATTAAACATTAACCAAAAGCACCGACTTCGGAGAGTGCTTTTCCCCCTTTACGGGGGCAAGCGTTTTTTGCTGCATAACGAATTTCGTGCAGCAAAAAACACAGCTTGCTATATTCTGACGAACATCCAAAATCTGCCCTGAAGGGACAGATTAAACGTTAGCGGGCTAGCCTGTAAGGATAGACCAAGATGTCCGGAATTATTCACTCCACAAAGTTAATTCCCATTATAATATCCTGTATATAAGTAGATAGTGCCAAGCGATGCCAAACCGACGCCACTGGCTACCTCCAGAGAAAAAGAGCATATGGAAGGCTCTTTTTTGATGTTTATTTGCACAGAGTAAGAACGACCGAGCGTTTCAACGTTCCAACGGGAAACCGGTCGATAGTTCATAAGAATATATAATAAAACGATATGTCGAACTCAGGAGCAGAAATACGAACAAGAGTATGTTTATCCGTATCGCCGGATGAATGTAAACGCAAACGTTTACACACTCGTATAGATATCCACTTCTACGATAAAAGGAACGTTGGTTTGTGTGCAGGTGTGAATAAATGTCTGTTTGATTTATGGAACATATGCACATTCGGTATTTCGTGTGTCTGTTCTCAGGTAAGAGCGCACGTATGCTCTTACGAACAAAAAGATATACGTGTGTATATACGTCGGTATAAATAATTCATAAAAAAAATCGTATGGAAACAAAGTATGTGGCATTCTCCACCCAGAAAGGAGGGGCAGGAAAGACAACAATGACTGTTTTGATTGCTAGTTATCTGCATTATGTAAAAGGCTACAATGTAGCAGTTATTGATTGTGACTTTCCTCAATACAGTATTATGGATATGCGTAAGAGGGATATCGAGATGACGCTCAGTAACGATTATTACAAACAAATGGCCTACCGTCAAATGACTGCTTTAGACAAAAAGGGATATATCATTCTGGAGAGCAAGCCGGAGGAAGCACTGGAAAATGCCGAACGGCTGAACAAAGAGTCTCTTGATTTTATATTCTTCGATTTACCGGGTACGGTCAATAGTGCCGGAGTCTTAAGAACACTATCCAGAATGGACTACATCTTTGCTCCTATTAGTGCTGACAGAGTGGTACTGACAAGCACCTTGCGTTTCGTTACAAACATAAATGAAAACCTGATCACAGTAGGACGCAGTGATATTAAAGGATTACACCTGTTCTGGAACATGGTGGACGGGCGTGAAAAAACCGAATTGTATGGAATCTATGAAAAAATAATCAGTGAGTTGGGACTCAACCTGATGAAAACATTTGTTCCTGACAGGAAATGTTTCCGCAGGGAACTACCGACTTCAGGCAAATCGATATTCAGATCCACATTATTTCCAGCTGACAAACAGCTTGTTATTAACAGTAATTTACAAGAGCTTACAGACGAAATACTAAGCTTTATAAAATAACATCTATGAAAAACAGCAAATTAAATACTGATAATATAGATGAGGAGTTTTTGCTATCTACATTCAGGAATACTGAGATAGATCCTGCTAAGAAAACAGCAGGAAATAAACAGGAAAATCTCAAACATAAAGAACCTGATATCAAACAGGAAACTCGAAAGAGAGAGTATCGACAGAAGAATGACTCTGTAAGTAGTCCTGGTATGACTGAAGAGGATTATATCAATCTTTTCATTCAGGAATCCGAGGTCGTAGCACGGCAAGGGAAATCAGTCAATATCCGTACTGAGTACCACAACTATATCCAGAAGATTATCCAGACAATAGGTAAAAACTCAATCTCCATTTCGAGCTTCATCGATAATGTACTCAAATACCATTTCGAGACTTGTGAAGACCTGATAGATGGACTGTACAAGAAAAATTTAAGTAATAAACTTTTTAATAAAAAATAATATGGAAACAATAATAATCGTATCGTCAATCCTGCTCTTGTGTATGATCATAAGCTATAAAATAATCAGGCAGGTACAAAAGAAAGATAAACCGGATGCATGTAAAACGGAACAACCCTGCACAGGTAAAACAAGCGTATCGAACTATCGGCTGGCATCAGCCGTCCAATACCGGAAGCTATTCCTTCAGCCCAAAATATTCAGAACCCGCCAATGCGTGTACATCAGCCTAAAAAATCAGGAGATCATATCTTCTCTTATCAGAATGCTCGATGACAGGGAAATAACGATTGGAGGCTATATAGATAATATTCTCGATCAACATTTCAGCTTGTATAAAGATGAAATAAAGAATCTATATGCGGATCTCAAAGAAGAAAGAAGAAAAGAGTTGGATGAATTAATAAATAAAACAGAATAATTATGCTGACTGTATTTATTGTAGCTGTCCTGCTCTATGTCGTATGTGTTACCAGTTATGTGCTGTGGACAAACATGAAGAGGGAACAAAGAAGCAGAAGGCATAACCCGCAGCCGACAAGTCACGTCCAACCGCCACCAAACGATATTATTGGAAAAAGTACCTTTAAATTACCTGTTCAGAGCATTACTGAGCCAAGCTCTGCCAAAACGGAGCCACTCGATGCCAAGCCCGAAGGAAACGAAAAAGAGGCTGAAAATTCGAATAATTTTGTTTCATCAAAGTCTGAGGGAAGCGTCCCGGAGGATCAAGCAGAACAGGAAGATAATCCACCTTTATCGATTGATGTTCCACTTGAATATGAGAGGATAGAAAGTGAAGATCTCGAAGAAGAAGAAGAAGTTGAAGGACTTCGTGGAGCTTCCATTGCGAGCGGAATGACTTTCGAGGATATGGGCCAAGCGGTAACAGTAGTTGTCCATTATCAGGAAGCGACACCTGAAGAGTGCCTGCAAGCAGGGAAGTCGCTGAGCCGTTTAGAAAACACAGAGTTGTTCGAAAAACTGGCGTCAAGTGCTCCTGAACGCAGGGATATTATTACAGAACTGATGGACTTTCATATGAAAGATTATCTGGCTGGCATAGCAGGTAAGAAAAACCGTAAACCGAAAGCGGTTCCCGATGGCTTTGATATTAATGATCTGGTTCAACAAATTAAGAAATAAACGTATGAAAGAAAAAGAGTACGGATAGCTTATCCTTAAAAAGCACCACTAAAAATCCATTAAAAAAATCATTCATTAACAGGTGTGGGAAACACCAGTTTCCTGCACCTACTAAAACAATTTACAATGACTAAAAAAAGATTCTTTTTTTCGTTAGCCATTCTTATGGCTTTTTCATTCGCATTTGCACAAGGCAACGGACAGGCCGGGATTACTGAAGCCACCAATATGGTAACCAGTTACTTTGATCCCGGCACAAAATTGATCTATGCGATTGGGGCGGTCGTCGGTCTGATCGGTGGCATCAAAGTATATAATAAGTTCAGCTCCGGAGATCCCGATACTTCTAAAACCGCAGCCAGTTGGTTCGGAGCCTGTATATTTCTTATCGTGGCGGCAACAATCCTTCGCTCTTTCTTCCTCTAAGAGGGTCACAGACCCTTTTATTAACCGATTTACACAAGTAGATATGGCTGAATATTCAATTAACAAAGGAATTGGCAAAAGCGTGGAGTTCAAGGGTTTGAAAGCACAATACCTGTTCATCTTCGCTGCCGGGCTGCTAGCCGTATTCATTGTATTTGTTGTCATGTATATGGCAGGTGCAAACCAATGGGTCTGCATCGGCTTCGGAGTCATCTCCGCCTCTGTCCTGATAGGACTTACATTCCGGCTCAATGAAAAATACGGCGAACACGGCCTGATGAAGATGCTGGCAAAACGTGGGTCTCCCCGCTACCTGATCAACAGGAAAATTCCCCGCAGGCTTTTTAAAAATTCCAAAAGAAGAAAAGTGTCGAATAAAATATAAAATAAGATCATATGAGAAATATTCTGAAAGCTTCAACTATAGAGAGCAAGTTTCCACTTCTTTCCGTGGAGCATGATTGTATTATCAGCAAGGATGCGGATATAACGGTAGCCTACAAAGTAGCTCTGCCTGAACTTTTCACTGTCACCTCTACCGAGTACGAAGCCATTCATTCATCCTGGGGGAAAGCGATCAAGGTATTGCCCGATTACAGTATTATCCATAAGCAGGACTGGTTTACCAGAGAGAAGTATCAGCCGGATACGGATAAAGAAGACCTTACTTTCTTATCCCGCTCATATGAACTTCATTTTAATGAACGTCCGTTTTTGAATCACACCTGCTTTCTGTTCCTGACCAAAACAACCAGGGAGCGGATGCGTATGCAATCGAATTTTTCATCCTTGTGCAGGGGGAAGATTATACCCAAGGAGGTCAATAAGGATACGGCTGTCAAGTTCCTTGAAGCGGTCGGACAGTTTGAACAGATTATGAACGATTCGGGATTCATCACCCTTACCCGCCTCACATCGGATGAGATTACCGGAACCGAAGATCAGGCTGGACTGGTAGAAAAGTACTTTTCCCTGTCACTAGAAAAGACAACCTGCTTGCAGGATATGGAATTAGGGGCTGACAGCTTGCGTATCGGAGACAAACGGGTATGCCTGCATACCCTGTCGGATGCGGAAGACCTACCCGGAAAGATTGCAACGGATATGCGTTATGAAAAACTGTCTACGGACAGAAGTGACTGTCGATTGAGTTTTGCCGCTCCCGTAGGCTTGTTGCTTAGCTGTAACCACATCTATAATCAATATTTGTTTTTAGATGACAGTGCGGAAAATCTACGGAAGTTTGAGAAATCAGCACGGAATATGCAATCTCTTTCCCGTTATTCCCGAGGCAATCAAATCAATAAAGAGTGGATCGATCTTTATCTGAATGAGGCTCATTCTTTTGGGCTGACCTCCATACGGGCACATTTCAATGTTATCGCCTGGAGTGATGATAAGGAGGAATTAAAGCATATCAAAAATGATGTCGGCAGTCAATTGGCACTGATGGAATGTAAGCCACGCCACAATACTGTGGATGCCGCTACCCTTTATTGGTCCGGGATGCCGGGCAATGCCGGGGATTTTCCCTCGGAAGAATCATTCTACACTTTTATCGAACCTGCCCTTTGTTTTTTTACGGAAGAAACAAATTACCAGTCGTCACCATCTCCCTTTGGAATCAAGATGTGTGACAGGGTTTCGGGTAAACCGCTCCATCTGGATATCTCCGATTTACCGATGAAGAAAGGAATCATCACCAACCGGAATAAGTTTGTATTGGGGCCTTCGGGTAGTGGTAAGTCCTTCTTTATGAATCACCTTGTCAGGCAGTACTACGAACAGGGCACGCACGTCGTTCTGGTGGATACGGGTAACAGCTATCAGGGATTATGTGAAATGATCCGCCGCAAAACAAAGGGGCAGGACGGAGTATATTTCACCTATACCGAAGATAACCCGATCTCTTTCAACCCTTTTTATACCGATGACAATCAGTTCGATGTAGAAAAGAAGGACAGTTTGAAAACCCTGTTGCTTACCCTTTGGAAAAGCGAAGACGATAAAATCACGAAGACCGAATCGGGAGAATTAGGTAGTGCTGTTGACGAGTATATCGGACTGATACAAAGCGATAGAAGTATTCGCCCGAGCTTCAATACTTTCTATGAATTTATGCGGGATACCTACAAACCGGAACTGGAAAGTAGAGAGATCAAAGTGGAAAAGAGAGATTTTAACATTGACAATATGCTGACTACCCTACGTCAATATTACAGAGGTGGCCGTTTCGACTTTCTGCTGAACTCGGATAAGGAACTCGATTTGCTTAATAAACGGTTCATAGTCTTTGAAATAGACGCGATTAAGGGTGCGCCCGTCAAGGCAGCATAAGAAATGTCCTTTGGCAAGGACTAGGTAAGTGTTCTTTGAAAAACCTATCATCACTCGGCTTATCTGAAAGGGAAATTAACCGGACAGGGAGTGTAGCATGCCGAGAATACCATAAGTCAACCAGTTATCAGGTTGCGACTGAATGGGGAGATGAAAAGACAGTTATGAGGATAAAATCTGCATTGATTGAACGATAATCCAAGCGGTATTATGCGTACCTGCGACGTCAAGATAACTATACTCGTCGTACTGTGATTCACTTTTTCCAGTCTTTGAGGAGGAAGTGCAAGAACTAATCATAGCGCAACTACAATATGTAGTAAAGGATGAAAGTCGTATCCGACACTCTGTCGTGCCAGAGACTATGTATAGTCTCATAGTTCTTCATGTATGCAAACGGGGATTGCCTATACCAGAGTGCCAGTTGTAAGGCTATGGGGATTGCCCCTGAATATCTGGAGTGGTAACGGAGCTTCCGTAGTAGTCCGAGCAGGATAATGACCTGTACATGGCGAAGGGAGGCAGCTAAAGTAGTTTTAATACAATTAACGAAAAATGTGAGAGACATTATGCGAAATTCAGAAAGAGTATTAAACAGTCTTGCGAAACACAGCAAGCTTTCGACCTATAAGTACGAAAGGCTCTATCGTGTTTTGTTCAATGAAGAGATGTATTATGTTGCCTATCAACGCATTTATGCAAAGCCAGGCAATATGACACCAGGTTCTGATAATCAAACCATTGACGGAATGAACCTTACTCGAATTGAAAAACTGATACAATCATTGAAAGATGAGAGTTATCAGCCCCAACCCTCGAAAAGAACGTACATACCAAAGAAAAATGGAAAAGTACGTCCGCTAGGAATACCTGCTTTTGACGATAAGTTAGTACAAGAGGTAATCAGAATGATTCTTGAAGCCATTTATGAAGGAGCATTTAAAAATTGTTCTTATGGTTTTAGACCCAAACGAAGTTGCCATACAGCACTAGCTCAGATACAAAAGACATTCAATGGAGCTAAATGGTTTGTTGAAGGGGATATTAAAGGGTTCTTCGATAATATTGACCATGATGTCATGATTGATATTTTGAGAGAGCGCATCTCCGATGAACGATTCATACGCTTGATAAGGAAATTTCTGAATGCAGGGTATATCGAAGATTGGACGTTTCATAAAACCCATAGTGGTACACCGCAAGGTGGTATTGTAAGTCCAATATTGGCTAATATTTATTTAGACAAGTTAGACAAATACATGATGGAATATATCCAAAAGTTCGATAAAGGGGAAAACCGCAAAACTAATAAAGAGCGCATTCAATATGAATATGGGAAACGGCTCGCTGTAGTGAATCTAAAAAGTACAATAGACAAAAATGATAGAAAAATCATTATCAAACAGATCAAAGCTTTTGACAAGGAAAGATCCTTAATCTCATGTGGAGACGAAATGGACAGCGATTATAAAAGGATGAAATATGTGAGATACGCAGATGATTTTCTGATAGGAATAATCGGGAGTAAAGACGATGCAACAAGAATCAAAGAGGATATAAAGAATTTTCTTCAATCCAAACTGAAACTTGAATTGTCGGACGAAAAAACACTGATTACCCATACCGAGAAGTCTGCTAAATTTCTAGGATATGAAATCTATGTTCGCAAGTCCAACCTTACCAAAAGGAGTAGAACAGGTCGTATAAGGAGAGCTTTCAACAAGAAAGTGTATCTAAAACTGACAACGGATGTTATGAAGAATAAGTTGCTTGAATATGGTGTATTAGAAATCAAAATACACAATGGAAAAGAGCAATGGAAACCGAAAGCCCGTGTTCAGTTTATCAATAATGACGACTTAGAAATCTTAGATAGGTACAACTCTGAAATCAGGGGTCTCTACAATTATTATTCAATAGCCAATAACTGTTCGGTAATGAATGCCTTTAAGTACATTATGGAATACAGTATGTATAAAACTTTTGCTTGTAAATATCGGACATCTGTTGTAAAGATATGTCGTAAATACAAGAAGAACAATGTATTTACTGTAGACTTCAAAAACAAGAAAGGTGAAAATAAAATCAGAGTCTTTTACAATGAGGGTTTTAAACGAAAGAACTCCAATTATCATTCATGGGTGGACAATCTCACAGCACCATTTAGTATAAGTACAACTAGTTTGGTTGATAGGCTAAAGGCAAATGTATGTGAGTTATGCGGAGCAACAGATATAAAATTACATATGCATCATGTGAGAAAACTCAAAGGTTTAGATAATAAGAAACCTTGGGAAAGACACATGATTGCAAGACGTCGAAAAACTATTGCACTGTGTCCTAGTTGTCACAAACTGACTGATATTGGAAAGAAAGACTGATACTTTGGCGGAGAGCCGTATACGCTGGAAGGTGTACGTACGGTTCGGAGGCGAGTGCTTGGAAACCAATCATAGTAATATGGTATGGCGCTGGGTGCTTAGCCTACAGAATCGCGAACTTTTCCCGATAGTAACCATCATCATTATGGAAGCTTTCATCAACAAAATGAGGCGGTTAAAGGGTATTCGCAAACAACTGATCGTGGAAGAAGCGTGGAAAGCCCTTTCCTCTGCTAATATGGCTGAATATCTGCGATATATGTACAAAACAGTCCGTAAATATTTTGGAGAAGCCATCGTTGTGACACAGGAGGTAGACGACATTATCTCAAGCCCTGTGGTTAAGGAGGCCATCATTAATAACTCTGATTGTAAAATTCTGTTAGACCAGCGCAAATTCATGAACCGTTTTGACGTGATCCAATCGCTCCTAGGTCTTACCGATAAGGAAAAGGCTCAGATACTCTCTATCAATATGTCCAATCATCCGGGGCGTAAATACAAAGAAGTATGGTTCGGTCTGGGCGGTGTCCAATCAGCCGTATATGCCACAGAGGTGAGTCCCTCGGAATACTATACCTATACAACGGAAGAAACTGAAAAGGTTGAGGTTCAGGAATTAACCGAAAAACTGGGAGGGGATATCGAGATGGCTATTAAACAAATAGCCATGAATAAAGCAAGTAATTAATTAAAAAATAAAAAACGATGTTTGAAAAATTAGATAGAAATGATTTAATGGCTGTAGTCAGCCATTTGACAGAAATATTGGATATACTAAATAAACAAGGAGAAGCAGGGATGCAGTTTCCGGCATCAGGTATCAGCTTTGCAGAATGTATGGAAAAGTTTCATCCAGAGCCGAAGCCCGTCTCGTTGGACGATCTCTGCGGAAAGTGGTCGTATAAGACGGATGCCTTCAAACAACTCAAAGACATGATACCACCCTGCTTTATCATCGTCAGGGAAGAAGATATTTACCTGATCTCATTTGACTATAAACCGGAACTGATCTACAGGATCACTGCCGATGACCGGGAAGAAGGGGTATTCTATTTCTTTATTGAATCCTGCTATTTCAAGCTATGCTACAATCCTGACCTTAAAGGGATTTACATCGTCCCGTATTTCAATTATCAGAAACGCTCTGAAGGCTAAAAAGGCATCTTATGGAAAAGAAGAAAAGACTTCGCAAACAACCGTTTGCACAATGTCCTTTAGTGCATTTAACAGGCCGTTGGGTAAATAATTCGGGTTCTCCGCCAGTACGTATTTACAAAGGAAGCCATTCTTATCACATTGAATTTGAATATAGGGACGGGGTAAAAGTAGACACCCGCATATCGGTCGTTCAGGATAAAATGATATTCGACATGTTCGGGCGTATAGAATTGGCTTACGATGAAGAAAACGATTTGTTGCTTGTTGCATCCGAAGGATGTTACAAGCGAGAATAATTCCTATCGGGAGAATGATAAAAAACGAAATAATAAATATGAAAAATAGTATATCAAAATACATACTGCTTTTTCTTGTTATTCTCTGTTCTACTACGGGACGTGCCCAGTTCTATTCGTTGGGCACGAATATCCCGGCTCTGGGAACAGCAACGATTAATGCGGAAGTAAGCATGACATTGGACCGCAAGTGGTCTTTACACCTTCCTGTGTACTATAACCCTTTTGTATTCAAGGATAACAAAAAGCTACAAAATCTCACGGTAATGCCGGGAGTACGTTACTGGTTGCTTGAATCCTATGTGAACGGTTTTGTCGGAGCGAATGCTATCGGTTCTAAATACCATATTACATGGAAAGACAGCCGCTATGAAGGGCAGGCTTACGGAATGGGGATCAGTGCAGGGTATGCCTGGCTCTTATCGCCTCGCTGGAATCTGGAAATTGAAGGGGGCATAGGTCTTGTTTGGGCAGACTATAACGAGTATGAGTGTCAGGAGTGCGGACGGCAAAAGGGAGAATACTCTCGCTGGGTAGCCGTACCGAACAAGTTCGCCCTTTCATTAATCTATTTATTCTAAGGTCGCAGACCTTTTTATTACTCAGGTAAAGTATAAATAAAAGAGTTATGAATATACGAATAATAACAATCCCTTTCTTCTATCTGTTCTTGGCAGTCGTGCTGCTGATTACATCCCTTTTTTCTTCCTGTAGCACTCAACGGATGGATAAAGAGGCACGTGCCAATATCCACCTGCCTGCGCAGCCTGTGGAGGAGACAAAGGAGAAGGTACGGGACAAAAAACGGCCGTCTGTCATCGATATGAAAGACAGGCACGGCAATGTGACCACCTATGTACAGACAGAAAAGGATAAATACGGTAATACGCAGTTAGCGGTACAGCTAAAGGAAGTAACCGTAACTGCGAAAATGAAAAATGTACCTGAACGCTTTGGGAAGGTCGATGTGGATTTTATAGTCTCAGTACCCGAAGAGCTGATAAACAGCAAATGGCAACTGAATCTGACTCCGCACTTAATCAAGGCAGACCAAATCTCGGACTTTGAAGACCTAGTAATTTCGGGGGATGATTTTAGAAAGTTACAGCAGAAGCAGTACGCTGAATTTGACAGATACCTTTCAAAGATCATACCCGACAGCCTGTTCGACGAATATTTTGTCAAGACCGGAGCTTTTCACCGATATATTGCCAATTACAATAAATCGGAGTTTGGAAGGGTACACAAAGATTCGTTAGATCATGCCGGATACTCAAAGTATAAAACCCGACTGAACAAGCGTTACGAGTTCTTTAATGAGAAGATGTACCGTAATCGTAACTGGCTTAAAAAGCAAATGAGTTTTTCAGGAATAAAAGAGCGTTACGAATACTTCGATCAGGATACGGTACATATAGCTTCTGTTTACAACAAACGCTACAACCAGATCGTAAAGTTATTGCCGATGTTTCATCTCTTGCGTGAGTTCTCTCCTGAATATACTTTATGGAAGTACCGTAAGGATAAATATACTGTGGGCTTTATTAACGATTATAAACCTGTTACTGCTGCCGATTCGGTATTCTTAAAGAAACGCTTCCTTAAAGACAGGCAGATCGCTAAAAACCAAAGCCTGATTGACAATAAGCATATTGCTTTTGCCGAAATGGTGAAGTTTCCCAAAAACGAAAAAGCTAGACTCGATACGGTGATCTATAATAAAGGGAAGTTCGAATACTATTACAAGCAGCAGGTAATGGCGGATGAGGACAGCCGCAGGATGAAGATTTATCTGGACGGTTATGCGCAGTCCATCTCCGGAGATAGCCACTTATTACCTCATTCCGATACGCTGGACTATGTCGTTTCTTCAATGATACAGTTCCTGGATACTACTCCCCGTTATATGCGTAAGATTATCGAGCGAAAAGCCATGTCTACACTCCGGGCGAATGTCACATTCAAGACAGGAAAATACGATATGGATATTGATCTGGGTGACAACCGTTCGGAGTTGGAAAAGGTACAGGATATGCTCGATAAGCTGACAGGTACAGGAGAATTTGTAATGGATAGCATTTCACTCATTGCAGGCTGTTCACCCGAAGGTAGTTTCCGCTCGAATATGCTTTTGTCAAAAAAGCGTGCTGAATCTATCAGTAAATATCTGGAAGGTGAGTTATCAGACATTGACGGTATTAAGTCAATGCTGAAACCATATCCAAAGGGTGAAGACTGGCAGGGATTATCGAAGCTGGTTACGGATTCTCTGGAGAGCGGAAATAAACAGGTAATCCTAGACCTGATTGCATCAGACACCGATCCCGATAAAAAGGAAACCGACATCCGCTCAAAATATCCTGCCGACTATAAGTATATCCGGGAAAAACTCTATCCGCATCTGAGGGCAGTAGATTTTACCTTCCATGTACACCGTGCGGGTATGGTAAAAGATACGATCCATACCACGGAGCCTGATATGGTGTATGCCGGAAGCATAGAGCTGATGAAAAAACGAAAGTATGCCGAAGCCCTTTCGATACTCCATGAGTATAACGATTACAATACGGCTATTTGCCTGATGAGCTTAGGTTACGATCAGGCGGCATACAATATCTTCTCGAATGAACCTGAAACGGCAAACAGCGAGTATTTACTGGCTGTAGTCGCATCACGACTTGGTAAGGCAGAGGAAGCCGTCACCCGTTACCTGCACTCGGTGGAGCTAGATCCCATGAAACGCTGGCGGGGTACGCTCGATCCGGAGATCAACAAGCTGATAAAGGCATACAACCTGAATCAGGAAGTGGATGAAGACGATAATAACGATTAATGAAAATGAGTATGAAAAATAGAAATTATCTAAGATGGGTACTGTCTCTTATCTGCTGTATACTTCTGGCATCCTGTAATCTGATCGACTTCTCGGAAGACTGTACCTATTACGGAGATGTGGAAATCAAACCGGACTGGTCGGCACTGGCTGAGGATGAAACAAAACCTTTGCTGACAGACATTTATCTGTTATCGCCACAGCGTAATTATACATATAGCATTACTGCTGATACACTGGTAACAGGTATTCAGGCTGTAAGCTATAAGCTGCTGGCTTGTAACTCTTATGGATTAGACAATATCAGCTTTTCCGGTATGGATTGTCCCAATACGGCTAAAGCGGAATTAGCAACTTTCGAAGATAGAGGCAGGCTTTATACCGTTCAAGCTCCGGCATTGTATACGGCAAATACCGATTTGACGGTGATCCCCTTTGAAAGCGTTGTCAGCGAGCCTGTACTGAAATCTGCTACACGGCAAATCAATATTGATTTTGTGGTGATCGATAATACGGATATGGGAGTCAGTTCCATCAGCGGCGAATTATCGGGTATTGCCTACAAATACGGTTTTAAGCCGTTGGATGCGTTGGAGTCTTCGGCATGGCTGGCATTTAGCTCTGTCTGCAATGAAGAAAGAATCAATGTGTTTTCCTCCGGTTTGAAAGTATTCGGGGTGAATCCTGACAAACAAGCTGTGGAAAGGATAGATAACCTGCTGGATATTGCTTTGCAAACTTCTGATGGCAATATATACAGGGAATCCATTGACCTGACAAATATCTTTAACGGTTTTACGACACGTATGATCCATATCACAATTGAAATACGATTAGGATTGATGGGTATGAACGTAGAGGTAACCGGATGGGATATTTCGGATGATGGTAGTATTGAACTTTAAACTGTAAAAAAATGAGAAGCTATTTAATATCGTTATTTTTTCTATTTGTCTTTTTTGTATACCTGTCATCATGCCTGTCGTATGTGGAAAACGAGTTTCCAGATTTTGGTAATGGCCAAAAAGATACGCTACTACAATTAAAATCGGTAGCTGTGTACAACGAAAGACCGGGATCGGGCAGCGGACCAATTCGTGAATTTGTGAATGGTGATACAATCGGGCTGTACCTGCATGAATACCACAGGGGAAATCCTCTCATGTATACAGTCCGTGAGAATTACGGATGGTGGCTGCCAGAGCCGGTATTCTTAAGCAGTGAGCCTATACGCCTGTTTGCATACTATCCTTACAGGAGTAAAGACCATGCTTATTTATCGGAAAAATATGTAAATGTAGAACACATCTCTCAGACTGATTATATGCATGGACAGGTAAACGGAGACTATGTTAGCCGGGATAAGCCTTATGCAGAAATAATAATGAAGCACGCGCTGGCTTTGGTACAGTTTAAGTTTATCAAAAATGATTATCCGCATGATTGTTCCGTACAAAGGGTTTCCATACAAAATGCAAATGGTGTTACACATCTCAAAAGCAAAGGAATATTAAATCTGGAAAGCGGAGAAGTAGCAATCAGGGATGACTGTTATGACCAGGCTACCATCACTCCCGAAGATATGAATTTCTATGAGCCATATACCGGCGAAGAAGAGTATGCCCGTATCCTGGTCATGCCCATTGAGCCTGTTAGAAACGATGGAGACCTGTTTTTTGAGTTCGAAATCGACGGATATATTTATACATATCCTCTAAAAGCAGGAACACACTGGCAATCGGGAATGAAATATACCTATGAGGTGGATATGGTTCCTCCGGCACGGACATTCAAATCCTCCGGTGCAGCTACAGGCATTAACGTAGTATTAACCCAAACAAGCAGCTACTAATGGAAAAGAAATCTGTTTTTTCAATGATAGTGATACTATCCCTGTTTTGTGCTTGCAGTGATTCGGACAACTGGGTAAATCAGGGACAAGAAAAGTTATTGTCTGTAGCGGAAGTCGGCTTTTCTCTGAAATCATCGGATGGAACATCGAAATCCGTCTTTGAAGAGGGAGATGAGATCGGCTTGCATATATATGATTCGCAAGGGAGTGGTTATAGGAGAATGACTTATAAAAATAATTCATGGGTATTACAGAATCCTGTATCTCTTTTTGAAAGTGATACGGATATATACGCTACCTACCCTTACATCACAGATAATACCGATCCTTTCCATTTCGTAATAGAGCACACCAGCCAGACAGATTATCTGTACAGTGACAGACACAGAGTCAACAGTATTAATCCGGTACTATCCCTTACCATGATGCACGCACTGTCACTGATCGAGTTCGAATTCGAAGGGATGGATATTTATCAAGATGCATATTTAGATTTCATCTCTATCGACGGATGGGGCTTATACAGTAAAGCTCAGGTAGATTTACTTTCCGGCAAGCTGGAATATACAAGTGATCTCCGGGAGCCGGCTATCAGGTATGGTTGGCAAATGGATAGTCCGGTTATATATCCCGGCAAGCGGGTAAATATGATGGTTGTCCCTGTCAAGGCAACTGCATACGAGGGCGAAATATTTGTCAATCTGCTGATTGATGGGAACAAATACCACTGGCCTGTACCTGCAGGAACTAAATGGAAAAGCGGCAAGAAGCATGTCTATAAGGTACTGATACAGGAACGCCTGCTTGAGATTATAGATGTACGGATAGAGGATTGGATAGATCAGGGAACAGACAGGATAAGCCTGCCCTGGTACGAATAAACAATAATTATAAAAACCCGGAGCCGTCGAATGGGTATAAGGCGCCAAAACCTGTAAAACGGCTTATTTATAAACAATTAATTTTTAATAAGATGAAACGATTATTTATATGTATGGCGGTGATTTCCGCTACAGTATCCGGCTTTTCAAGCTGTAATAACGATGACGAAACAGTAAACCCATTACAGGGTCAAACTGCGGATTTATGTATCCAAACGGAAATAACTTCCGCAGAGACAGGCTTGCGTTCCACAAAAGCCGCATTAAGCAGCTTCCCTGAAGGATCGGCTCTCAGTCTCTTCGTAACAAACGGAACATTGGGTAGTAACTATCCGCAAGGACCGTATAACAATGTGAAGGCGGAATATAAATCAGGTAAATGGGAACTGACCCCTGCCGTAAAACTTGGAGATACCCCGGCTACTGTATTTGCATTTTATCCTTACGGTGCAGCCTATACAAACGGGGTATCCAATATGAATATATACCACACCAATCAGGTAGACTATATGTATGGAACCAATGCCGAAGGACAGGGAAATATTAACAGGGATAATCCGAATGTACGTTTACGAATGAAGCACGCCTTGTCATTACTCCGGTTTAATATCAAAAAAATGAATTATCCGGGTGAGGGTAAGCTGACACGGATAGAAGTGGCAAATATTAATGGAAGAATTGATCTGAGGAGTGCAGCTACGCTTAATATTGCTTCGGGAGAGCTAACCTATATAGACAGATATTATGATCCGGCATATATTGAAAATGCAAATGGACTGTATACTATTGCTGAGGATGATGCCATCAATCCGCAAGAAGTTTTGGTTATGCCTGTAAATAAAACATCTGCTGACGGCAGCATTTTAATACGTTTTTTTATTGACGGGGCTATTTACAACTACAATGTTCCGGTAAATACGGCTTGGAAACAAGGCACAAAGTACCTGTATAATGTCACGTTCAACGGTACGGAGCTGATAATCGACGATATTATTATCACCGACTGGACAGAAGGGGCTAAAGGGGAAATTAACCTGTACTAAGATCATACGGCCGGGGTATAACCTGCCCCGACCAAATCAATTACAATACTAAAAATTCAATTATAAAATATATCGACATGAAACCTATTATATATACATTATTTCTTTCTCTTATGCTGACTATTTGTATCAGCTGTGATAAAGAAACTGAGAACGTTTCCACAGTTAATATCCCTTCAGAGTTAGTCATCAGAACAGGAGTAAATCAAATGTCAAACATGCTGAAGAGCGGTCCTGTTTCTGATTTCCCGGAAGACAGCAAGCTGGGGCTATTTATTACAAAAGGGAATTTGGGCGATGATTATTCATCTTCAGCTTCACGCAATATTTTGTCGACACTCACAGCAGGCATATGGAAGCAAAGCCCTGCGGTAAACCTCTATGCCCATAACGCAACCATTTTCGCTTATTACCCGTATTACAGCAGTAATATCAACGGGACGGAAATTCCGGTGCAAAGCGGGCTGACAGACTATATGTACGGAACACATACACCGGGGCAGGCAGCCATCAATAAAGATAACCGGACGGTAAACCTGACCATGAACCATGCCCTGGCTCTTGTCCAATTCAATATCTATAAAGCCAATTATCCCTGGCAGGGAAGGCTTGATCTGGTTCGCATTAACAATGCACCGGACAAGGCGGTCGTTTATTACAGCGGGAAAATGAATATTCAAACCGGAGAAATTTCAGATTTATTGGGAACAGACAGGAATATCCAGGTAAACAGTTCCCCTCTTCTAATTATCCCCAACGACAAATTTACAGATGAGAAGGATTATGTGAAACTTTTACTTATTCCTACTTCACAAACATCATCACGGGGAGAGGTAATTATTACTTTCGAGATCGACGGGAAAGAATTCTCCTGGGAAGTACCTGCCGGAACCCAGTGGAAGCAGGGGACTAAATATACATATGACGTCCTGCTTAACGGAAATGAACTGCGGATCGGTGAAGTAAAAATTGCGGATTGGATAGACGGGGCAGGTGGAAACGCTTTTCTTGAGTAACATTTATTTCTAAACAGCACTGGGGCTTATACTTTAATAATGCAGTATAGCCCCTGATAAAACAATTATTTATTTAACAAAATTCAGCAATATGAAAACAAAGATTTTTATGTTGTGGGGGAGCCTTTTGCTCTTCACAACGAATATGAATGCACAATGGGTAGTGACCGATCCGACAAATCTGGCTCAGGGAATAGTAAACTCTGCTAACCAGATAGTTCAGACCTCTTCGACTGCAAAAAATATGCTGTCGAGTTTTCAGGAAACAGTTAAGATTTACAATCAGGGCAAAGAGTATTATGATAAGCTGAAAAGTGTCCATGACCTTGTGAAAGATGCCCGTAAAGTACAGCAGACGGTACTTCTTGTCGGTGAAATATCGGATATCTATATTGAAAATTTCCAGAAGATGATGACCGATCCCAATTATTCGGTGGATGAACTGGCTGCCATATCTTTCGGCTATACCAAAATTCTGGAAGAGGGAGCTGATAAACTAAACGAGCTTAAAAATATTGTTACTTCTGCAAATGGACTGTCCATGAGTGACAAAGAACGAATGGATATCATTGATAAGGTATATAGTGAGATTAAAAAATACCGTAACCTGACGGTGTATTACACGAAGAAAAACATCTCTGTCTCTTACCTGAGAGCGAGGGAAAAGAACCAGACAGACCGTGTACTTGCCCTTTATGGAAATGCAAATGATAAATACTGGTAATTATGCTATTAACTGTCGATTTTCAAAATATACATCAGGTATTGCGGGATTTATACACCGAGATGATGCCCCTATGTAGCAATATGACGGGAGTAGCCAAAGGTTTGGCCGGATTCGGTGCATTATTCTATGTCGCTTCAAGGGTATGGCAGGCGTTAGCCAGAGCCGAGCCGATAGATGTATATCCACTGCTTCGCCCGTTTGTCATCGGCTTTTGTATCATGTTCTTTCCGACTGTGGTGTTAGGTACCATCAATTCCGTGATGAGTCCGATAGTAACGGGCACACATAGTATTCTGGAAACACAAACTTTTGATATGAAAGCGTATCAGGCTAAAAAAGATCGTCTGGAATACGAAGCTAATATGAGAAATCCGGAAACGGCCTATTTGGTCGATGATGCTGAGTTTGACAGGCAAATCGAAGAATTAGGTTGGGGACCGAAAGACATTGCTACAATGGGAGGAATGTACGTCTCCCGGACTGCTTATAAGGCGGAGAAAGCAATACGTGAGTTTTTTAGGAACATTGTGGAGTTACTCTTTCATGCCGCAGCTTTAGTAATAGATGTTATAAGGACATTTTTTCTAATTGTCCTGGCTATTCTGGGGCCTATTGCTTTTGCCATCAGTGTTTATGACGGGTTTCAATCGACTCTTATCCAGTGGATCACCCGCTATATATCGGTTTACCTGTGGCTGCCCGTTTCCGATCTGTTCAGTTCGATACTGGCTCGAATCCAGATAAAGATGCTGGAAAAAGACATCGAAAATTTATCTGATCCCAGTTTTATCCCCGATAGCACGGATGCCGTGTACATTATATTCATGTTAATCGGGATAGTCGGATACTTTACAATACCGTCTGTTTCCAACTGGATCATCCAATCCGGTGGTATGGGGAATCTGGGTAAGAATGTCAATTCCCAGACGCAGAGTGCCGGAAAGATGGCGAAAGGCGGAGCAAGTACCGTTGCCGGAGGAGCCGGGGCTGTTGCCGGGAATATAGCAGGACGCCTGATGGGTAAATAAATCAATGAGCCGGTTATTTAATATGCCAATATGTGCCAATAACCCGAAATGACAACGGCTCTGTAATTTTTTATTGACACATCGGCACATTCGCAAATTATCACATTATAATTATGGAATTTAAATCATTAAGAAATATAGAAACCAGTTTCAGGCAGATACGTCTTTTCTCCATTGTATTCCTCTGTATGTGTGCTGCCGTTACCGGATATTCGGTATGGAGTTCCTACAACTTTGCAGAAGAACAACGACAAAAGATATATGTACTGGATGACGGAAAATCGCTGATGCTGGCTCTTTCTCAGGATTTGTCGCAAAACCGTCCGGTAGAAGCCAAAGAGCATGTACGCCGCTTCCACGAATTGTTCTTCACGCTATCTCCCGATAAGAACGCCATTGAAAGCAATATCAACCGTGCCCTGTTTTTAGTAGACAAAAGTGCGTTCAGGTATTACAAGGATCTATCCGAGAAAGGGTATTACAACCGTGTGGTATCGGGAAACATTAATCAAGGTGTACAAGTCGATAGCATCGTTTGCAATTTTGATGCCTATCCCTATAAGGCTGTAACCTATGCACGGCAAATGATTATCAGGGAAAGTAATGTGACCGAACGCAGCCTTGTTACCCGTTGTAACCTGATCAATTCGGTGCGCTCGGACAACAATCCTCACGGTTTTACCATGGAATCCTTTGAAATCCTTGAAAACAGGGATATACGGCTGTTGGAACGCTAAAAGTAAATGGTTATGAAACATATATTAAAAGAATTAGGCTACAGCATAGATTCCTATTTGCGAAAACTATGTGGGGATATCACCCCGGAAAAAAGGGTAACGGTAGTTATCATTCTGATTCTGGTCTTTACTTCGGTAAACGTCTACTTTACCTTTTCCACTATCTATAATTGGGGAAAGGAGAAACAACGTAAAGAACAATTGCAGATAGAGCATATCCGGCAATTAAAATTACAGGAGGACAGTATTAAACAATTATACGATTTTAATTATGAGCAGCGACAAGATAAATAATACGCAAGGGGCAGAAGTTCAAAAAGAACTTACTCCTGAACAGATCCGCAAACGCAAGCAGCTTCTTATCTTTCCTTTGTTCTTTCTGGTATTTGCAGGAGTTATGTACCTGATCTTTGCACCATCAGACAAGGATAAAGAAAAGGAAAGCCAGGGATCGGGTTATAATGCTGAACTTCCGATGCCGAAAGAAGAAGGCATTATATCCGACAAGAAAGGGGCTTACGAGAAAGATGAGTTCGAAAGTATGCAGCAACAAAAAAGGCGTACGCTACAGGATATCTCCTTTGCTTTTGAAGAAACAGACAGATCTTCTTTCGATGACCAAAAGGCAAACACGACAAGCAGTGAGCCTGCACCATCTGTTAAAATTCAATCTTCTGTTCATGCTTATCAGGACGTAAACAGGAGGCTCAGCAGTTTTTATGAGCCTGAACCACGGATAGACGAGGAAGCGGAACAGCGACAATTGGAGCTTGAATGGCGTTTGCAGGAATTGGAACGAAAGGAGCAAGAGCGCAAAGAAACGCAACGGATAGCAGAAGATCAATTGGCTTTGATGGAAAAGTCGTATCAGATGGCAGCAAAATATATGCCTCAGACGACACAGGGGCAAACATCGGAGCCTGCACTAAAAGCAGAGGAGAGCCGGACATCTTCTCCATCTTCGGGAAATAATAAAAATACAATCTCTGTGAGCCGGATACAGGAGCAGATCGTATCCTCACTGCCTGTACAGATGAGCGACTCGGCATTTATCGCTGAATACAGCAAGCCCCGCAATATCGGGTTTAATTCATTGAAAAATGAAACAGACGATGAACCCAGAAATGGAGTATATGCCACCATCTACCGGACAGTGACTCTTACAGACGGACAAGGAGTACAACTCCGCCTTGCGGAGACAGTTCAGGTTGGCAGTCGCCATATACCCAAAGGAACGGTTGTCAGCGGAACGGCAAAAATAAGCGGAGAGCGTGTTGATATTCATATTGCATCCATCCTGCTGGACGGGAATATCCTGCCCGTAAAACTGGCAGCTTATGATATGGACGGACGTAAAGGGGTATCTGTCCCCGGCTCTGCCGAAATGAATGCCGCTAAGGAAATGGCTGCCAATATGGGGCAGAATATGGGAACAAGCATCTCCATCACGGACAATGCGGCATCACAGATAGCAGCGGATCTGTCCAAAGGTGTTATACAGGGAGCCTCACAATATCTCTCAAAGAAGCTACGTACAGTGAAGATAACCCTAAAAGCGGGACACCGTGTATTGCTTATTTCAGATAAATAACCACTAAAAATCCAAAGTCAAGGTCACAGACCTTTTTATTACAGGAAGAAGTACAAGATACAGG
Organism: Dysgonomonas sp. GY75; assembly: GCF_015234155.1. NCBI lineage: Bacteria > Pseudomonadati > Bacteroidota > Bacteroidia > Bacteroidales > Dysgonomonadaceae > Dysgonomonas > Dysgonomonas sp. GY75. The sequence goes on from NZ_JADCLQ010000006.1 coordinate 32,584, forward strand.
CATTGGACGAATGTTTAAGATCATTTCTTCAAGTACAATCTGTATTTAAAACATTAAAACAATTTTAGTCATGAAACATTTAATTTTATTTTTTGCTTTTGCTATAAGTATCCTGTTAGTTAAGGCTCAGGAAAATCCATCCTCTGGTGACTTATATAATGGATTGACACGTCCTGTCACTTTTGACCGGATGATACCTCCTTATGGTCTGGAAATTACTTTTAATAAAACAGTGCATATTATTTTTCCTGATGCTGTACGTTATGTCGATCTGGGTTCCTCCGACCTGATAGCCGGAAAAGCCGACGGGGCGGAGAATGTTCTCAGGGTAAAAGCCTCTGTACGGGATTTCAGTACCGAAACCAATATGGCGGTTATTACCGATGATGGCAGCTACTATACTTTTAATATCAAATATTCGGACGAACCTCAAAAGCTGAATATTGAGATGAAAGACTTCATCCACGACGGCGAAATAGTAAACCGTCCGAATAATGCCCAGGAAATCTATTTGACGGAATTGGGTAAAGAATCACCTTTATTAGTAAAATTAATTATGAATTCGATCTATAAAAATGACCGCCGTGAAATAAAGCACATCGGATCGAAGCGTTTCGGTCTACAATTTTTACTCAAAGGGATCTACTCACACAATGGATTGCTTTATTTTCATACGCAGGTGAAAAATTCCTCCAATGTTCCTTTCAGTGTAGATTTTGTAACCTTCAAGATTGTAGATAAGAAAGTAGCTAAACGCACAGCAATTCAGGAGACGATCATAACACCGCTCAGGGCACATAATTTCGCTATGCAGATAGATGGCAGACGAGACCAGAGAACCGTGTTTACCCTTCCCAAGTTTACGATTCCTGATGATAAACAGCTTATTATTGAACTCAATGAAAAAGAAGGTGGACGTCACCAGTCCTTTGTTGTTGAAAACAATGACCTGGTAAGAGCCAGAGTAATAAATGAACTGGAAGTAAAATAAGAACATCACCTTGAAAACAAAAAATATGAATAGAATAGTATTGGTCATATCATTAGTATTCACCATGAGCTTGTTGTTTATGGAGAAGGTACAGGCACAACGATGCCTGCCGGGGATGCGGGGTATAGAACTTCGAGCGGGAACAGTTGACGGCTTCAAACAAGAGAAGAACAAGGAAGTTTTTTATTTGGGTGCTGCTATCAGCAAATATGCATCAGGTGGAAACAAATGGGTATTCGGTGCGGAATATCTTCAGAAAAACTATGATTACAAAGAAATGGCAATCCCCGTTTCTGCATTTACTGCGGAGGGTGGCTATTACTACAACTTTTTGTCTGATGGCAGCAAAACACTCTTTATGTCTTTAGGAATATCAGCCCTGGGCGGCTACGAGACTTGCAATTGGGAGGACAAGGTTCTCTACGATGGCTCTACACTTACAAATGAAGGTGCTTTTGTATATGGTGGAGCTGC
>NZ_JADCLQ010000060.1:0-24106 GCF_015234155.1 Dysgonomonas sp. GY75
AAGCCAAAAAGCAAGTCTTTAACTGATAGTCAAAAAGAAGAAAACAGAAAAATATCAAGTTTTCGTATTCTTGTTGAACATGCCATCGGTAGTGTCAAAAAATGTCGTATTGTCAAAGAACGATTCAGATGTCGCAAGTTTGGTTTTGACGATTTAGTCATGCTTATTGCTTGCGGTCTGCATAATTTCAGAATTTCAATTTCACTGATTGTGAAACATATATAACTTTATTGAATATAATGTCTAATGAATAATAGAAATGCCTATCCTACACTCCTGCCCTGCGACTTTTTCCTGTCCTGTCCCTGGTTGACCACATTGCGCTGTGAGGCGTCTTTTTTCCGTTCGGGATTCTCGTTGTAATAATCGAGCCTGCCCTGGTTGAAATTGGCCTTGACGTATTGGGAGAACTGTTTACCGTCGTAGCCTTTCATGCCCTCCACCAGTACGGCTTTGCCATCCTGTAGTTTCCCGCGCTGGGTGGCCGTCAGCGTAACGCCCCAGACTTCGGCCGGGATCTTAAATTCCTGCCGTTCACTGAATCCGTCCGGTGTTCTGGAATAGCTTGGGCGTCCCGTCTCAAGGTCGAGCTTAACGAAGGATGAATATTCCTCTCCTTTGCGGTTGACCATATTTTCAAGGAATACGGGCTTGCCCTGTCCAAGTTCTTCCCTGTCCTGAGGGGTAAGAACCACGCCGTGCATTTCCTTGGGAATGTAGATCTCCCTGGCTCCTTCGGGTGAATCCGGGTTGTAACGCGTATAAGCCGGGCGTCCGCTGGCTTCATCGAGTTTGACGAATGCGGAGAATTTCTCCCCGTCCTTGCGTACCATATCCTCTACAAAGATCGCCTTGCCGTTATTGAGGTCTTCCGTTTGTTTGGGAGAGAGTTCCACGCCGCCGAGCAGCTGGCGGTTGAATACCTTATCCGTTTCGAACCGGAACTCGATCCCCCTGCGGTCGGCATTGAACTGCACATGGGCATTGAATTCGTTTCCGCTGGCCGCGGTCATCCCTTCCAGGTAAACAGCCTTGCCTTCTTTCAGGTCGTTCTTCTCCTGTTCGGTCAGTTTTACATCCTTGATTTCGTTCGGGATATAGGCGTTCTCCACTTTCATCGCCACGATCTCATTGGTCATCTTATCCAGGCTGACAAATGAGGGAGCATATTCGCCCGAGCGGGTCTTGAGTTCCACAACACGGCCCATATTCCCCGTTTCGCGCAGGTTCTTCTTGTCTTCCTCCGAAAAGATATGCCCGAAAAAGGGCTTGTCGAGTTCGGGTTGCTGGCGGATGCCGTGGATGCCAAGCACGACCGGGCCTGCCGCCGATTGCTGGAATGACAGCCTCGCGTCTGTGCGTAACACAGCGGAGCCGAAGTTCATGGTGATGGGTACTGCCTGGTTTGTCTTGTAGCCCCGGAGCATCTGTTCAAGGAGTCCTTTTTCCTGTAGGAATTCCTTGGACAGCCCGAAGTTTTTAAGCTGTTCCCAGTTGATCATCGCTTCATTGTAGCGGATTCTCGGCTGCTTATCGTCAGCAGGCGGAACCTGTTGCTGTTCTTGTCCTTCTGTCTTTTTTGCCATTGTCTCATCTTGTTTACTGTTAATACTTTGTTCTTTTGCGGCATCTTTCGGCCTTATCTCATACTTTTTGAGAAATTCAGCCACAGCATCGGTTTGCTTCCCTTCGGCAAGGTCTTTGATCGCCTGCTTATTCTCCGGCTTGTCCATTTCGCTGAATTTCATGGTGAGGATTCCGAAATGGGTCGGGTCTTTCAGCTGGCTCCAAAGGTTCTTAAAAAAGTTTTCCACGATATTGGAATACTTGTCTACCTTCAGGAAAGAGTTCCTGTGTTTTTTGTCGGCAGGCACGGTTTCGTATTTCCCGTCCTTGCCGAGCTTGGAGACTGCCTGCAACAGCAGTTCCATTTTGTCGAGGATGAGGATGATGTCGCTCAACTGCTCATTCTCCCGGATTGGTTGTTTTGGGGTGTCGCCCCGGATGTTTCCTTCCGCCATATTTTTTGTTTTTTGACAGGTGAATAAATAAATTATCGCTTCAAAAATAGGCGGCATAGCAATACAAAATGCTGTTTTGAAACCAGATGGCTATCTGTTTCATCATATAGCATCTTGTTTCATCATCCAGAGAAAATGAGATGAGTAAAAAACGAAAAAGGATGAAATCGTGGCAAGGTAGAAACCTGCCGGAATACAAAAGGAGAGACAGGCTAACGAACCGGGAGAAAAAATAAAAAACGAGAGAAAGAATTTGCAGGAAATGGGCGGAGCTGCATAACTTAAACGAATATGCAGATTCGTGAGGAGAGCAGCTTTAGTCCCCGGCTTAGGGTTTCTTATTCTTATAAGGCAGGATGCGAAAGACGAATAGAATATAGTATTATATATTGTAAAGGTTTTGCAATATCCGGGATAAGGGCCTTGCCATAATATCCCCCTTCCCGCTATTTTAATATGCGTCATCGTTTCGGCTTCACATGCTAAGTCCCTGATCATACCCGCAACTTGAATCTTGCTTTTGGAGCGTTTTTTACGGGGAAAATTTACAAGTGAAGCGCCCGGAAATTTTTACCTAAAACCCTTCAGGGCCTGAACGCGGAAAAAGCGGGATTCAAGTTATCTTAAAAAAGGGACTGCATGGGAAGCCAAAGAGGAGGTGTCATGGAGATGGGCGATACTCATACATTTTAAATTGCTACTGTCATTTATAGATAGAAATGTATAGTTTTAGTTTTCATAATGAAAAGAAATGCCGATATTACATATTTATAATCTGAAAAAATCTCTATTTTTGTAGGAAATAAGAATTATAATGAAAAAAAATCCTCACTTATATCTCTCTGAAGTGCTCTTCGCATCTGCAGACAAAGCAGAATCCAGAGCGATTTCTAAAATGCTGAAGGAAGGTGTGATTCGTAAAATTGCAACCAGGGTATATACCTCCAATTTGACAGATTCACCTGAAGCCATCATAAAGAGAAACCTTTTTATTATATTGGGGCGTCTGTTTCCTGAAGCTGTAATAAGCCATCGGTCAGCTTTTGAATTCCGGCCGACTCCAAGCGGGCATATTTTTTTAACATATTCATATAACCGAAATGTATCTTTACCGGGAATTACAGTTCATTTAATGGAAGGACAAGCAGGGATGCCGGATGATACCCCATTTATCGAAGGCTTATATGTATCCCGGCAAGAAAGGGCTTTTCTGGAAAATATGCAGGTCTCGAAGAAAAAAGGAGATGAATCTAAGACACTTCTCCAAGATGTTATAGAAGAGAAACTGGAAGCAATTATACGAACAAATGGAGAGGATGCTTTAAATGTCTTACGGGATAAGGCCCGGGATGTTGCAGAAAGCCTGAATATGAAAGAAGAGTTCGAAAAGTTGAATAAAATTATCAGCGCCTTATTGTCTACCCAATCTTCTAACATACTAACATCCCGGTTGGCTATGGCAAGAGCATTTGGGCAACCCTATGACCCGATGCGTCTGGAATTATTTCAGGTTTTATTCACAGAACTTCAACAGCGTGAGTACGAAACTTTCGAGGATCGTAATAATACGGAAACAGCATACCGTAATTTTGCATTTTTTGAAAGCTATTTTTCAAATTACATTGAAGGCACTGAGTTCGAGCTGAAAGACGCGCGCCGGATTATTGAAACCAATCAACCCATGCCTGCGCGTAATGAAGATTCTCATGATGTATTAGGGACATTTTATATTGTTTCAAGCCGCAATGAAATGAAACGGGTACCCCAATCGACTGATGAACTAATCCGGTTATTGCAATCACGCCACCGGATCATGTTGTCTGCCCGCCCTAATAAACTACCCGGAATGTTCAAAACAGAAAATAACAGGGCCGGAAACACCTATTTTGTCGATTACAATTTAGTCAGAGGTACTTTGATGAAAGGTTTTGAATTTTATCAGGCATTGCAAAAACCTTTCGCAAGGGCTGTTTTCATGATGTTCATGATAAGCGAGATACATCCTTTCCTGGATGGGAACGGACGAATTGCCCGTGTTATGATGAATGCGGAACTAACTTCCGCCGGAGAGGCCAAAATAATTATACCAACCGTTTTCCGGAATGATTATTTACTGGCGTTACGCCGCCTTAGCAGACAAAATGACCCGAACGTTTTTATCCATGCGATGCAGAAAGTCCGAAAATTCAGTTATAATCTGTATGGTGATGATGTTGAATCTATGGAAGATTTTTTAAGTAAATGTCATGCTTTTGATGATCCGGAAGAAGGAGTTCTGAGAATGGATTTTTAGACGTCATGTAAAAAAGTCTCAGGAATACAGCTTATATCCTGAAAAAATCCCTCGTTTGGTAGCTTGCTTCTGTTATTTTCGGAAATATTCTTATATTAAATAATTATTGAAATATGCAAAAATACGATCTTGTTAATCTGGAATGGCAGCAATTTGAGTTACTTGCTTACAATTGTTTACGTTTTGACATCGGTCCTTCTGTCGTATTTATCGAAGGAGGAAGTGATAAAGGCCGGGATTTCCTATATAATGGAAAGACAGGTTTTTGGAAAAATGAGAATGTAGAATATAAGTGCATTTTTCAAGCGAAACATAAGTCTAAGATAAATAGTTTTAGTGGTTTAAAGAAAGACCTGAAAAGTGAATTAAACAAAGTCTTTGTAGAAAATAGATTAGATTATAATTTATACTGTTTGGTAACGAACATAACTGTTTCCGGTTCTCAATATGACGAATTATCGGACTTATTCAATAATTTTATTTCCGACAATAATTTATCTGGAATTAGATTTGAAATTTATTCATATAGAAACATAGAAGCGTGTATCGACGAACACGATAGTATAAAGTGGAATTATCCTGTCATATTAAAAGCAGTTGATTTTAAGCACTTAATCGAAAATATCTTAAAAAGCAGTAAGCGAACTATTTCATCTGCCTGGCTGTCTGTATTTACAAAAAACAGGTCGAATTTTATCTATACTAATATTTTTGAGAAAGCATATCTGACTTTAGAAGAAAAGAACATATTGATTTTTTCCGGTCACTCAAAATCAGGTAAAACATTTAATGCAGAAATGCTGCTCTTAAAATATTTCGGAGAAAAGTCTTATATCCCATATAAAATCGACAAGATAGAAGACTTTGACAATTATTATGACGAAAAAGAAAATCAGATATTTCTTTTTGACGATGCTTTTGGTAAATATAATGTGGATTTATATAGGGCAGACTCCTTTAATCGTAAAATGGAGTATATATATGAGTTGGTTGATGAGAAGCATAAATGCGTATTTACCAGTCGTGAGTACATTTATAAAGCGTTTATTAATTACGCTGACAATATTAAAGGCAATTACATAACTAAAATAACGGTTGAGGTTCAATTACTCACAAAAGAAGAAAAAGAGAGTATCCTTTATCGATATTATAGAAAAGCAAATCCAACTTATAAGGCTATAAAAGAGGACGTTTTGAAGAAAATAATAAATCATAAGAATTTTTCTCCAGAAACAATAAGATCATATTTTGCAAATACTACTAACATTGGCATAGGTAATATCTTCGAACATCTTGATTATCCGGACGACTATTTGAAAAAAGATTTTGATAACCTAAGTGATGAAAAGAAAATCACATTATTATCCACATTGTTATCCTTGAATGGTACAGTACAATCTATCGCATATAGTTATAATACGATTTGTGATGACTTAAGAAAGCCTATTTTAATGTCCTTCAATGATATGTTAAATGAACTTGATGGGAGTATGCTAAAATGGAATGGCTCTGAATATGACTTTTATCATCCATCGATGTTCGAGTTTTTTGTACGGTTCATATCAAAAGACGCCTCAGCATATAGAAAATTACTTTTGTGCAATGTTAATTCCAGATTGCTAAACGTTATAGGTTTTCTCCCCGATCAACGAAAAGGTACAATCGAAATTAACGATGCAGACTTGGTGTCTTTATATACAGGATTTGAACGAATGATAAAGAATCCGGGCTTGTCGATGATTGAACTCAACACGCTTCTTACCTGGATAAGTAATTCCGACATCTTTTTATTGAAACTGAAATCCGGAGAGAAGTATAATGAGTTAAAAACAATAGTTAGAACTTTATTGTCATCCATTGAACTCGCGAGGTTTGAGAAGGAGGATATCCGTATCCTGAGCGCTTTTTTTCATAATATCCACTTAATTTACCCTGATTTGGAAATAGACCATAGAGTTATTGAAAATCTTTTAGGATGCCGTAAGGAAGAGGATGAATATTGGCTGCTTGTTTTTCGAATCATCCCATTTATGCCAAATGAATCAGCTATAAAAACAGTTACAAGAGATTGGTTTCTCAAATTTTACAATGGACTGAGAGCCGAAATAAACGCTTTAGGGAGAGAATTATATGGAAGTGCTTATCCTGATTTTGAGGGGTTGATCCCGTATCAGAAACTAATAGAAGAAAAACGTTTTAAAGAGGCTGAGTTATTGAAAAAGAAAAACAAAGCAGATTTCTTACAAAAGACTAACAGAAATTGGTTTCCAAAATATCTTAACGTGAAGGAAAAAATGAAAGTGTTAAAATCCAGTCAACCTTTAGGATATAAGCTATATGAGGAATTGATTTCTTCATTCTCTCTTCTTACTGGCCTGGAGGATCATGAATCAAATCGTTATATTTTTAATAAGGAAAAAGGATGGTGGTGATATTTTCATATATGGGGGAACTTAGAGATAAATGAAAATAATAAAACCAAGATAGAGAATGAATACATTCTGTCCGGATTTATTTCAGCCATATATATCTTTCAAATAAAAAGTGATTAATCCAAATCACATGGTTCAACTTACATTATAATTTCCATATATTTCTTCACTTTTTATCAAATACATATTTACTGCTACCGTGCAGTATCCTAACATTTTACCAATATTTCTTTGTTCTTTCAAAGGTTGAACTCAACAGCTGTTATGTCGCAATCAGTCAATAATTTCCTGTTGTATAAGTTCAATACTTTTAATTTCATATGTTGATTTGTTATTTATTTAATACTAAAAACTATGCGGATGATTAATCTTCATCCATTCCTTCCTCTTCGTTTTTCTCGCCCAGTAAATGGCAAAGGTCGGGATCTTTACGAATGCGTTCCTTCTCATCCTCTATTATGTTGATGACATCCATTTTGATCCGGTTGTAATTACGGTCTATCTGCTGCTGCATAATGTCGTTTCCGTTCTCATCCTTAAAATCATTGATTACAGGGATCTTTTTATACGCCTTAGCCTCAGCGACAACCTTTTCGTTATCCACTACAATCATGGAATGGAAAATCTTCTGGTCTATCTTCTCTCCGAAATTATCCGCCACCGAACCCACGAACATACCCTGTGATAAATTGGCGATCTTGGATGCCGGAATCAGTGAATCCATCTGTGTATTGATTGAAGTAGAAGTGTCCTGCCGGTTAATCGAAATGGACTGCCTTTTTTGAAGGACTTTACCAAAACGCTCTGACAAGTTCTTAGCTGTTTCTCCTACAACCTGCCCCGAGAAAATGTTCCCGACTGTATTTTGGATTACCTTGCTTTCCTTGTCCCCATAGTCGCGGTTTAGCTGCGAATAGTCCTGGAAACCGAGACAAACCGCGACCTTGTTGCTCCGGGCAGTAGCAATCAGGTTGTCCAGACCCCGGAAATAAATTGTCGGCAACTCGTCGATAATGACCGAAGATTTTAGCATTCCCTTTTTGTTTATCAGTTTTACAATACGTGAATTATACAATCCCAACGCCGCCGAATAGATATTCTGGCGGTCGGGGTTATTGCCGACGCAGAGGATTTTGGGTTCCTGGGGATTGTTGATGTCGAGGGTAAAATCATTGCCTGTCATTACCCAGTACAGTTGTGGCGAAATCATCCTCGAAAGCGGAATTTTAGCCGACGCAATTTGTCCCATCAGCTGATCTGCAGCACCCCCCTGCCACGCATCCATAAAGGGAGAAAGGTAGTTTTCCAGTGCCGGATAAGACGTAAGTATGGTGAATATATCGGCATATGGCTTGTTCAGAAATTCGATGGCATGGGGAAAGGTGCAATATTTGCCTTCCTTATAAATTTTGAGGTACCAGATAATTGCTGCTAAGAGAATTATTGGTGATTCCACAAAGAAGTCCCCCTGCTTCTGAATCCAGGTGCGGTTCAAATTTAACATAATTGTATACGAAGCTTCATATGCATCGGAGATGTCGGTCATAAATTCCGGGGCGATGGGATTACAGCGGTGGGATTTGTGCGGGTCATCGAAATTAATCACATAGAATTTAGGTTTTACTTCGTAATTGTGCATGTTCTTAAGAAGCTCGTTATAAGCAATCACCGACAGGTCATCGAATTTATAGTCGTAGATATAAACGGCAAAGCCCTTGGAGATCTGCTGCCTGATAAAATTGTTGACCACGGCATAGGATTTTCCCGAACCCGGTGTTCCGAGTACCGTTGCGGCCCTGAATGGATTCACGACATTGATCCATCCGTCCCATGTCTTGCCCTGATAGTAAAATGTAGTCGGGAGGTTTACCGAGTATTCGTTTTCAATCAGGCGGGTCTCCTGCATAAAGCTCTCGTTCTCCTCATTAAAGACGTCTTCCATCAGGTTGTGCTTAAGCATCCTGCTTACCCATACGCCAGCCATTAATAACAATATGTACCCGGTGGTAAGGGTCAGCACATACAAACCCATATTTACCGCGGGGGGAAAGGGTAAATGCAGTATCCACCAGTTCATAAAAAAGAATACCAGCCCGGAAAGCAGGGCCGCGTATATTTTCTCCCAGGTGATTTTTTCATTCTTGACACCCTTTGTCCCGAGACAGCTAAGGGCAAGGAAAATGACGGCGAACATTTTTGTCAGTAATAAGTTGCTGAACAAGCCCGCCGTCTTTTGAAAGTTCAGGAGTATTTTATCCGCTACCCCGACGTTGATTCCCATATCGAGTACCGCTTCATAGCAGTACCAGTAGATATGGATCACACAAAATAAAATGGATATGGCCCGCATAAACTCCATGACCTTGGCCAGTCCCCTCAAATCGTCTTCCTGTTGCATAATATATTAATTTAAATATGTGAAAATTAGCAGATTTGAAAATGAAGGATCATTTGCTGATTAAATCCGTCTTTGCTTCTTCTTTTTCTTCTTCGTTGTCCTGCGAATGAATCTCTGTTCTTCCGGATCATCCCCGTGCTGTTCGAAACCGAATATCCCGAATACCTGTTCGATAGCCGATTCTTCCGAGGCATCCGACGGGTAGTTTCCTGTAAAAGTGCCTTGCCCCAGGTTGCTATCCTTTGTCCGGTTCCCGTCCGACGGCCCGTTAAACAGGCTGTTGAACCGGTTGGCTGAAAATTCTTTTCCTAGGCGGGAACCGTTACAGGCTTCTTTTGAATTATGGTCTATAAATGTTACCCCGTATATGCGTCCTTCTTCATTCTCACGGAAAACGACATCGATACCCTGCCTTTTGAGTGAGGTTACAAATTTTTCCCGGTCTCCGCCGGAACCATGCATTGCCAAAGCTGCCTCATTCTTTATCCGGGGCTTCCATTTTCCTGCCTTGAACTCTTTTGTATTATGCTTCATCCGTCTTTCCAAACCACCGTAACCGAAGCTTTTTCCGATAAGGGAAGACTTTACCGGCGCGCAGACAGGCTTCCCTGAGTCATCCGTAATTAAATAAACAATACCGGTAAAAGGTACTCCTTCATATTCTCCTTTTACCTGTCTGACTTCGATATTGAAGCAGGACAGTATGGCGCTGTATTCCCCGAAAGTCTGGTAACGGTAGGAATTCCTTACGCTTTTAAGGATGTTGGCAATCCGGGTTTTGATATCTCCTTTGCTGTAATCCGCCTTTTTAAGGTAAGGTTCCAGTAATTCATTCTTCTTGTCCGTAACATTCTTAAGTCCGTATTTCTGTTCCAGATCGCGGCAAACCTTCATTGAGCGGTTCCATTCGTAGGTGTCGGATATTTTGTTGCCGTTCTCATCGACACAGGTGGTAACGATATGAATATGCCTGCGCCCGGTATCTTCATGCATATATACAATATACGGCTGGTCCCCATAGCCCATCCTGTCCATATAGTCTTTGGCAAGACCGGTGAATTGCTTATCCGATAAGTAATCCTCCGGCGAAGGGTTGAGTGAAATATGAAGGATGGGCTTTTCGGTATTCTTGTTGGCCAGCAGGTAATTTTCAAATGAAAGCATCGTCTGTTGAACGATCCTGTCTGTATTTCCGGTAACATCGGTAATCATCCGGTGGCCGGAAATAATCCTTGCCGTAGCATTATTTACCTTCTGCTGATTATAAATCAATGCTCCGTAAAGCGAGCTGCCCCGGTTTATTTTTGCAACCATTTACATAATATTTTTACGTTCGACATAGCAAGTGGGCTTCCTTTGTCCTCACTTACTCAAATATTTGTCTTCGAATTCGCGGGTTAATGCAACAATTTGTTTTGAAAGAAGTACCAGTTCGATGGTTGCTTTTTCCAGTTTATAGAGCAATGCCAAAGCCCTTTTTTCACTGAAATTGGTCTTTAAGGCTTTCACCGTCTGGTTATAATTATTCCCTATCATCTGGAATTGATGGTAGAAATTAGTCAACCGGATGTAATAATCCATCGTGGCTTTATCCACTTTTACAATCTTTATTTCTTTTGAAAAGACGGCATGATGGATAAAACGGCTTATATTTTCCACTTCGGATTGTTCCAGTAAGAGGCGGAATTTGTCATTTTCTTCATTATTCAGGTTGACCGTGTACCTGTGCTTTGAAGGATTTACTTTCGGTTTTCGTCCCACCTGTTTATTCTTTCTGTCCTTATTATCATCATTCATATCAGGTAATTATTAACTGTTAGTGATCTTCCGGCACGGTTTACGACTATGGAGTAAACCGCCCCGAGCCGTAAGGCGGGCGGCAAGTTGTTTCGCGCTGCAAGAAGTATTTCGTGCAGCAAGGAACACAACTTGCCATGTTCGCTTGAACATAAATTTGCCTGCTGCAAATTATTGGCAGCCGTATATATCTGCCGGTTCTGTGGGTTGGTTTTTCCATTATCGTAACTGTATATCATTTCAAAGGCAAAGTTAGACTCAACAGGCTTCATGTAAAACAGGTAGTACTATGTAACAAGACGACATACGGTGTCATATCTCGTCAGTGAAGAAAAAAAGGGAGGAAAAAAGGAGAATTCGTTTTTTATTTGCGGCAATAATGCAGGCGTGCATCAGGGTAATGGCATAATAATGCGGCAGGATTGCAAGGCAATCATGTAATGGGATAATGATGCCGCGGGGCATTGATGCTGTATGGCAGGAAGATGACAGCGCAGAATGGCAACAAGTCAGTCATGCTTCAATGCGATACTGCGATATGGTGGGAATGTAATCGTGTAATCATGTAATCATGCAATAACATACTATTGCCGCAAAATAACGAGGCATTGACGCAGCATGGTGACAATGCTCTGTCGTAAGGTTGCATCCGTGCAAGGTGACGACAATGTCCTGATGCGACAGGGCAATAACACATTGATGCTTCAACGCGCGAGTGCATGATTGCATACTTGCGATATGACAGCAATGCCTTCCTGCCATACCATGTCACTGCACGGATGCGGCAATGCAGCAAAACAAATTATTTTTTTTACTAAAAACAGTTTTAAGATGAAACAGACATTACTGGTAGCCATGTCCAACCAAAAGGGAGGCGTGGGCAAATCGACGGTAACCATCCTGCTGGCGGGTTACCTGCATTATGTGAAAGGGATAAATGTGGCGGTCGTCGATTGCGACACCCTCCAGCACAGCATAAGCCATATGCGGGGTAGGGATATGCAGACGGTTGAAAAAACAGACGGGTATAAGCAGTTGATGATGGTACAATGGGAAAATATCCGGAAAAAGGCTTATAGCGTTGTCGATTCCACTCCCGCGGACGCGAGGGATAAGATAGGGGAATTGCTGGAAGCCGATCCCAACCTCGATATTATCCTTGTGGACCTTCCGGGAAGCCTTTCCTCGGACGGGGTATTCAAAACCATTATCAATATGGACTATGTCCTGACGCCGGTTGTAGCGGACAGGATCGTGATGCAGAGTACCATGTCGTTCGCTACGGCCGTTCTCGATTACCTGAAAGGAAAATCCGGGATACCCCTGAAAGATTTCCTCTTTTTCTGGAACAGGGTGGACCGGCGCGCCAGTACGGAAGTCTATGACGCCTACCGTAAAATTATGGAACGGCTTAACCTGAAAGTCCTGGAAACGGTACTCCCCGAATCGAGGCGCTTCGATAAGGAACTCTCTGTGAAAGGAAAGCCGTTTTTCAGGAGTACCCTTTTCCCTCCTCCCCAGAAATTATTGAAGGGAAGCTGTATCGATGAATTGGCGGACGAATTGTGTAAAATCTTAAAATTCTAAGGATATGGCAAAAAGAAAAGAGGTGGATGTGGACGAAGAGCTAATCAAGTCCATGATGACCGGAGATATTCCGCGTTTGAACAACGAGCCGGTGAATGAAAAACCGGTTCCGGAAAAAGAAACGGAAAAAGACATTCCAGATGAGAATACTGAAGGGGAACCGGAGAAAGAGACCGTGCAGTCCAAAGCAAGGCGCAGGCGTGAACCGAAGGATTACATGTCCCTGTTCCTGAAGAAGAATGCCGGGACAAAGAGGCAGACTTATGTCAATGCGGATTTATATGATAAGATTTCAAAGATTCTCAGCATTATCGCCAAAGACATCAGCGTGCCTAATTTTATCGATAATGTACTGGAGAACCACCTGAAGGAATACAGGGATGAGATCAACGATATGTACAGGAATAATACCGGTTTACTTTTATAGCTATGATGGAGAGTTATATATATTTTATGGTAAAGCTGCTTGTATGCGGCTATGTTCTTTATAAGGTTTGGGCATTACTGTTTAACGGGCGGCTGTCCGGTTTGTGAGATCGGATACCCGTCAGGCCGGAGAAGGAAACGCCGGCGCCGGTAGCCGCGGCAGCTACGGAGGAAGAAGCCGGGGATGTGGTCGGGAAGACAAGGCTTGTATATCTGGAGGATCCCGGCCTGGCAGCCAAAGTCCCGGCCTATAGCGAGAAACTGGAACCATCCGGTTTTATAGGGGAAGAGCCGGAGATATCGGATGATGATGTGGAATCGGATCTTTCACCCGAACCTAAAACGCCGGAAGAGATATTGGAAGGACAGGAACGCTTTGAAGCGATGGACGATTTGGCGCCGGGGCTTGACCCTGATTTCTCCTCCGGACTCACCTATGAGGAAATGGTGAATGCCGTAGGCGTGCTAACCGTAGCCACAGACGATGAAAGGCAGATTATTGAAGCTGCAAAAACGATACACCGCATCAGGGATACCGACCTTTTTGAGTTCTTCACCAATCAGGTGAGCAATCTGGATAATGTGGAACAGTTGATGAATGACTGTCTGGATGATAACGGAAAGCCCCTGATGGTCAGGAAATCGAAAAAGGTACCGGAAGATATGGGATCTTTTGACATGGGAAAGTATGTGTGATAACTGAAAAGACCGGATTGCTTTTATATGAATAACGAAGTTTTTTTTACAGATATCGGTGACACATGACGACATATGGTGTAACACATCGCCAGGGCTTTAAATCAACGTTTTATACATTATATATTCGCTGCCGAATTCATTTTTTGTATCACTTTTTAATATTTCGACAATGAAAAAAAGAGTATTGTTTTCAGCAGTATTACTGTTAAGTACGTTGGGTGTATTTGCCCAGGGCAACGGCATGCAGGGGATTACCGATGCTACCAATATGGTGACTTCCTACTTCGATCCGGCTACCAAACTGATTTACGCCATCGGCGCCGTTGTGGGATTGATCGGAGGGGTAAAAGTCTACTCAAAGTTCAGCTCAGGCGATCCCGATACATCCAAAACCGCCTCCTCCTGGTTCGGGGCCTGTATCTTCCTGATCGTGGCGGCTACTATCCTTCGTTCATTCTTCCTCTAAGCCCCCTCAATCCCCCAAGGGGGACTTTTTGTAAACCACGAAAAAAAATTAAAAATAAAAAGAATGGAATATTCAATCAACAAGGGGATCGGCAAGCCTGCTGAGTTTAAGGGTTTGAAATCCCAATACCTCTTTATTTTCGCAGGCGGTCTGCTCTCGGTTTTTATCGTCTTTGTGATTATGTATATGATTGGTATCAATCAAATGTTTTGTATCGGATTCGGCATTGTCACTGCCGGGATATTGGTTTGGGGCACTTTTTACCTGAACGATAAATACGGGGAGCATGGCTTAATGAAACTGCAGGCAGTCAAAAACCATCCCCGCTATATCATTAACCGCAGGCGCATTATCCGGTTGGCCTCAAGAATCAAAAGAAAGGAGGATCTATGCGGAACATACTAACAGCAGCTACATTAGAGAGCAAATTCCCATTGCTGGCAGTTGAATACGACTGCATCCTGAGTAAAGACGCGGATATTACCGTTGCCTACCGGGTGGAACTTCCCGAACTGTTTACCGTAACAAGTGCGGAGTATGAAGCAATACATTCGGCATGGGCAAAAGCGATTAAAGTATTGCCGAACTATTCGATTGTCTGCAAGCAGGACTGGTTTACCGAAGAAGACTATAAGCCAGATCTGAATAAGGATGACATCAGTTTCCTGGCCCGAAGTTTCGAGCGTCACTTCAACGAACGGCCATTCCTGAACCACGCCTGCTACCTGTTCCTAACCAAGACCACTAAAGAACGGGCCCGGCAGCAAAGCAGCTTCAATGCTTTAACCCGCGGCTTTATCGTTCCAAAGGAGATGCAGGACAGGGAGACGGCACAAAGGTTCCTGGAATCAGTTAGCCAATTTGAACGCATTATCAATGACTCGGGGTTTGTAAAGTTAAGCAGGCTGACTACCGGTGAGATTGCAGGAACAGATAAAGAGGCAGGCATTATCGAAAAGTATTTCTCCCTGTCGCAGGAAGATACCACTTGTTTGCAGGATATGGCACTTCATTCAGGTGAAATGAAGATCGGCGATAAGTATATGTGTCTGCATACGCTTTCCGATACCGAAGATCTACCGAACAATGTACAGACCGATATTCGCTATGAACGATTATCTACCGATAGAAGTGATTGCCGTTTGTCTTTTGCTGCACCCATTGGTGTACTACTTTCGTGTAACCACATCGTGAATCAGTTTATTTTTATTGATGACCATGCGGAAAACCTGAAACGCTTTGAAAGGCAGGCAAGGAATATGCACTCCTTATCAAGGTACAGCCGTTCAAACCAGATTAACAAGCAGTGGATCGAAGAGTATCTCAATGATGCCCATAGCTTCGGATTAACCTCCGTGCGCTGCCATGTCAATGTAATGGCATGGAGTGAAGACAGGGAAGAGCTATCCCGGATAAAGAACGATGCAGGCAGCCAGCTGGCATTGATGGAATGTAAGCCCCGGCATAACACGGTCGATACGCCGACTCTGTTCTGGGCAGGCATTCCGGGCAACCAGGGGGATTTTCCAAGCGAGGAATCGTTCTATACTTTTATCGAACAGGCTTTGTGCTTCTTTGTGGAAGAAACAAACTACAAATCTTCCCCATCTCCTTTCGGTATCAAGATGGTAGATCGGGTAACGGGCAAGCCGCTGCATGTGGATATATCCGACCTGCCTATGAAGAAAGGGATTATCACCAACCGGAACAAGTTCGTGTTGGGACCTTCGGGTAGCGGAAAGTCCTTTTTTATGAACCACCTCGTCCGCCAATACTGGGAACAGGGTACGCATGTTGTCCTAGTCGATACGGGTAACTCTTATCAGGGTTTGTGTGAAATGATCCGCAGCAAGACAAAAGGGGAAGACGGGATTTACTTTACCTATACCGAAGAAAAGCCGATCTCGTTTAATCCGTTCTATACCGGAGACAATCAGTTTGATGTGGAGAAAAAGGACAGTTTGAAAACCCTATTGCTGACTCTCTGGAAAAGCGAGGATGATAAAATCACAAAAACCGAATCGGGAGAGCTTGGCAGCGCTGTGGATGAGTATATCACAAAGATACAGACTGACCGGAGTATTGTCCCAAGCTTCAATACCTTCTATGAGTTTATGCGTGATGAGTATAAGGTTGCATTGAGGGAAAGGGAGATAGAGGTTAGCAAAGCGGATTTCAACATCGATAACCTGCTGACAACGCTCCGGCAGTATTACAAAGGCGGACGCTTTGACTTCCTGCTGAACTCGGACAAGGAACTGGATCTACTCAACAAACGGTTTATAGTATTCGAAATTGATGCCATAAAGGGTGCGCCCGTCAAGGCAGCATAAGAAATGTCCTTTGGCAAGGACTAGGTAAGTGTTCTTTGAAAAACCTATCATCACCCGGCTTATCTGAAAGGGAAATTAACTGGACAGGGAGTGTAGCATGCCGGGACGACCATAAGTCAGCCAGTTATCAGGCTGCGACTGAATGGGTTGATGAAAAGACAGTTATGAGGATAAAATCTGGATTGATTGAACGATAATCCGAGCGGTATTAGGCTGTACCTGCGACGTTAAGATAACTATACTCGTCGTACTGTGATTCGCTTTTTCCAGTCCTTGAGGAGGAAGTGCAGGAACTAATCACAGCGCAACTACAATATGTGGTAAAGGATGAAAGTCGTATCCGACACTCTGTCGTGCCAGAGACTATGTATAGTCTCATAGTTCTTTATGTATGCAAACGGGGATTACCTAAACCGGAAAGCCAGTTGTAAGGCTATGGGGGCAGCCCCTGAATATCCGGAGTGGTAACGGAGCCTCCGTAGTAGTCCGAGCAGGGTAATGACCTGTACATGGCGAAGGGGGGCAGCTAAAGTAGTTTTAATACAATTAACGAAAAATGTGAGAGACATTATGAGAGATTCAGAAAGAGTATTAAACAGTCTGACGAAACATAGCAAGCTTTCAACGTATAAGTATGAAAGACTCTATCGTGTTTTGTTCAATGAAGAGATGTATTATGTTGCCTACCAGCACATTTATGCAAAGCCGGGCAATATGACACCGGGTTCTGACGGAAAAACAATAAACGGAATGAACCTTACTCGCATTGAGAAACTGATACAATCGTTGAAAGACGAGAGTTATCAGCCCCAACCCTCAAGAAGAACGTACATACCAAAGAAAAACGGGAAAGTACGTCCTTTGGGAATACCAGCTTTTGATGACAAATTATTGCAAGAGGTAATCAGGATGATTCTCGAAGCCATTTATGAAGGACATTTTGAAAACTGTTCCTACGGCTTCAGACCCAAACGAAGTTGCCATACTGCATTAAGCCAGATTCAAAAGTCATTCAACGGCGCAAAATGGTTCGTTGAAGGAGACATTAAAGGTTTCTTTGATAATATCGATCATAATATTATGATTGATATACTAAGAGAACGTATCTCCGATGAACGATTCCTGTGTCTGATTCGAAAATTCCTGAACGCAGGGTATATCGAAGATTGGCAATTTCATAAGAGCCACAGCGGAACACCGCAAGGTGGTATTGTCAGCCCAATACTGGCAAATATTTATCTGGATAAACTGGATAAGTACATGATGGAATACATCCGAAAATTCGATAAAGGGGAAAACCGCAAAACAAACAAAGAGCGTATCCAATACGAATATGGGAAAAGGCTTGCTGTAGCGAAACTAAAAAGTGTAGCTGACAAAGATGAAAGAAAAACAATTATCAAACAGATTAAAGCATTTGACAGGTCAAGAGCCTCAATCTCATGTGGAGAGGAAATGGATTGCGATTACAGACGAATGAAATATGTGAGGTATGCAGATGATTTTCTTATTGGAATAATCGGTAGTAAAGAAGACAGTCAAAAGGTCAAAGAGGATATTAAGAATTTTCTTCAATCCAAACTGAAACTTGAACTCTCTGATGAGAAAACTTTGATTACCTATTCGGAAAAATCCGCAAAATTCCTCGGATATGAAATCTATGTCCGTAAATCCAATCTTACCAAAAGGAATAAAAGTGGTCGTCTAATGAGAGCCTTTAACAAAAAGGTATATCTAAAGCTGACAACGGATGTGATGAAGAAGAAATTGCTCGAATATGGTGTATTACAAATCAAAACACACAATGGTAAAGAGCGATGGAAACCCAAAGCCCGGGTTCAGTTCATAAACAATGACGACCTTGAAATCCTTGATAGGTATAACTCTGAAATCAGAGGTTTCTATAATTATTATTCAATTGCTAACAACTGTTCGATAATGCACGCCTTTAAGTATATTATGGAATACAGTATGTACAAAACTTTTGCATGTAAGTACAGAACAACTGTTGTAAAGATTGCTCGTAAGTATAAGCAAAACAAAGTATTTACCGTACACTTCAAAACCCGAAAAGGCGAAAGCAAAATCAGAGTCTTTTACAACGAAGGTTTCAAACGAAAAACCCAAAACTATCAGTCATGGGTGGATAACCTCGCAATAACATACACGACCAGTACAACTAGCTTAACCGACAGGTTGAAAGCCAAGAAGTGCGAACTGTGTGGTGCTGCGGATAAGAAACTACATATGCATCATGTAAGAAAACTCAAAGGTTTAGATAAGAAAAAGCCTTGGGAAAGACACATGATTGCACGACGTAGAAAAACAATCGCGCTCTGTGCGAGTTGCCACAAATTGACTGACATTGGAAAACAAGACTGATACTTTAGTGGAGAGCCGGATACGCTGGAAGGTGTACGTCCGGTTCGGAGGCGAGTGCTTGGAAACCGACTATAGTAATATGGAACGGCGCCGGGTGCTTAGCCTACAGAACCGCGAGCTTTTTCCGGTGGTCACTATCATCATTATGGAAGCATTTATTTCGAAAATGAGAAAGCTCAAAGGTATCCGGAAACAATTCATCTGTGAAGAAGCCTGGAAGGCTCTTTCCTCCCCGAATATGGCCGATTATTTAAAGTATCTCTATAAAACCGTTCGTAAATTCTTCGGAGAGGCAATCGTTGTTACACAGGAAGTTGACGATATTATTTCATCTCCGATTGTCAAGGATGCCATTATCAACAATTCCGATTGTAAGATACTTTTAGACCAGCGCAAGTATATGAATAAGTTTGATTCAATACAGGCATTGCTCGGATTGACAGAGAAGGAAAAGGCTCAGATCCTTTCCATTAATATGTCGAATAATCCGGGCCGAATCTATAAAGAGGTCTGGATCGGGTTAGGAGGAGCACAATCGGCTGTTTATGCTACTGAAGTTTCTAAATCGGAATATTTGGCTTACACCACAGAGGAAACCGAAAAACTGGAAGTGATGCAGTTAGCCGAAAAACTGGATGGTGATATAGAACTGGCCATCAAACAACTGGCGGAGCGCACGTAGCCTCCAATCTACAAAGAGAGACTTGACTGGCGGGTCTCTATCAATCATTTTTCTTACTAAAATAAATTTAATATGAGAACAAAAATCTTCATGTTGTGCGTGAGCTGCATGCTTACGGCAACGCAGGCAAAAGCCCAGTGGGCGGTGTTTGACCCTTCAAACCTGGCACAGAGCATTGTCAATACGACCCGCAACGTCACCCAGACCACGACGACGGCCACAAATATGGTCAAAAGTTTTCAGGAGGTTCAAAAGGTCTATAACCAGTCAAAACAGTATTATGACGCGTTGAAGGCTGTAAACGGACTGGTCAAGGACGCCAAAAAAGTGCAGAAGACCATCCTGATGGTAGGCGAGATATCGGATATCTATGTCAATAACTTCCAAAAGATGCTGTCCGATCCCAATTATTCGGCAGAGGAACTCAATGCCATTGCCAACGGCTATGCGAAGCTGTTGGAGCAAAGCGGCGATGTGCTGAACGAACTGAAAGGGGTGGTGAATATCAGTACGCTCTCCCTTTCGGATAAGGACCGTATGGATGTAGTCAACAGCTGCCATGATTCGATGCTGGAATACCGGAACCTTGTCCGCTACTATACGAACAAGAATATCGGGGTATCTTATCTAAGGGCTAAGAAGAAAGGCGAAACAGCCCGGATAAATGCCTTATACGGCAATCCTTCCGAACGCTACTGGTAGTTTCAGTCAACAGTCAACAGTTATCAGTTATCAGTTAACAAATGACTCAATATGCAGATGTAGTGATACCAGTACAAAAGGTATTCATATTGGCACATCGGCACATTCTCACATTAAAAAATTAAAAAAACATGGATTTCGATCAATTTCACCAGACACTGCGTACGCTGTACGACCAGATGATGCCCCTGTGCGGTAACATGATCGGCATAGCCAAAGGAATTGCCGGGCTGGGAGCCCTGTTCTATGTCGCTTACCGTGTATGGCAATCCCTGTCGCGGGCGGAACCGGTAGATGTGTATCCGCTTCTTCGTCCTTTCGCCATCGGCCTGTGTATTATGTTCTTTCCTTCTGTCGTACTCGGAACCATCAACAGCATAATGAGTCCCGTGGTACAGGGAACCAACGGGATGCTGCAATCCGAAACACTGGATATGCAGAAGTATGCGCAGATCAAGGACAAGCTGGAATACGAGGCCATGCGGAGAAACCCGGAGACCGCCTACCTGGTAGACAACGATATCTTTGAGGAGAGGCTGGATCAGTTGGGGATTACCGATGCAGGGGAGATAGCAGGCATGTATATCGAACGGGGATTGTACCAGACCAAGAAATGGATACGCGAAGCTTTCCGGGAGGTATTGGAAATCATTTTCAAGGCGGCGGCTTTGATTATCGACGTAATACGCACCTTCTTCCTGATTGTCCTTTCGATCCTCGGACCACTTGCGTTTGCCATCTCGGTATGGGACGGCTTCCAATCGACGCTTACCCAATGGATCACCCGCTATATCTCCGTGTACCTGTGGCTGCCTGTATCCGACCTGTTCAGCACGATACTGGCAAGGCTTCAATCGCTGATGCTGCAATCGGATATCGAGCGTATGCAGGCCGACCCCAACTTTTCACTGGATAGCTCAGACGCGATTTATATAGTTTTTCTTATAATCGGCATTGTCGGCTATTTCACAATCCCTACGGTTGCCGGATGGATTATCTCGGCGGGCGGCATGGGCAATTTCGGCAAGAATGTGAACAGCACGGCTACCAGGGGTGCTGCAATAGCAGGCGGCGCAGCGGGAGCAGCCACGGGGAATATAGCGGGAAGGTTAAAAGGTAGCGGAAGCAGCAGTTCCGGAGGAAACAGCGGAAACTCCGGCTCCCCGGGAAAAACTCAATGAGCCAATTAAACTGGTATATGGGCAGATTGGCTAACACCGAACATTGTATCGGATATTAGCGAATTGCTTTCATACAAGGTGTTTGGCTCCGCCGGTTTTCAATTCATTTCCGAAACAACGTTCGGCGGAGCCAATTTGCTAATTATCAAATTTTCAAATTAAAAACATGGAATTTAAATCATTAAAAAATATTGAATCGAGCTTTAAACAGCTCCGCATCTTCGGCATTGCCTTCCTGTGCCTGTGCGCTGTTGTAGCCGGCTACTCCGTCTGGAGCGCCTACGGCTTTGCGGAAGCGCAACGGCAAAAGATCTATGTGCTGGACAATGGAAAATCATTGATGCTCGCCCTGTCGCAGGACCTGTCGCAAAACAGGCCTGTGGAAGCCCGCGAACACGTCAAACGGTTTCATGAACTCTTCTTCACCTTGTCTCCCGATAAGGCGGCTATCGAAAGCAATATCCAAAGGGCGTTGTTCCTCTCTGATAAAAGCGCTTTCAATTACTATAAGGACTTATCGGAGAAGGGATTTTATAACCGCATCATCTCCGGGAATATCAACCAGGCCATACAGATAGACAGCATTTCCTGCAATCTGGATACATACCCTTATCAGGTGAATACTTATGCACGGCAGATGATTATCCGGGAGAGCAATATCACGGAACGTAGTTTGGTAACTACTTGCAGACTTCTGAACTCCGTCCGCTCGGATAACAATCCGCAGGGGTTTACCATCGAAGGTTTTGAGATACAAGAGAATAAGGATTTAAGGGTATTGGATAGATAACCACCTCCCCCCATCCCCCTCCAATAGAGGGGGAGATGGGTAACCCACGAAAAATTATGAAAGAGCGAATAAAAGAACTGGGGTATTGGTTTGAGGACAGGCTCAAAGACCTCTGTGGAGAGATCACTCCCGACAAGCGGCTGACAGTTATTCTGATAATGCTTTTCTTGTTCACGATCCTCAATCTCTACTTCACATTTACATCCATTGCAAATTGGGGCAGGGAACAGGAACGCAAAGAACAACTCAAGATAGAGCATATCAAGAAGCTGGAATTAGAAAGGACAAAGTCAGGCAAGTGGGATTCCAGATTTATGGATTCGGAAATAGACACTTCGGCTTTGGATAGTATAAACATTGAAAAGAAGAAAAATTATGGCTGATAAACCAGGACTAAGCGAAAGCCAGAAGCAAAAGCTAAAGAAATATGCGGTTTACGCATTGATGGCTGTTATTTGCGCGGGCTGCATGTGGCTGATATACTCCCCATCGGAAGAAGACCAGGCCAAAGAGCAGACGGGCACGGGCTTTAACGCCGATATCCCCGACCCGAAAAAGGAGGGTATCGTCGGCGACAAGATGAGCGCCTATGAACAGGAACAGGCGGAACAACGGCAAAAAGAGCGGATGCAGTCTTTGCAGGGCTATGCTGATATGCTGGAGGGTTCCAAAGGTGAAAAGGCAACAATCGATTTGGCTGATGAAACAAAGGACAGTCGGCAGGCAACAACTAAAAAAGAGAAAGCGCCCATCGATAACTCCGTTTCCGCCTACCGGGACATGAACCGTACATTGGGTAATTTCTATGAAAAGCCCAATAACGATCCCGAAAAGGAAGAAATGAAGAAGAAGCTGGAGGAGCTGGAAGCGAAGCTCAATGAAAAAGATGGCAAGCAATCTGCAATGGACGAGCAACTGGCTCTGATGGAAAAATCCTACGAGATGGCAGCCAGGTATATGCCGCAGACGCAGAATCAGGGAGAGCCGTTTCCGGGAAACGGCAATTCCCTGAAAAGCAGGATTGAGAATTACGGGAAGGATGCTTCGTCTCAAAATAAAAAGGCAACGGTCAGCCCTGTCCGGCAGGTACAAAAGAATACGGTATCGTCACTGGCCCAAAGCATGAGTAACGAAGACCTGTTCCAAATGTATGACCAGCCCCGCAACACAGGCTTCCATACGGTGGGCAGTGAAACCGGAGTAAGCGCCAAAAATACGATCCCTGCCGTTATCCATGAAGACCAGGCCCTTATTGACGGGCAGGCGGCACGCTTGCGGCTGACCGGACCATTGATGGCGGGAACAACGCTGATACCTGAAAATACCATCCTGACAGGGATTGCCAAGGTACGGGGCGAACGGCTGGATATTCAAATCGTATCGATCGAGTACCAGGGAACAATTATCTCTGTGGAGATGACAGCCTATGATACGGACGGGCAGAAAGGCATCCATATCCCCGGCTCGTTGGAAATGGACGCGGCAAAGGAGATTATGGCCAATATTGGAGGTAGCGTGGGAACAGGCTTTACCATGACGCAGAGCGCGGGTGCGCAGGTCACATCCGACCTAAGCAAGGGAGCCATACAGGGCGTATCGGCTTATCTGCAGAAAAAGATAAAGCAGGTCAAGGTAACGCTCAAGGCAGGCTATAAGCTAATGCTTATGCCAGTTAACAGCATACCAATCCGGCGCTCCGGATTAAAATAATGAAGAAACGTCCTGGATGCTTACCTTGCGTGAGTTTTTGCAGCCCAGGCCGAAGTTTACAATGGTGTTTCGAACCCCATGAACAGCATGGCTTAAACCACAGAAGGTAAAATAATTGGTGATACTTTTCAAAGGTAATCCCGCTTAAGAGTTTAGATTTAGACAATGTGGTTTAGCAAAAACTATAACCATAAAAACTAAAAATAT
>NZ_JADCLQ010000061.1:0-33011 GCF_015234155.1 Dysgonomonas sp. GY75
ATTTAATTTAATAAAAACCCAAATAGTGTACTACACTCTATAATGTTGTTATTTCAGTTCCTTCAAAGATCGCTCTTCCGCCCTACGCAAAACACCCTTCTTTAAACGTGCCCTTTAGTGGTAAAGCGGGTGCAAAAGTAGAAAACAATTCCTTACACTCCAAACTTTATGAAACCTTTTTTTGAAATATTTTTTAGACAAACATTGTAAAATCAAAGTATACACCTAGAATACAACATGTTGTTAAACATAAAAAAGTTTACATAAAATGACAAAATAGTTTTGAAAGCGACCTTCCATAAACAAGTTCAACTATTTTTATGTTTTATATTATATATATGGTAGCTTTAGATGTCATATAAATCACTACTTTTACACAAAATAACACCTAAATAACCGATTTATGATCTATGAACAGCTAATCAACCCCAAAAGCATCGTAGTAGTGGGCGCATCTGATAACATTTTGAAACCTGGAGGCAGTGTTTTACACAATTTAACCACAGGAACGTTTGACAAGGATTTATATGTTGTTAATGCCAGAGGCGGCTCGATACAGAACACAAAAGCGTATGTAAGCATTGAGGATATCCCACAAACCGACTTGGCTATCATCTCAGTTCCGGCAAACCAATGCCTGCAGACTGTGGAATATCTGGCCAAGAAAAAAGGAGTAAAAGCCTTTATTGTTTTCTCGGCAGGATTTAGTGAGGAGTCTGAAGATGGGGCTAAATTGGAAAAAGATTTGGTAGACATAGTCAACAAAGCCGGGGCAATCATGATAGGCCCTAACTGCTCGGGCTACTTCAACACTAAGCATCAGAGCATTTTTACCCGTCCGATCCCAAACCTGGATCCTCAAGGTGTAGATATCATATCCAGTTCGGGGGGTACTATTACATATATTATAGAATCAGCCATGCGGATTGGCCTAAGATTCAATTCTGCGTGGTCGATAGGAAATGCGGCACAAGTAGGCGTTGAAGACATTCTGGAATTCTTAGATAACGAATTCGACCCAGAATCCAGCCCTAAGATCAAACTATTATATCTGGAAAAAATAGCAGATCCAGACCGCTTCCTCAACCACTCAGCATCTCTCATCCGAAAAGGCTGCAAAATCGCCGCCATAAAATCAGGCAGCTCCAGTTCCGGCAGCCGGGCAGCCTCATCTCATACCGGAGCCATAGCAAGTTCAGACTCTGCCGTGGAAGCACTCTTCAGAAAAGCAGGGATCATTCGCTGCTATTCCAGAGAAGAACTGGCCAATGTAGCCGCCGTACTCACCCTTAAAGAAATAAAAGGGCGGAACCTGGCTATCATCACTCAAGCAGGAGGACCCGCAGTAATCCTAACCGATGCCTTATCAAAAGGAAACATTGACGTTCCGGAAATGAATAAAGAACTTGCAGCTGAGTTAAAAAAACACCTTCTCCCCGGAGCAGCTGTATCCAACCCCATAGATATTATCGGAACAGGAACAGGGGAACACATGGCTACCTGCATTGATTTTTGCGAAAAACGCTTCAAGGAAATTGATGGCATTGCCGTTATATATGGTAATCCGGGAGTAAGCAATGTGGCTGAAGCCTATGAAATATTAGACCAAAAAATAAAAACATGCAAGTTACCTATTTATCCTATCCTGCCTTCAGTCATTGCAGCTTCACAAGAAATGGACAACTTCGTCAAAAAAGGACATGTAAACTTTACTGATGAATACGCCCTGGCAAATGCCCTATCAAAAGTAGTATCATGGACTCCCCCATCGGTAGGAAAAATGGAGGATATAAAAATAGACATACCACGTATCAGAAATATTATAGACAATGCTTCGGACGGATATATAGACAGTGATACAATAAGGAAATTATTTGACGCAGCCGGAATACCTCAAGTACAAGAATTGGTTACCAATAACAAAGAGGAAGCCATCAGCTTTGCAAATAAAATAGATTATCCAATTGTAGCGAAGTGTGTCGGACCGGTACACAAGTCGGATGTTGGAGGTGTAGTCCTGAACATAAGATCTGACGACCATCTTGCCCTTGAGTTTGACAGACTGATGAAAATACCGGAAACCACCGAAGTAATGATACAACCTATGCTTTCGGGACAGGAATTATTTATAGGGGCAAAATACGAGTCAAAATATGGACACATTGTTTTGTGCGGTCTGGGCGGAATCTTCGTAGAGATATTGAAAGATGTAGCATCGGGGCTCGCCCCTTTAAGTTTCAACGAAGCATCATCCATGATACGCTCCCTCAGGGCCTACAAAATAATTCAGGGAACCAGGGGGCAAAAGGGACTAAACGAAAGATTATTCACAGAGATAATTGTCCGGCTGTCTATCCTACTAAGATTTGCTACCGAGATAAAAGAAATGGATATCAATCCGCTACTGGCAAATGAAGATAAAGTAATAGCTGTAGATGCCAGAATAAGAATAGAAAAATAAAAGGACTATCCTGCTCAACACACAATAGCTCAAAATAATAAAGAAGCCATAGGCTTAAGTAATCCAGCCTCTACCCTTAACACTTTAAAAAGCGGCGCAATTATCAACAAAAATCAACTAACCGAACAATCTTTCGTTTTTAGATGTTAATTAACAATTGATTTGCTGTTTTTCCTCTTTAGAAGTATATATTTGTAATATTATTATGGAAAACAAGGAGATGGTCTGATTAAATATCATTCACAGCTAAAGACAATACTTTAAGATAGGCTATAATGTTTAGTTAGTCATCTCAAATTAACGCACTACATTCTTAACATTATGAGAATTGGAATAGACATAGATGGCACGAGCATGCGGTTAGGAATTGTTGATGGAGGTCAAATATTCCGCAAACTAGTGGTTCCCACAAAGGCTGACGAATCAGAGGGCGTCATTATAGATCATCTGATAGAAACGATCGGAACAATAATAAATTCTAATATTCGCGGGATAGGAATAGGTGTCTCGGGCATTGTCAAAACCAGTAAAGGAATCATACAAGATGCTATCAACATCCCGTCTTGGAAGAAAGTCCCTTTAAAAGATATCCTCGAAAAAGAATTCAGGATTCCGGTATTTGTAAACAATGACTCTAACTGCTTCGCTTTTGGAGAGCGCTACTACGGGGAAGGCACCCTCTATCGTGATATTGTCTGCGTAACATTAAGTATCGGAGTTGGAGCAGGCATCATTATAAACAATGAATTATATAACGGATACAATACAGGAGCGGGAGAAATAGGAAGCCTCCCTTATCTGTACTCCGATTATGAACGTTATTGCGGACAGAAATTTTTTGTACGCAATAATACAACGGCTCAAGAGGCTTACGAACTCGCCTTGCAAGGAGATGACAAAATGCTGGTCCTTTGGAACGAACTCGGCGAGCATATAGGCAATCTTATGAAAACTATCCTTTTCACCTATGATCCCCAAGCTATTATATTAGGAGGAAATATTGTAAAAGGATATGAACTTTTTGCAGATAATATGTATGAAAGCGTATATAAATTTCCTTTCAAGGAAACTGTTGAGCGGGTAAAAATACTTTTATCCAAGAAGGAAGATATCAATCTGCTCGGAGCCGCAGCCCTGGTTGTTTAAGCCATTTAATAAGAATGTTTATTCATAAATAATTATATATAAAACCTTTGATATGAGATTAGATTTAAGTTCGCAAATTGTATTGGACAGAGTACCCCTGCGTTACTACCGTCCTGAAAATGAATTTGAGCTATCTGCCCTGACCCGCTACGAAAAAGTGCCTACCGAGATTTATGAGTCCTCTGTAGAGGCATCTTTGCATATAGCGAGAGAAATAGCCCGAAAAATAAAAGAAAAACAAGCTACGGGGTCACCATTCGTACTTGCCCTCCCGGGAGGACATTCCCCTCAAACGATCTATCAGGAACTTATCCGCTTACATAAAGAAGAGAATTTAAGTTTTAAAAATGTTATTCTATTTAATATATACGAGTTTTATCCTATAGCACCTCAATCCAACAGCAATCTGAAACTATTAAAAGAATCTTTGTTAGATTATGTTGATATAGACCCTAAAAACGTATATTCACCTGATGGGTCCGTTTCGAAAGAGGAAATACTGAACTACTGTAAGACATATGAGCAAACCATCCACAATGTAGGAGGAATAGATTATCTTCTGCTAGGCTTGGGACGTGCGGGCAACATTGGCATTAATATTGCCGGATCAAGTATGAATTCACAAACCCGTCTGATTCTATTGGATGTACAGTCTAAGAAAGAGGCTGTCAACACGTTCGGGACTATAGACAAAGTGCCTGTCAGCGCCGTCACAATGGGTGTAGCTACAATCATGAAAGCGAAAGAGATAGCCCTGATCGCATGGGGTGAGGACAAAGCCGGAAGCGTTAAAGATGTGGTAGAAGGAACCATGTCGGATGCCATACCTGCTTCGTGCCTGCAAGCCCATGAAAATGCGAAAGTACACATAGACCTGAATGCGGCTTTTGAACTCACACGCATCAACCACCCATGGCTGGTAACAAACTGCGATTGGAGCAATAAACTCATCCGTAGAGCAATTGTGTGGTTATGTTTCAAAGTGAATAAGCCGATACTGAAGCTGACGAACAAGGACTATCAAGACAACGGACTGGAAGAACTTTTGGCTCTATATGGCTCTGCATATAATGTAAACATTAAGATATTCAATGACCTCCAACACACAATAACAGGTTGGCCAGGTGGAAAACCGAATGCCGATGATACCAATCGTCCGGAAAGAGCAAAACCATATCCGAAACGTGTTATAATTTTCAGCCCACACCCCGACGATGATGTTATCTCTATGGGAGGAACTTTCAAAAGACTGGTGGATCAAAAACACGATGTGCACGTTGCTTATCAGACATCGGGCAACATTGCCGTAGGCGATGAAGAGGTTATCCGCTATGTATCTTTTCTCGAGGATGTAAGACGAAAATATGATGCAGGTAATGAAGCTCTGAAGAAAAAGTATGCAGAAATACTTCAGTATCTGCTACACGACAAGGACGAAGAGGATATAGACACTCCGGATATTTTGTTCCTTAAAGGACATATCCGTCGCCAGGAAGCAACTACTGCCTGCCGTTATGTGGGTATGGATACACACAAAACGACCTTTCTCGATCTTCCGTTCTACGAAACAGGACGTATCAAGAAAAACCCTATATCAGAGGCCGATGTAGAAATAGTGAAGAAATATCTGGAATCGGTTCAACCCCATGAAGTATTTGTTGCAGGAGACCTCGCCGACCCGCACGGGACACATAAAGTATGTCTCGATGCCATCCTCGCAGCAGTAGATGAACTAAAAGGTGCGGAATGGCTCAAAGACTGCCGCTTCTGGATGTACCGTGGTGCATGGGCCGAATGGGAAATTGACCATATCGAAATGGCCGTACCTATCTCTCCTGAAGAACTCCGTTCTAAGCGGAATGCGATTCTAAAACATCAATCGCAGATGGAAAGCGCTCCGTTCTTAGGGAATGACGAACGTTTGTTCTGGCAGCGTTCCGAAGACAGGAACAAGGCTACAGCAGAGCTCTACCGCCAGTTAGGGCTTGCCTCGTATGAAGCAATTGAAGCCTTTGTAGAATATCATCCTCTATAAATTATAGTAAAAGGCAAACCTTTCAGGATATAAGAGTTATCTTTGGAAGGTTTGTCTTATTTTTTACCATAATATTAAAAACACTGATATATCATGAGACTAATTATCCAGCCCGATTACAGCTCCTTATCCCAATGGGCAGCTAACTATGTTGTAAACAAAATCAATGCCGCTAATCCTACATCTGATAAGCCATTTGTTTTAGGATTACCCACAGGATCTTCTCCTTTGGGCATGTACAACGGTTTGATCAAGCACTATCAGGAAAAACGGGTATCATTCAAGCATGTAGTCACATTCAACATGGACGAATATGTCGGCCTGCCGAAAGACCATCCCCAAAGCTATCATACCTTTATGTGGAGCAATTTCTTCAATCATGTGGATATAGATCCCGCTAATGTAAACATACTGAATGGGAACGCATCCGACCTGGAAGAAGAGTGTGCTGCTTACGAGGCTAAAATGAAAGCTGTTGGGGGCGTAGATTTATTCCTGGGAGGAATAGGCCCGGACGGGCACATCGCGTTCAATGAACCCGGTTCATCCCTGTCATCCCGCACACGTATCAAAACATTGACCCATGATACAATCATAGCTAACTCCCGCTTCTTCAGCAATGACGTGAACAAGGTACCTAAAACATCTGTGACAGTCGGGGTAGGTACTATCCTCGATGCAAAAGAAGTCCTGATCATGGTAAACGGGCACAATAAAGCCAGAGCTTTGGCCCAAGCTGTGGAAGGTGCCGTTAATCAGATGTGGACTATCACAGCCCTGCAACTGCATCCGAAAGGAATCATCGTATGTGATGAAGCTGCCACGGATGAACTGAAAGTGGGTACGTATAAGTACTTTAAAGATATTGAAAAAGAGAATCTTTAAATATTCAGATTGTCTGTAAATATATCCGGGGAGGTTATAATAGCCTCCCTTAATTTTCATCCTTCTTTTTCCTTAACAATTGATTCTTCAACAAATAATTCGTCACCTGAACTGTCGCGGATGCATATACTCGCATGCTATCAAAAGCCTCTTTATGAACCGAGGCTACATTCTGCGAATTATTAGCCTTGTAATCATAAAGATACTCCTGCTTTGACAAGGTATTATAACAATAGAGGAAGTTATCGTCTATACAGCCCAGTTTGTCATCGGATGAAAACACCGCATACGGACGTGTTTCCTTCATCAGATCTATACCCAGAGAGTTGTTCTCATAATCCATATTCAGCAGCCCCATTACAGTAGGAAATATGTCTATCTGTCCTCCATATGTATCGATAACCTTCGGCGCATCTTCGAACAGAGGCGAATAGATGATAAGCGGAACATGATTGAACGACAGAGGCATCTCATACAAGGCCTGCCCTTCGAGGCGCCCGTGGTCAGCAACAAATACAAATATGGTATTATCAAACCAATCGTGTTTAGCCGCATCATCCATAAACTGTTTTATGCACTGGTCGGAATAAAAGACAGCCTGCTCCGAATCGTTCTTGCTTACATACTTGAATTCATCCGGTATTATATAGTCGGGATGATTAGATATAGTCAGTATTCCTCCAAAGAAAGGTTGCCCATCGTTATTACCTAAAGTATTCGCAGCATATTTAAATAAATATCCGTCATTAACGCCCCAGGGGCTAACGTATTCCGACGGCGGATAATTCTCCCGCGAATGAAGGTTCTTCATCTCGTATCCATTCAGGCTAAAGAACATATCCATATTATTATATGCTTTTTCATGAGCCAGATAAAATGACGACACGTATCCTTTCTTATTCAGATTATACGGTAGGCCTTCACATAATGGGAGCGGTACGGCATTAGAACCGCCTGTAGCAACCCTGTTATCCATAATCACCCTGTCGAAGAGCGAAGGGATGCCATACAATGAACTGAATGTACCCTGATTTGTATGTATCGCTTGAGAATAAATATTCCTGAAATAATATGACTTGTTTATCAGTTCATTCAAGGTAGGCGTAAGGTGTGGAGTTTCTGTAATGAAATAAGAAGACATCGCCTCCATTATAACAAGTACGATATTGGGCCTGATCTCTTCTTTATCACTCGTTACCCGACGGCGGATACGGGAATCATCTTCTATAAAATCCTGATATCCAAAATCCTTTTTTATCAGCTCGAACGAATCGTCCAGTGATATCAGATGATTCACCTCACGGTCTTTATACTGGGGAACAATCATACTCAACCAGAAATTGTATACAGGACTCACGGTCAACTCATTTGTAAAAGAACTTGAGCCCAGATAAGGTGTCCATAGAGTAATCGGATAAACAAAGCGTTGTTTCTTCGTTACACCTGTATAGCAGACTGCGAGTAAAGCAATAGGGATAAGAATATATTTCGCTAGCTTCAATTTACTGTTTACTGAGTCATCTGCATTGTAGTTCTTCCATTTCTTAGAGAAATATACAACACACAAACCAAATAAAAGAATGGTTATAAAAAACAAAGCGAAATATTTATAATAACTGGACTCCGCAAGAATCATCTGATACCCCTCTGTATCGTTACTCAACCAGGCCAGAATGGATACATCAAGATGTTTGAAAAAGAAATTAAAATACGGTATATCAGCTATTGCAAACCCAAATATAACAGTATAAATACTTATATAGTATATATTAAGACTATGCCGGAATATTTTCCGGTCCGATCCCCAAAAAGAGATAAGACAGGCAAAAATCACAGCAAGGGCGCTAATACAAGCTACCGGAATATTATCTATATAAAGGCCTAAACGGAAAGCTCCGGTAATAGATCCATTATCTACATATTCCACATTATGCCAGTTTGTAAACAACAGAATCAATCTGATTATAAAAAAGATAAGCAGCGCCAGCAAATGTATCTTGAAGATATATGCTATTACAGGATATAAGTTTGTAAGATATTTTTTTAAATCCATCTTATTTGTAAAGAATTTTGTGTTAAAGGCCCCTATCGTTCAAATAGATTGCAAAGATAAAAATTTGTCTGCAATTATAAATTATGAGTAATCTATTTTATATCCTTTTCGTTCGTAATTAACATAAGACTGATATCCCTGCCGCAGTTTTGAAAAAGTTACAAATGATACAATAAACAATATTCTCAAGCAGAGACGCAAAGACGCAAATTCCAGCTCATCACCATATTTACGTTTATTAACCGTATTTTGTTAAAACCTGACACATCTGACAGCTTTTCCTTTGTTTTTATCTTGTCATCTTTGCATCCGTTAACTATATATAGTTAAAAAATAACAAAGGTAACAGCTTTTAGCTATTAGCCGATAGCTTATGTACAAAACCTGACAAACCTGACGACTTTTCACATAATTTTTATTGTCACTTTTTCTTCTAAAAACTCCGTGCTACTCCGTTTACTCTGTGGTTAAAAATAAAAGGTAACACGGAAAGCAATTAATAATTAAGAACCAACGGCCAGCGGAGCTAATTAACTTTTTACTCTCTCTGTAAGTCCCCCTTGGGGGATTGAGGGGGCCTTTCAATACATCAAAGAACCATAAGCCAACAGTAATCAATCATCAGCCATTACATATAGATAAATATCTTTCATATTCCTTATGCTATACCTCACAAATTCTTGTAACTTTACATGTTAATATGTTTCTTGACTGGTAAAATGACTGATTTTTCACAGACCGATATAAAGTTTTTAGCAGGAGTAGGGCCTAAAAAGGCTGAGATACTAAATAAAGAACTTAATGTGTTCTCGGTAGAAGACCTCCTCTATTATTTTCCCTATAAGTATATCGACCGTAGCCGCATCTATTTCATCCACGAAATAGACGGAAACATGCCTTATATACAACTCAGGGGTAGAATAACAGGCTTTGAAACACATGGCGAAAGACATAAAAAACGGCTTGTAGGACACTTTACCGACGGCACAGGATACATAGATCTGGTTTGGTTTCAGGGCGCAAGATTCATAGAAGAAAAGTATAAACTGAATTTGCCCTATATAGTTTTCGGCAAACCCACCATGTTCGGCGATAAGTTCAATATCGCGCATCCCGATATAGATCCTTATATAAACGAAGAAGAGCGGCCAACCGGCCTGATGCCGTACTACAACACTACGGAGAAAATGAAAAACCATTATCTGAATTCCAAAGCGATTCAGAAAATGATGGCTGCTGCCTTTACTTCCATTATAAGGAACCTACAGGAAACGTTACCCGAAAAAGTGATACAGAATGCCCGCCTGATGGACCTGAAGCAGGCAATGCGTAATGTACATTTTCCCGAAAATGCGACTTTGCTGCGGGAAGCCCAGTACAGGCTCAAATTTGAAGAATTGTTTTATATACAACTAAATATACTGAGATATACTGCCGACCGTAAGTCAAAACTGAAAGGCTTTGTATTTACAAAAGTGGGTGGCTACCTCAATACATTCTACGAACAGAACCTCCCGTTCCCGTTGACCAATGCCCAGAAACGCATTATCAAGGAAATACGGCAGGATATGGCTACGGGCGAACAAATGAACCGCCTCTTACAAGGTGATGTCGGTAGTGGAAAAACTCTTGTTGCACTGATGTTGATGTTGATAGCCTTGGACAATGGTTTTCAGGCAGCACTGATGGCTCCTACCGAAATACTGGCAACACAACACTATTACACAATCAAAGAATTTCTTGCGGGAATGGATGTGAATGTAGAACTACTGACAGGCTCTACAAAAAAGAAGGACAGGGAGCGTATACATAGTGGCCTATTGACTAATGACGTACAAATCCTCATAGGTACACATGCCCTGATAGAAGACACTGTACAGTTCGGCAATCTGGGGCTGGTAGTGATAGATGAACAACACCGCTTCGGTGTAGCCCAACGGGCAAAACTATGGACAAAAAACACCAATCCTCCACATATATTGGTAATGACAGCCACACCGATCCCGCGCACACTGGCGATGACTGTATATGGCGACCTCGATGTCTCTGTAATAGATGAGTTGCCTCCGGGACGAAAACCAATACAGACCATTCATCAGTATGATAAAAAGCGAGGGGCATTATATAACTCCATCCGCAAACAATTACAGGAGGGACGACAGGTATATATGGTGTATCCCCTCATAGAGGAAAGCGAAAAGCTCGACTTAAAGAATCTGGAAGAAGGCTTCGAACATATAAAAGAAATATTCCCTGAATACACGGTGTGCAAGGTACATGGCAAAATGAAGCCGAAAGAGAAAGATGCCGAAATGCAGCGCTTTGTTACCAACGAAGCCCAGATAATGGTTGCCACTACAGTTATTGAAGTAGGTGTAAATGTACCTAACGCCTCGGTTATGGTGATAGAATCGGCACAGCGGTTCGGGCTTTCCCAATTGCACCAGTTGCGAGGACGTGTAGGTCGTGGTGCAGACCAGTCTTATTGTATTCTGGTCACTCCTTACGAGTTATCGGCTGATACCCGCAAGCGTATCAACATTATGGTAGAAAGCAACGACGGGTTCGAGATAGCCGAAGCTGACCTCAAACTGCGCGGCCCGGGCGACCTTGAAGGTACGCAACAGAGCGGTATCCCCTTCAATCTGCGGATAGCCAATCTGGTACGTGACGGTGAAATAGTGCAGTATGCACGGGAAATCGCACAAAACGTATTAGATGAAGACCCGTTGATGGAAAAGCCGGATAACCTCATCCTGCGAAAACAGTTGCGAAAACTGGGAGGAAACAGGTACAACTGGGGGCAGATCAGCTAAATGCCGAAGCCGATCCTTCATTATAGAGATACAACATCAAATCCGGAAGAATAGTTCTATTCAACAGTCTACGAAACAATAGAATAGTTTTTTATGATCTACAAGTTTGTTTGAAATCACAACAAAGCAATACAGCACATTATTTGTTGCATCTTGCTGAAAAATTCCTGCTTTATAGTTTTCTTTCAGCGATTGATAAAAAAGGTTATGGAATTTTAAAGTTAATCGGTAAAACGTACCTCACTGCTACTTTTTTCCCTTTATTTTCGCCCGGAATCCAATGAGGCATCAATCCTACTATCCGTTCTGCTTCTTTTGCCAGGACTAAGGAAGTAGAAGGACATTGTTCATTAAACCGGCAACGGACAACCCCGAATATATCAGAGATTTCTCCTGTTGGGGATATAATAAATTGCACCATTACCTTTCCTTCATCCTTATATTCTAATGCCTCAGAAGGATATTGCATATTGTCGGTGATAAACTTTTGCATCTTATTTATTCCGCCAGGGAACTGTGGATTCTTTTCGGCAAAAGCAAAAACTTCACCCTGGTATTGTTCTTTTTGAGGTGGTGGCAAAGGATACAATTTTAGTTTGCCATTTTCCGAATAATAGACGCCACCAAGCAAATAAGTAGTGCGCACTATTTTTCCATTTAGTTTACCGGGACGCCATTTTGTCATTGTTTTTGCCACGCGCAACACTTCGGCATCCAGAGCCGGATAACTTCCGGCATAAAGACTAAAACTATTCAAAGAGCCATCTTTCTCTACCATAAAATGCACAATAACACTATTATCGCTCCTGTTTAAGGTTGTTCCTGGCGGAAAACGGACATTGTCATTCATATATTGCCATACATCGCCTCCCGAATACTCCGGTAAAATACCGTCTTCTCTGAAAATACGAACATCTTTTACAGGTTCTTCTTGCGAAACATCAGTTATCCCGCTTTCGCCCTCTATATGAACAGAGTCCGGCAATGTATTGGCATTACCCGTTAAGTCTTGTTCTTCGTTGTGTCTTCCGGGTTCGGAATTTTGTTGTTCTTTCGAAGTGTGACCACTGCACGCAGTAACTACCACAATCCACAAAAGAATGATTGTGTATTTGAAATTTACTTTTTTCATCATTTTAGTTATAATTCGTCAGACATTATCTATTTTCTCTCTTCAACAAATAAAGTTTTTATTAAATAAAACATAGCAGCATTGCTGCCAGCCATTTAATCGACCATGACTTTTAGGTCGTGGATAATAGATGAAAATGGATGCAACATTGAAAGTACTTATACTAAGTAATTAAAAAAGAGAGGCAGAAAGTACTGCTGTCTGCCTCTTTAGAATAGTAGTAATTAGTGATTAGCCTTTATTTATTTTTTATCACTTTTGTTCAGCTTATAAACGATAGGTAAGGTGTAATATACATCCACAGCCTGCCCGTTCTGCTTACCGGGCAGCCACTTCGGCATGGAACCAACCATACGGGCAGCCTCTTTGTCCATGCCCGGATCTATTCCTCGGATAACCGAAACATCACTTACCTCGCCTGAGCTCCTCACAATGAAGCGGACAGTGACACGTCCCTGGATACCATTCTTTTGAGCGTCTTCCGGGTATTTCAGGTTATTGCTGATATACTCATGCATCGCCGACTCGCCCCCGGGGAAAGAAGGCATCTGCTCCACTGTTATAAAAGGCTTCATTTTATCATCCGGAGAACCCTCTTTCAAAGATGCAACTCCTACTTTTTTCTCCTGTGGTGCCCCATAACCGACTGCGACAATTTCATTCGGATCACCGCCGGGCTCCACTTTTTTAGTAGTACCCGCAAGCCTGAATACAACAGGCAATGTGTAGTATACATCCACCGCTTTTCCTCCCTGCTTGCCGGGTTCCCATTTAGGCATGGATTTTACAATGCGGATTGCCTCATTATCTAACAAAGGATCAATACCTCTTATTACTTCTATATCGGATATTTCACCGGTACTCTTTACCACATAGCGGATAGTCACTCTCCCCTGAATACCTTTAGTCTGTGCCTCCACAGGATATTTCAGGCCATTAGCGATAAAGCGCTGTTGAGCATCTAATCCTCCGGGAAACGAAGGCATCTGCTCTACTGTCACATATACATCCCCTTTCTTTTGAGGAGCCTGGTCTCCATCCATCACTCCGGATATTTCATCTATCGAGAATTTATCTAAAGATGTAGTTGCCTGTACTGCGTTGCCTAAAAGCAATGTTGCGCATACCGGGACAACCAGCAGGTATTTTACGGATGTAAATACTGAGCTTTTCTTTTTATTCATCATCATAATGCGTTGTTTAAGTTGTGAAACGTTGAAATTATTAATAAGTGGTATACCGGTACTTCTATTTGAAACTTGTAATAATATATATTGATATTCTTTCGAATCGAATCCTGATTCCAACACCCCTTTATCTGCCAGATACTCCAGGTTCAGCTTTATCTCTTTCTTCAGTAACCATGCGAACGGGTTCCACCAGAAACAGATACATAAGATTTCGGATAATACGACATCAATAGAGTGATACTGCTTCACATGCATCTGCTCATGCGCAATTATCTCTGCCAGTTCGACCGGATTGTGAGCATCGGAGTTAATAAAAATCCAGTTGAAGAAAGAAAATGGGGATGTCCGTCTGTCTTTCATTTTCACAATACGGTAAGTGGACAATTTTTCAGTCTCATTCGCAATCCTCAATTTAAACAAACTGAATAGTTGCACAAAAAACTTAATCGCACAAAAAAACGATACGGCGGCAAGTATAGCTAAAACAACAACCCACATGCTCACAGTCGCCTCCGTCGAAGCCTCCGCATCAACCGCGCTCCCGACTTCAATATCCGATAGCCAGTATGTAGGAATCTGTACGGGAGCATCACCGGACGCAGATAATTCTATCGTAACGGCAGGGAATAACAGAGAAAATAATAAGGCTGATAAGAAGTAAATTCTCCTCAGTTTCAGAAATGTGTCCCTCTTCAGACAAAGAATGTATAGTCCGTAAAACAGTGCCAGAGCAACTGACACCTTGACCAGGTATATTAAAATTGTGTGATCCATGGTAGCTTCATATTGATTATTAACCTTTGCCCTTTTCTATCATCTTCATTATTTCCTGTAATTCCTCCGGAGATATTTTTTCCTCCTTCACAAAGAAAGAGACGAGCTCTTTGTATGAATTCTCAAAATAACTTTTTACGACATTCGACATAAACGCCTTCTTATACTCGTCTTCTTTGATTTTCGGAGTATACACCCATACATTGCCATATTTCTTGGAATTCAGGTAACCTTTCTGCT
This sequence comes from Dysgonomonas sp. GY75, assembly GCF_015234155.1. NCBI lineage: Bacteria > Pseudomonadati > Bacteroidota > Bacteroidia > Bacteroidales > Dysgonomonadaceae > Dysgonomonas > Dysgonomonas sp. GY75. The sequence continues at coordinate 14,733 of NZ_JADCLQ010000061.1, forward strand.
CCAGGTTGCGGACAACGGAGGCCACCGTCGTATAGGGAGGCTTAGGATCATCCATCTCATTTATAATATCTTTTACTACACACTCCTTTAGCTGCCAGATGTGCAGCATAATCGATTCTTCCTGATGAGTAAGCTTTTCCATATTTTACAAATTCAACGTAATTCTACTATTTTTTCGTAAATATACGGATATTTTTTTATTTGCAAAATATATAAGACTTTTTTAAAGGTCGAAAATGTTAAAAATCAACAGTAAAGATTCTCAAAAAAGGATTATTCAAAAGGACAAATCACATACCAGCTTTGTCAAAAGTAGCAAAAGCACTACTAACAGCATCGGCCTGACAATCTTTTGCCCGTTCCTGATAGCCAATCCGCTACCAATATAGTGTCCGGCGATGGCGCATAACGCCGCAGGTATTCCTACAACAAAAAGAACCTTTCCCTCTATTAGAAATACAATCAACGATGCTAAATTCGATGTCAGGTTAACCAGTTTCGCATTCCCCATACTTGTCAGCAAATCCAATCCCAGAACCGAAGTATAGGCTAATATAAGAAAAGTACCTGTTCCCGGGCCGAAAAAGCCATCATACCCACCAATAACAAAGCCGATCAGAGATGACAGGGTGATTATTTTGACTTTCGATAACTTTTTCGGAACTATGTTCGAAAAATTCTTTTTCTTAAAAACAACGATGGCAATAACCGGAATACCGGCAATAAGGATATATCGCAGAATTCCAGCGTCGAGACAAACCGCAATTTTAGACCCTATGGCGGAGCCTATAAATGCAAACAAGATGGATGGTATTGCACTCGTCAGGTCATAACTTTTATTCCTGACAAAACGCATTGTACTGAAAAATGTTCCTATACAGCTGCTGAACTTATTCGTTCCCAAAGCAAAGTGAGGAGACAGACCCGCAACATTATAGGCCGGCAGAGAGATCAGGCCTCCCCCACCCGCAATGCTGTCAATAAATCCACTGATAAATATTAAAGGACAGATTATTAGCAATTGCTCCGTATAATCCATTATCCCGGCGTATAGTTTGCAGTCATTCGCATATAAGATGATCAGCTAATAATTAGTAATTATCGGAAATATTACTTTACTACTTCATATCGGTCAACACCTTATTTTTAGGAGTAGTAGCCACGAATTCCTTCAGATAGAAAGGTTCGAAGTAGGCCACATCTTCAAAATCTCCGGCAGCATAAGCTTCCTCTGCCAGACTGATCATATCCAAAGCACGCGGATAGACATTGTCTAAGAACAAAGCCGTTTCACTTTTCAATACAGTCTTACATTTTTCCGCCCCATTACCAAAGAAAAGAATCCTGCCTTTATTCAGATAATCAGCAAAGGAGTCTTCGTCAATAATATCGGCGCTAACAGGACGAACTTCCTGTAATTCTTTATTTAACAATACATCGTACACTTCCATTCTGCGGGCATCTATCATTGGACAAAGTAATGTATAATCCTCTAAATCGGCCATCTTCGATACGCCATTTGCCATTATCTTCAAAGAATTCAGAGCGATTAACGGAATATTCAGCCCAAAGCAAAGCCCCTTCGCCTCCGATACACCAATACGAAGCCCTGTATATGAACCTGGCCCACAACTAACTGCCACGGCATCCGGTTGCAGATTCTGCGCGCGAAGGATTTTCACGGCTTCATCTACAAATGTTCCTAACAAAACGGCATGGGAAGGTCCCTTTGTTTCTTCCTTTTGAAAAATTACTCGTCCATCTCTGGACACCACTACTGAACACACTTCTGTAGCTGTTTCTATATTTAATATGCAAGGCATAATCTTATATTTCAGTTAATTCAAAAACAAAATTACATAAATTCTGACAAAAGTATTTCATTCACAAAGAATCAGATGTACAATTTAATTCTTTTTTGTACATTTGGTATTTAGTATGACAACCGGGGAATAACATTCTCAACCCGTTAATGTTTGCCCGATAATAGAAATTAATGAAATAAATCACATATGAGTAAGAACAAAGCTCCTCACAAAACTGATAAAAGAAAAACAAAAACAGATATCGTAAATAGCGTCGTAAACTTTTTCAATAGAAATTCAACAGAATCATTCAGCCCGAAGCAAATCACAGAAAAGCTGGGATTCAAAAAGCCTGCTGAAAAACAATTAATTAACAATATCCTCTACAACCTGCTCGAAGATGACTTCATCGTAGAACCTGTACGTGGAAAATATAAATCGAATAATCGCGGACTTTTTCTTGAAGGCACATTTGAAAGAAGAAGTAACGGAAAGAACTTTTTCAAACCGGATGACGAAAGCAATAATATCTTTATAGCTGAACGAAACTCGGCGCATGCCATGAACGGCGACCGTGTAAAAATACAAATATTGGCCAAACGCAAAGGACGTGATACGGAAGGCGAAGTACTGGAAATACTCGAACGTAAGCAAACAACCTTTGTAGGCACACTGGATGTTCAGAAACAATTCGCATTTCTGGTGATGGACAGTAAAATACTGGCTAATGACATATTTATACCCAAAGACAAACTGAATGGAGGTAAAGACGGGGATAAGGCACTGGTAGAAATCGTGGAATGGCCTCAGAAAGCAAAGAATCCGATAGGGAAGGTATTGGACATACTGGGCCAGGCCGGAGAGAATAATACGGAAATGAATGCTATCTTAGCCGAATTTGGCCTGCCATACAAATACCCTGAAAAGATAGAGGCTTTTGCCAACAAAATACCGGATGAAATCACTCCGGAAGAAATCGCGAAGCGTGAAGATTTCAGAAATACGCTTACATTCACAATAGACCCGCGCGATGCAAAAGACTTCGATGACGCCCTCTCGATCAAACAGATAAAAAATGGCCGTTGGGAAGTCGGAGTACACATTGCCGATGTGACCCACTATGTTCAGGAAGGCGACATTATAGATAAAGAAGGCGAAAGCCGGGCCACCTCTATTTACCTGGTAGACAGAACCATCCCTATGCTCCCCGAACGGCTCAGCAACGGGCTGTGTTCGCTTCGTCCGCATGAGGATAAGTTATGCTATTCAGCTATATTCGAACTTGATGACGATGCGAATATAAAGAAAAGCAGAATTGCCCGCACAGTCATACATTCCGACAGACGCTTCACATATGAAGAAGCACAAGACATTATCGAAACAGGTGAAGGAGACTACAAAGATGAAATACTCAAGTTGAATGACCTTGCAAAAAAATTAAGGGGTAAACGTTTCGATAACGGAGCAATAGCATTTGACCGCCATGAAGTAAGATTTGAAATAGACGAAAAAGGAAAACCAATCAGTGTATACTTCAAGTATGCCAAGGATTCAAATAAACTGATCGAGGAGTTCATGCTTTTGGCCAATCGTACTGTTGCCGAATTTATCGGGAATGTACCGAAAAATAAGAACGCAAAAACATTTGTTTACCGTATCCACGACCTGCCGAATGCGGAGAAGATGGAGAACCTTTCTGAATTTATCCGCCGGTTTGGCTATAAAATAAAGGTGGACGGATCGAAAACAAACGTTTCAAAATCCATCAATCATTTATTGGATGAGGTAAGCGGCAAGCCGGAAGAAAACCTGATTTCTACCATTGCCATACGCGCCATGGCCAAAGCGATATACTCTACGGTAAATATCGGACATTACGGGCTGGCATTTGAGTATTACACTCATTTTACCTCCCCTATCCGCCGTTATCCCGATATGATGGTTCACCGTTTACTTACCCGCTATATGGATGGCGGGCGCAGTGTGAGCAAACAACTTTATGAAAGTAAATGCGAACACAGTTCGGAGATGGAACAACTGGCTGCCAATGCTGAAAGAGCATCTATAAAATACAAACAAGTGGAATACATGTCCGACAAACTGGGACAAGTATTCGATGCGGTTATCTCAGGAATTACAGAATGGGGCTTATATGCCGAAATCAATGAGAATAAATGTGAGGGTATGATTCCTATCCGTGACCTGGATGATGATTTCTACGAATTCGACGAAAAGAATTATTGTTTGCGCGGACGCCGCAACAAACGCACTTACAGTCTGGGCGATCCTCTGAAAATAAAAGTAGCCCGGGCAAATCTTGAACGTAAACAACTGGATTTTGCCTTAGTGGAAGAGTAAACATATAAAACAGCACGCCGGTTTGATGTTAAAACCGGCGTGCTGTTTTGCAGAAATACTTAAAACGACTACTTTCGTATTCTGCATACCGTTAACATTATTTCTAACAGATACATAAGAAAATGACACAAAAACCTTCAGGAAGACTATTGTCTCTCGATGTACTCCGTGGCATCACAATTGCCGGAATGATAATGGTGAATAATTCCGGATCAGGAGAATATACCTATGCTCCGCTAAAACACGTTGCCTGGGATGGACTGACACCTACCGACCTCGTATTTCCGTTTTTCATGTTCATCATGGGAATATCCACTTATATTTCCTTGCGGAAATTTAATTTCGAGTTTAACACGCCAACTCTTTTAAAGATTCTTAAACGAACGATTGTCATATTCTTAATCGGACTCGGTCTTTCATGGCTCGGATTATCATTCCGTACGTACCACATGCTGGAGCCTGACAATCTGGGATTCTGGGAACGCTTTTTCAGGGCTATAACGGACTTCGGGCATCTCCGCACGTTAGGTGTTATGCAGCGACTGGCATTGACTTACGGTGCAGCATCCATCATTGCCATTACCGTAAAGCACAAATACATCCCATATATAATAGGTACGACATTACTGGCTTACTTTCTGCTGCTTGCCTTCGGAAACGGGTTCGAGAAAAGCGAAGACAGCATTGTATCCATAGTAGACCAGGCTATATTGGGCATAAATCACATGTACAAAGATTCGGGACTGGCTATAGATCCTGAAGGATTATTAAGCACCATTCCTGCCATAGCCCACGTTCTCATCGGATTCTGTTGCGGTGCACTTATTATGAATACAAAAGACAATGACAAACGGATATCCCAGCTATTCATTGTCGGCACGATACTCACTTTTGCGGGATTTCTGCTCAGTTACGGATGTCCTATCAACAAGAAGATATGGACACCTACATTTGTCTTGGCTACATGTGGTCTGGCCTCTCTGCTTCTTGCTTTATTGATATGGATAATCGACATAAAAGGACATCGAAAATGGAGTGTATTCTTTGAATCGTTCGGGGTTAATCCTCTCTTTATATATGTTATGGCCGGAGTGCTTGGCACCTTAGCCTATCAGGCAGTATTCCCTTACAATGGGGAATATATCTCGGCCAAAGGGTATATATATTCCGTTCTGTTACAGCCATATCTGGGCGATTATTTCGGCGCCTTGATATATGCTCTTATTTTTGTAGGTATCTGCTGGGTGGTAGGAAATATTCTTTATAAGAAAAATATCTATATAAAGATATAATTAATTCCAATTAGTAGTTAAAGTAATTATTGTAGTATAAAATTGTTGGATTTTTTTCTGCTGCACTTCGTTCCGCTTAAACGTTCATTTTGGCATTGCCCAAAACGAACCAAAAGGCTAGCGCTCCGCTCCTCGGCGACCCAAAACCGTTTTGACGGCTGAATCAAACAAACGGGCTATCGCCCCGTTTGATTCTACGCCGCCTGCAACGGATTGGGTGCCCCGCCTGCGTCACTAATGCGCAAGGGCTGACGCACGTGAGGCTAAAGCATGAAGAGACCCTGTCCTGTCGTCGCATCGCGGTCACGGCCTCGTCCCGCAGGCGGGGCACCCAATCCGTAAAGCGGAGGTGTAGGGCAAAATAGGGTAGCTACTATACACGGTTGATAATCCGGTTAAAGATAACTCGGTATTATTTTGCCCCACCAGAGCTGCGGTTTTGGGTCGCCGGAGGGATGCAGCCTTGATTTTTGTAACTTTTTATCAAGAAAAAGTTAAGAAAAACAAGCCGGATGGCGCGTTAGAAAAAATAGAACATTAAATCTCAACTACTGATTCGCATAATTAAGTTATTGCAAAAAACTACCCTGACAGGATAATATTATTTTCATGTTCAGGATAATTTCTCTACTTTTAGAACTTTAAAAAGTAACAAATACAAACAAATCAGTTTAATCTATTAATTTTTAAAACCTTACACTATGAACAAGTATTCCATTAAGGCTTTCATTGAAGAAACAGCACAAGACGAGTCGAAAAACGACTTTTTCCAATTAGAAAGTCCCCATATGCTCGAGCTTAACATCAACAACCAGACTGTAATGTTGAAAAAAGGAGCAATGGTAGCTTATACCGGAAATGTGAAATTTGAAAGAGAAGGCATGCTGAGCAAAGGTATCGGCAATCTGCTTAAAAAAACCATGTCGGGAGAAGGTACTACAATGATGAAAACAACAGGTACAGGACGCGTTTATGCAGCCGATGTAGAGAAAAGAGTGCGTATCTTGTATCTGGAAAATGAATCGATCAATGTGAACGGCAACGATATCCTTGCACACGAAGAAGGAGTTAAATCGGAAGTGAAAATGATGAAAAGTGTTGCCGGTATCATGGGTGGAGGATTATTCCAGGCACGTCTGAGCGGAACCGGACATATTGCCATCACAACTCACGGCAACCCGATGACATTGATCGTGAAACCGGGACAACCGGTCTTTACAGACCCTAATGCAACAGTTGCATGGTCGGGCAATCTTGCCCCTCAGATGAAAACTGACATTTCTCTTAAAACATTTATAGGAAGAGGTAGCGGCGAAAGTTTCCAGATGATGTTCGAAGGTGATGGTTGGGTTATTATCCAACCATGCGAAGAAGTATATGGAGCTCCTCAGTAAACATTTATTTCAGATACTTATAGAAACGGGACAACGGAAGTTTTCCCGTTTTTTCTTTTTTTAGACATTTAAAATACCATCATTATGATAGACAATTAACTGATTTATGCTACTTTTGCAGTTTAATAACAATTTAGAGTAAAATCATCTATGAAAACGGTGACTATTAAGGATAAAGAATTTGATCTTTTTCTCACAGAAGAAGTTATAGAAAAAGCGATTGACAATGTAGCTGCCAGATTAAATAAAGATTTGGCCGGCAAAGACCCTTTATTCATTTGCGTGTTAAACGGTTCGTTTATGTACGCCTCTGAATTGATGAAGCGTGTATCTATCCCTTGTGAAGTATCTTTTGTAAAGATGTCGTCTTATAAAGGGACTTCTTCAACCGGAAAAATAAAAGAAATATACGGACTGGAAGAAGATATTAAAGGACGGACAGTTGTCATTGTGGAAGACATAGTAGATACAGGCTATACAATGTCATTGATGCTGGAGCAGTTGGTTTGTGACGAACCCGAAAGCATACTGGTAACCACACTTTTACTTAAGCCTGACGCATTAAAACATGATATAAAACTGGATTATGTGGCCTTGGAGATACCCAGCGATTTTATCGTTGGCTTTGGCCTGGATTACGACGGATACGGACGTAATCTTCCGGATATATATAAAATAAAAAACTCTTAAATATAAATCTTACAGGCCTGCTCTTACAATTGTGTAACCCGAGCCTGTAACATGTAACTTAATTAATATGTTGAATATTATAATTTTTGGAGCCCCAGGCTCAGGAAAAGGCACTCAAAGCGAGAACCTCATCAAGAAATATAATCTGGCACACATCTCTACAGGCGATGTTTTACGCGCTGAAATGAAGAACGGAACAGAACTGGGTAAGCTGGCTGAAGGATACATCTCGAAGGGGCAACTTGTACCCGACGATGTAGTTATCGGTATGCTGGCAAATGTGCTGGACAGCAAGAAAGATGCTTCCGGAGTTATCTTCGATGGGTTCCCACGCACTATTGCCCAAGGCGAAGCATTGGAAAAGATGCTCAAAGAAAGAGGACAGGATGTATCTGTTGTTGTCAGCCTCGAAGTGGACGAACCGGAACTGATAGACCGCCTTATCAAACGCGGACAACAATCGGGACGGTCAGATGACAATCTGGAAACAATCAAATCCCGTCTCGATGTTTACAAAAATCAAACATCTCCGCTAAAAGAACATTATAAAAACACAGGCAAACTTGCGTCTATAAAGGGAGTAGGTACTGTGGAAGAAATCTTCGGTCTTATAGCTGAGGCTGTAGACAAAGTGAAATAATATTCCCCAATATAAAAGGAAGTTATAGGAACTATCTTATAACTTCCTTTGTTATCTAAATACAAATCAAAAGTTTCCCTTACAATACAAGCAGGAGACAACCAAAACAGTATGGCAGATTCAAATTTTATAGATTACGTCAAAATTTATTGCCGTTCGGGCAAGGGTGGTAGAGGATCGACTCACTTCCGTCGTGAAAAGTACATACCTAAAGGAGGCCCTGATGGTGGAGATGGCGGCGATGGTGGTCATGTGATATTACGGGGCAACCGGAACTTATGGACATTACTCCACCTGAAGTTTCAACGCCATATTCTTGCAGGACACGGTGAAAGTGGTTCCGGCAGGTTAAGTTCCGGCAAAAAAGGTGAAACCAAGATAATCGATGTCCCTTGCGGAACAGTGGCTTATGATGCCGAAACGGGAGAATATCTATGTGATGTAACCGAAGACGGCCAGGAGGTTATCATGCTGAGAGGTGGTAAGGGCGGCCGTGGAAACAACCACTTCAAAACGCCTACCAATCAGGCACCACGATATGCTCAACCGGGAGAACCATATCAGGAACGCAGAGTGATATTAGAGCTTAAAGTATTGGCCGATGTGGGGCTGGTCGGATTCCCGAATGCAGGCAAGTCTACCTTACTATCGGTAATGACTGCTGCGAAACCCAAAATAGCTAATTATCCGTTTACTACGCTCGAACCGAAGATAGGAATTGTCAGCTACCGTGACTACAAATCGTTCGTCATGGCCGACATTCCGGGTATTATAGAGGGAGCAAGTGAGGGTAAAGGCCTGGGATTACGCTTCCTGCGTCATATCGAGCGGAATTCATTATTATTGTTCATTATAGCTGCCGATGCGGACGACATTCATCAGGAATATAGGGTTCTCCTCAACGAACTGGCTCAGTTCAATCCCGAATTACTGGATAAACGGCGGGTACTGGCCATATCTAAATCCGACATGCTGGACGAAGAACTGATGGAAGCACTGGAAGCCGATCTGCCGGAGATACCTCATATCTTTATTTCATCCATAACAGGCTATAACCTGGTAGCACTGAAAGATTTATTGTGGCATGAATTGAATGCAGACGGAGAATATCAGAAATCATTCAATATAACACATCGCAATCTGGATATAAAGACCGTAGAGTTTGATGAAGAAGATGACTCTATACCGGAAGATGACTACGAGGAAGAAGACTGGGACGATGAAGAGGAAGTGGACGGATTCTTCTACGAAGAGGATGAAACAGAATAAGGGTACGGACTTTTGATCCGTCTGCCTCATAATAAAATAAGGCCTGCCGAAAACATCCGGCAGGCCTTAACTTTTAATTCATCTTCAGGAAAAAGCGTTTTTCGCAGACTTTCTTTCTCTTTTCAATGATTCTTTCTGCGATTTATAAATGTCTTTCAAAGACTCCAATCTTGCTTTTTTCTCTGACTTACTCAAATTATCATTATCTTCTATGGCATCCTTTTCTGCTTCATAGCGTTTTTCAATAGCTTCCAGTTTATGCTCATAAGTATCTCCGATGATATCTTTCAGTCCATCATTTTTTGACATTTTCCCGTATTTATTCTCAAATACGTTAACCTGGTTTTTAGTTAGGATTTTCTCTATATCAGATTTATGCTTTAGGGCCAAAGCACGTTTACGTTGCCCTTTTTCATAACCCGAAATGGTTCTGTCGCGGCCAATTGCCTGAAACTGTTTCTTTACCTCTCTTTTCAATTCCTTGATTTGTGCTGCTTGCGCAGATGAAAGCTGCAAATCTTTATAGACCTCTATATTGTTATAATACAAAGATTCATCTCCTGTTTGCGCATATGTCGCAGACGAAGAGGCAAGAATAAATAATAATAACAAAATCTTTTTCATAACTTTATGTAGTTTAATAAATTCATTATAAGTAAAAAAGCTAATTATGGAATATTTCTCTCTAAATAATATCGGACTCTTCCGCTTCTCCATATTTCCCAACTCTAATCTGTTTCATTTTTCGTCCAGCATAAAAGGAGGGGTTAGCACAGGCGAATATAGTTCTCTCAATCTTAGTTTGTATTCTGGAGATAATCCTGATCATGTGAAAGAAAACAGAGAACGTATTGCAAATGTAGCAGGCATTTCTGTAGAAAATCTGTACATTCCCTACCAAACCCATGATGACAGGATATTCATTATAGACGAACAGTTTTTAAACCTTAATGATGAGGAAAAAGAAAAAAAGTTACACGGTATAGATGCCCTTATCACTAACCGGAAAAATATATGCATAGGAGTTACTACTGCCGACTGTGTGCCGGTATTGATATACGACCCGCACAAAGAAGTATTGGCTGCCATCCATGCCGGATGGAAAGGTACTGTTGCGCGGATTGCAGAAAAGACCGTGATAAAAATGACTGAACATTTTGGCTGTAATCCCAAAGACCTACTTGCAGGCATAGCGCCATGCATATCTCAGGAACGCTTCGAAGTGGGTGAAGAAGTAGTAGAAATCTTTCAGGAAGCAGGTTTTCAAATGGAGGATATTGGTTACCGGAACACCGCGACCGGAAAAATGCATCTGAATCTGCAGCAGGCAAATAAACTTATTTTGAATGATGCAGACATACCTGTTCAGAATATTGAAATTGCAAATCTCTGTACCTATTCGAATCCTCAGCTATTTTTCTCTGCCCGACGTCAGACTATTCACTCAGGACGAATGGTTACAGGTGGTATATTAAGATAATTATTTTGTATTTTTGCTATCTGATAAACATTTTAGAATAAAAACGAATGGCTCACCCTATACTTTTACCACCCGAATGGTATCCCCAAAGCGCAATACAACTCACATGGCCTCACATTGGTACCGATTGGGAATATATGATCGAAGAAGTAACCGCCTGTTATGTAAACATAGCGACAGAAATACTAAAAAGGCAAAAGCTTATCATAGTATGCTATAATGCCGAAAGCGTAAAGTTTGAATTGAGAGGGCACAAAGAATTATTTAGCAATCTCACGCTGGTTGAATTACCTACAAACGACACCTGGGCACGTGACCATAGTGGCATATCGGTTATTAAGGATGGTAAAAAACACGTATGTGATTTTACGTTCAATGGATGGGGATTGAAATTTGCATCTAATTTCGACAATCAGATAACCAGAGGATTATTTTCAAAAAGGATATTCGCCTCCGATGTAGAACTGATAAACAAAAAAGATTTTGTACTCGAAGGCGGAGCAATCGAATCGGACGGAAAAGGGACTCTGCTCACCACATCAGAATGTTTGTTATCTCCAAACCGAAATTCATACCTTTCCAGAGAAAGCATAGAAGAATATCTGAAAGAAGCCTTTGGACTCGACAGAGTATTATGGCTCGACCATGGCTACTTTGCGGGGGATGATACCGATAGCCACATCGATACACTCGCCCGTTTTTGTGACGAACACACGATAGCTTATGTAAAATGTGAAGATAAATCGGATGAACATTACGACGCTCTTTCTAAAATGGAAGAACAACTCAAAACATTTACCGATTATATGGGAAACCCATACAAACTGGTAACTTTACCTATGGCAAAACCTGTGTATGACGAGGATAATCAAAGATTACCTGCGACATATGCCAATTTCCTTATTATGAATAATGCGGTATTGCTACCGTTCTATAACGACAAGGAAAGGGACGAAGAAGCCCGGAAGCAACTGCAAAAGGCTTTTCCGGCAAGAGAGATTATTGGGGTGGATTGCTCGCCGCTGATAAGGCAGCATGGCTCCTTACATTGTATTACAATGCAGTACCCCGAGAGTTTTATCTAAATACTATTCAGATGAAAGATCAGAAAGCATTATTGTTCAGATGCATAAAGAATGACGTTCCTGCAATGGTTTTTTCAGGGAATGATATACTGTTCCTGCCTCTACTGAAAAGATATTATGAAGATGCTAAGAAAGGTGGCTGTACACAGGAATTTCTGGATGATATACAACTGCGAATAGAAGAATTCGAAAAACATATAGAAATGTCGCCCGATACAATTAAGTTGCCGGATTAAGTAATTAATTTGCCAATATGTAAATAAGCCAATGTGCCAATGGGGCGAAGCGCTAAAAACTTGTAACTAAAATAATATGAAAATAGGAATTATACAGCAGGCCAATACGCCGGATATAAAACAAAATATAAATAACCTGAAAGATAAAGTCAGGGAAGCTGCAAAACAAGGCGCACAACTTATCGTTTTGCAAGAGTTACATAATTCTCTGTATTTCTGTCAGGTAGAAGATACTAATATTTTCGACCTTGCCGAAACAATTCCCGGCCCGTCGACTGACGAGTTTGGAGCACTGGCAAAAGAACTCGGAGTCGTTATTGTCCTCTCCCTCTTTGAGCGCCGTGCACCGGGCTTGTATCACAATACGGCTGTGGTAATGGAAAAGGACGGGACCATTGCCGGAAAATACCGCAAGATGCACATTCCCGATGATCCTGCCTATTATGAAAAATTCTATTTCACTCCGGGAGACCTGGGATTCAAACCCATTGAAACATCTCTGGGGAAACTAGGTGTACTGGTTTGCTGGGATCAGTGGTACCCTGAGGCTGCCCGCCTGATGGCAATGGCAGGAGCCGATTTACTCATCTATCCTACAGCCATAGGTTGGGAATCGACCGACTCGCAGGAAGAAAAAGACCGCCAGCTAGGGGCATGGGTAATCTCCCAACGGGGACATGCCGTAGCAAATGGACTGCATGTGGTATCTGTCAACCGTACAGGTTATGAACCAGACCCGTCGGGACAAACAAATGGTATAACATTCTGGGGAAACAGCTTTGTGGCTGGCCCTCAGGGAGAAATACTATGGCAGGCTACGAACGACAAAGAAGAAGTCCGGATGGTGGAAATAGATATGAAACGCTCCGAACAGGTAAGACGCTGGTGGCCATTCTTTCGGGACAGACGTATCGATTATTTCGGGGATATAACAAAACGGTTTATAGATTAATCAATGTTACGAAACTTCGCAATACTTACACTCTCCCTTTTGTTTTCCTGTTCCTCAAAGGCAAACAAGCAGGAAGATAATGTGGAGATTAAAGAAGTAACAGAAGTTCAACAGCCTTCGAAATCTTATTCCGAACTGAAAAAAGAAATCCTCGAAACAAGGGATCTTTTCAGAAAGGAATACGAAATGAACAAAAGCAATAAAGAAAGCCAGGATAGCATTGTGAGTAAAGCACAAAAATATTTGTTAGCTATCTCTGATGATTTCTTCCTGTCGTGGTACGGTACGCCGTGGACATTTCACGGACATAGCCAGACTCCGAAAGAAGGGAGTATTGCCTGCGGTTATTTTATTACCACTACCCTGCGCGATATGGGTTTTAATATCCCCCGTATAAAGTGGGCGCAACAGGCATCGGAATATTTGATAAAAAAAGTATCAACAGATATCAGGCGTTTTCAACAAAAGCCGATGAAAGATGTTATAGCCTATATGGAATCGAAGGGCGAAGGATTATACATTGTCGGGCTGGATTCTCATGTAGGTTATATTTATTATATAAATGATAAAATGTCTTTTGTACATGCCAACTATTATAAGCCTAAAATCGGGGTAATGTCAGAGCCCCTGATAGGGCGTAATCCTTTAAATGATTCGAAATACAAGGTTATCGGAAAGGTTTTTGACAAGGATATGGTCAGAAACTGGATACTGAATATTCCTTATTCCGATTAAATTAACTGTAGTCAGAGACGGCCCCCTGATTAGCTATTCGGAACAATAATTCTCGGAATGAAAATTTATCAAGGAGGTATAAAGTGACAGATAAGAATATATGCGAAAGATACAAAACCGGCCAGGTTTTAAGATAATAATTGAATAAGTTGTAAATACTAAAATAATGGCTATTATTTACTTCCGGTTACTCATAGTAAAATCTTTTCATGCATTTATTTCTACTCGCTTTTTTAGTATATTTTGCATTTAAAACGATTATTCCCATGCAAAAATGCAATCTCTAGTTTGCATTTTTAGTATATTTGCGCACGCGTAAAAAATCACGTGATATCCCGTTTGCACAAGAACACAAGTAAAAACATCTATTATATGGACTTAATTAAACAAATTGTAGAAAGGGCCAAGGCAAACAAACAACGTATTGTCCTTCCCGAAGGAACAGAGGTAAGAACTATAACAGCTGCCGATCAGTTATTGGCAGACGGAGTTGCTGAAATTATTCTTATAGGGAATACAAAAGAGGTAAAGGAACTGGCAGCAAGTTTGAACCTGAAAAATATAGACAAAGCAACAATTCTTGACCCTCAGAACTATGAAAATAAGGAAACTTATACCAATCTCCTTTTCGAATTGAGAAAAGCCAAGGGCATGACAATTGAGCAAGCCTCTAAACTGGCCGAAGACCCATTGTACATCGGTTGCCTGATGATAAAGAACGGAGACGCCGACGGAGAGATAGCCGGCGCACAAAATACGACAGGCGATGTGCTTCGTCCTGCGCTTCAGATTATAAAAACAGCACCCGGAATCAGTGTGGTCTCAGGTGCTTTTTTAATGTTTACAACTCAGAAACAGTACGGTAAAGACGGGTTGCTTGTTGTAGCCGACTGCGCTGTTACACCTGACCCGACCTCATCTCAATTGGCTGAGATCGCAGTCGCAACAGGCCAGACAGCCCGTGCATTGGTCGGGGAAGAGCCTCAGGTAGCCATATTGAGTTTTTCGACAAAAGGAAGCGCAAAACATCCGATGGTAGACAAAGTAATAGAAGCAACCCAGCTTGCACAGAAAATTGACCCGACAATGAATATCGACGGGGAATTGCAGGCCGATGCAGCTTTAGTGCCGTCTGTAGGTCAGCAAAAAGCACCCGGCAGTAAAGTCGCAGGACATGCCAATGTACTTGTTTTCCCTTCACTCGAAGTGGGAAATATTGCATATAAACTAGTTCAGCGTTTGGGTAATGCAGAGGCCGTTGGCCCTATTCTGCAAGGAATGGCAGCTCCGGTAAACGACCTTTCGCGCGGATGTTCAGTGAGTGATGTTTATAACATGGTGGCTATAGCGGCAAATCAGGCCATAGCGGCAAAGAATAAGTAACAATCAATAAATTATATATGGCAGAAATCATAGAACCTATTGAAGAATACGGGTTAAGCAATAAACATAAGAAAAGGTCTCTTTTCTCCAAAATCGGAGTTGTTGGCTGTGGGCGTGATGGCAGACATATTGTTAGCCTTACGGCTTTATCGGGGATGGAGGTTGTTTTCATAGAAGTTTCGGAAGAAAGAATTCAGGAAGCACTCAAAGATATTGGCCACGGACTGGATACCAAGATTGAAAACTGGGGTTTGACCCAAAGTGAGAAACGAGCCACTATGGGGCGTATAAAAGGCTCTCTCAATTACAGTGACCTCAAAGGATGCGACTTTGTGATAGAATGTATCCGTTACGAAGCGAACGGAGAACGCAGCACCGAACTTCGTAAGGAGGTTTTCAGAAACCTGGAACTGGTACTAGCTCCCGATGCGATTATTGCTACGAACGCCACTACTGTCATTATAAGCGAGCTGGCAGCAGAACTGACGCATAAAGCGCGCTGCATAAGCCTTCATTTCCCGATTACACATACCGATGCCCGTCTACTGGAAGTAGTAAGAGGTACATTTACATCACAAGAGGCAGTAGATAAGATATATCTGTTTGCCAATATGATTAAATATACGCCGATTCCGGTACATGAAAGCAGTGGTCTTGTGAGTTTCCGCCTGATGATAATAATGCTGAACGAGGCATGTAATATCTGGATGGAAAATGTGGCATCGCTTGAAGATATAGACAAAGAATTCACTATTATTTACGGCCAGCGTTATGGTATCTTTCACCTTGCCGATATCGTAGGCATTGAGAAACTGGTTATGCTGATGGAAGACATGTTCCATGAATACGGGGACAAAAAATATAAGGCTGCTCCGATTTTGTGGCGCCTGTACCGTTCTAAGCAGTTAGGCGTATCTTCGGGAAGAGGATTCTATGTCTATGATGAAACAGGAAAACAACTTGGTCCAAACAATTTAATTTAACAGTATGAAGATATTAGTATTGAACTGTGGTAGTTCGTCTATAAAATATAAGCTTTTCGATATGGAAAGCAAGGAAGTTTTGGCTCAGGGAGGTGTAGAGAAGATAGGACTGAAAGGTTCCTTCCTTAAATTTCCTGCTGCTAACGGAGATAAAGTTGTACTTGAAGGAGAAATACTCGAGCATCAGGCCGGTATAGAATATATTCTCGGAGTCCTTCTTAGTGAAAAATATGGCTGTATAAAATCATTAAGTGAAATAGATGCTGTAGGCCACCGCGTAGTACATGGGGGAGAAGAATTCAACAGCAGTGTATTTATCACAGATGAGGTGATTAAAAAGATGGAGGAATGCATAGAGCTTGCCCCATTACACAATCCACCCAATCTGGCAGGTATCTATGCTGTAAAAGAACTGATGGGGGATATTCCTCAGGTGGGTGTATTCGATACAGCTTTTCATCAGACAATGCCGCCAAAGGCATATATGTATGGTCTGCCATATTCACTATATCAGAAATATGCCATCCGTCGTTACGGATTCCATGGTACGAGTCATCGTTATGTTTCGCGTAAGGCTTGTGAATCGCTGGGTATTCCATACGAGGAGCAACGGATTATTTCAGCACATATCGGTAATGGCGGCTCTCTGGCTGCTATTAAAGGAGGTGTTTCTGTAGACACATCGATGGGTATGACCCCCGTCGAAGGCTTGTTGATGGGTACACGCTCGGGAGATGTGGATGCAGGTATAATCTCATTCATAATGGAAAAAGAAAATATTGGCACACAGGCAATTTCTACTCTCGTAAATAAACATAGTGGTTTGCTAGGAGTTTCAGGCGTTTCATCTGATATGCGTGAAATCAGAGCTGCCATTGCTGAAGGAAACGAAAAGGCCAAATTAGCCTATGATATGTTCCTCTACCGTATCAAGAAATATATAGGGGCGTATACGGCAGCTTTGGGAGGTCTTGATATCTTACTTTTCACAGGAGGTATAGGAGAAAATGCCGTTTACCTTAGAGAAGAAATCTGTCTCGACTTAGAATTTCTGGGAATAAAACTCGACACAGAGAAAAATATGAAGATTTATGGGGAAGAGGCGGTAATTACCACACCGGATTCTAAAATAAAAGTGATGGTTGTACCAACTGATGAAGAATTTATGATTGCTTCGGATACTATGGATATCGTAAACAGATAACTATAATACTTAATAATCAATGAAATATATAAAAAGGTCTGGCTTCAGGCCTTTTTTATTTGTTTATAATACGCAAGGATATTTAACATTTGGACAGATATTCCCAAGGTCTCCGTTAAACAAATTTAAACTGTTAAAATAACACTTGTGATTATTTGGAATATTCCCGGACGCCCCTTATCTTTGTAATGTGTTTTTCATAGTATTAGATTTAAGGTTAACAATGAAGATTGGTTGTCGGGATGACAACCTTTTCTTTTTTATAGCAGTTTGATTAAATAAATGCCATTATTCCGAAAACACATAAATCCCATAAATTACGATATAAAAACATTTTCAAGACTTTATAAATAAGGTTTACTCATCGCTATATGACTGGTATGACCATGCGGAAGGACTTGTTTCGGATAATAACCTCTTATAACCATTTAATAACTCCGGATAGCTATATAATAATAACAACATTCCATAATAATATTAAATCATAGATTTGACTTGAGATTTAAGTTATTAATTAAATTTGTTATTATGAAACCCCCATGACGTAAAAAAGACGCCAAAGATAATGTAAAAGTTAGCAAAGGCCCTTAGCTTTGGTTATAACCAACTAAAGATTAAGACTATGGAACAGATTACATTTACCCAGGTCGTATCCAGGGGATGCGGCATAGACGTACACAAGAAAGTAGTAGTAGCCACCGTGGATGGCGAAGGCATAAAGAAAACCACACGAGAGTTCTCTACTTTCACGAGTTCTTTGACAGAATTGAGAG